>DLNM01000035.1:0-62524 GCA_002479485.1 Firmicutes bacterium UBA7510 | reverse complement strand
TCTTTTTTGATTTTCATTTTATATTATAATTATTTGATTTAGTCATATTTCTTTATAGGTACATATATTTCCATAACGGTATCTTTTAGACAATGACAGCGTTCATCATAAAACTCAAAATCAAGTTTACTCTCATCATAACAATAACCGCTTTGTGGTAACCACTGCTCAAAAATATATTTCCATGTTTCTTTTACTGCAATGGCAAGTGGATCTTCATCATAGGTTGAAGCAGTTTCACTAGTATCAACAGGTAATGTGGTAAAAACTGCATATTCCGCTTCAGGTACCTCTACTGTCAACATATCTGGTGTAACTTTAATAAAATCATCAACTATAACGCCGAATAGATATGTTACATTGCCATTATCAGATGAAGGAACGCATAAGCCTACCTCCCCGTGTTTTGGTGGGTTAAGTTGCGCATACATTTTACTTTCAAGATTTTCACCTGTGTAGGTATCCCAATAAGCTGCAATATCTTTCATGTAACCGCTTGAAATATTAGTTTTAATACCATAACCTGCAACCTTAAATGCAGGCATTTTTTTAATAATAGGATTCATTATAAAACCTCCGATTGTTTTTGTAATTTGGATTCGATCCCAATCGCTCATACGAGCAATAAATGTGGTTGGACTGTATCCGAATTCTTTACGAAACGATTTTGAGAATCCGCTTGCTGTTTCAAAGCCGTAATCAATGGCGATGTCAATAATCTTTTTTCCGCTAAGTAGTTCTATTCTTGCCAATGACAATCTGCGCAAGCGAACATAATCCATTACTGTCACCCCTTGTATAGCATTGAATATTCTACAGAAATGGTATACAGAGTATCCAGCCTCACGGGCAATTTGCTCTGCAGTTAAATCCTCTTTAATATGTGTTTCAATAAATTGAATAGTTTTAGATATAGTGTCACTGTAATTCAAATATTCACCAACCTTCACCGTATAATATCATTCTAACAATAGTTCGAAAGTTTTGCTGTTCCTATTTTGCTAAGGTTATATTATACTTTTTAATATATTAATTCTTCTTTAGATATAGTAATTCTTCATTTAATATCAAAACCATTATTCATAAATGACATTATATAGTTCATTTATGGCTAAAGGTATATCACTAATATCAATTTTACTGAATCCTAACATAATTTGATTTTGAGGAAAATCATTTTTGTTAATCCAATAAATATCAGTTGGATATACTTGAACGCTACATTTAGCGGCTTTTTCTATTATTTCCACTTGATTATAATCACACTCAAGGCTAAGCAGTAAATGTAATCCAGCGTCGCTTCCTTGTATGATTGCCTTTTTACCAAAAGTCTTTTTAATTGAGTTGCACAATATCTCGTGCTTCTTCTTATAATGTGTCTTTAATATATTGATATGTCTTTCAAAATTACCACTTTCAAAAAACTCTGATAGTGCAATTTGCAATATTTTAGGAACAGTACATTGCATTTGCTTATATAGTTCATAATATTTTTGCAATATAGGATTAGGTAATATGATATATGAAATCCTTAAATCAGGTGATAAAGATTTTGAAAAAGTACCTAAATATACTGTGCGTTCATTACTATCCAGTGATTGCATTGATGGTATTGGCAACATATTATACCTCAATTCGCTGTCATAATCATCTTCTATTATATAGCAATCATTTTTACTTGCCCAATCTAAAATGAATAAACGTTTAACGATTGAAAGGATACACCCTGTTGGGAATTGATGTGAGGGCGTAATATAAAGTAAAGTATTATTTATTTCAGACAGCCTATTTGTATCAATACCGTCATCTTCAATCGGAATCGTATTAATTTCATAGTTATTCATTTCAAATATAGTCCTTGTACCATCATAGCCGGGTTCTTCTAAAGAAATAGAATAATTATTTTTAGGAAACAACTTTGTTAGAATTTCAAGTGAATGTTGGTGTCCACTTGTCATTATAATTTCTTCAGGAGTGCAACGAACACCTCTTGCTTGGTATAAATATTTTGCAATTGAAGTTCTTAGTCTGAGTTCTCCTTGCTTATCCATATACGATAGGTTTTCTTGATTTAACATAGTATCAAATGCTGCAACTATACATTTGCGCCAAGAATTTGCAGGAAAAATATTTGTATCAACGCTTCCATATTGAAAATCATATTGACACTCCTTCTTGTCATTACCTTTAAAGGTGTTATGAGTTTTTGGAATTTCTAAATTGGAACTATGTAATAAGTCCAACTTGAATAATGGGTTTACATAAAAACCAGAACCTGTGACAGACCGAAGATAACCTTCAATTTCAAGTTGATGATATGCGGACACCACTGTATTTCTACTTATTCCTAATTCATTAGCTAATGTACGAGTTGCGGGAAACCTGCTGTTAGGCGGAACAATTCCGTTTAATATGTCATCTTTTAATTGCAAATATAGTTGCTCATATAAGGTTAGATGAGATGTGCGACTAATATTTATCATTGTTTTTCCTCCATAGTAAAATTGGAACTATTAAATATATGATTATTGGCGCTTTATAAGAGTCCAATTGTATTATACAATGTAATTATACAAGTGTAAACAACAAACACTGGTAAAAAAGTGAACTACGTTCACTCTATGAATATTCAACTGAAAAATAGGAGGAACAATAATGCAACATAGAATGCGAACACACCAATTGAACAAAGAACAAATTGAAACTCTTTTGTATAAAGTACAAACAGCAAGTCTTGCAACAATTAATTTTGATGGTACTCCGTATAATACGCCTGTACATTTTCTATATTTAGATAACTTTATTTATATTCACGGTTTACCTGCAGGTCAAAAAATAGACAATATTAAAACAAATCCTAATGTTAGTTTTTCCGCCTATGAAATGGACTGCTTATTGCTTGACCCAAATGAAAACCCTTGCGATACAAATACAAAATATGAAAGTTTCATAATAAGTGGAACGGCTGAATTAGTGACAGATGTTGAAATCAAAAGGGATGTTTTGAATAATATTGTTAAAAAATATACCCCTCATCTTGCGGACAAAATACTACCGGAAAATATGGTCAAAGGAACAGCGGTAATTCAAATAAGTATCAACGACCTAACGGGAAAGTATTATTCCTAAAAAAATAAAACTTTTTTATACTATCTGTTAATTGTATAAAAATAATATATATGATAAAATTAAATTATTACATGTATTATGTGAGGTAATTGGTAGTATGAAACGTAAAATTTTCTTTTGTAGTGTACTAATAATTTTTGCAGCTCAATTTAATATTAATTTATATAATAGTGACTTCATGATTGCAGTTGCAGTTATTTTATTTTCTTTATTCGCCTTTATTCTTGGTAGATATCCTATACTTCCAATAACATTTATTGTTGCTCCCGGAGTTTTTCTATCAAGAGCTTTGTTTTACTTTGTGCAAACTGGCACTATGCAAGGAAGTGTAATTTCATATGGACCAGAGATAGTTTTTTATCTAGTGTATGGAATTTGTATATATCTATATTTTAATAAAATTGATTTTAAATTAACTAAATCTTACATGCTTGTACCTATTGTTGCAATTGATTACTTAGCAAATTTATCTGAACTATTGCTAAGAAACGGAATAAACACCTTTACTCTTCAGCTGCAAATTATACTACTTATTGTAGCAATTCTTAGAACAATATTAATTGGCGGATTTTGGGTAGGATTAGAATATCAAAACTTTTCTTTACTTAAGCATGAGCATGCACAAAGATATAAAAAACTACTTATACTAATCTCAAGATTAAAAAGTGAAGTAATATGGATGGATAAAAACAGTTCCTTAATTGAAAATACAATGAGTACATCATATAAACTTTATGAACAGCTTAAGGATAGAGATGATTTAACTGCTCTATCTGAAGAAGCATTATCTGTAGCAAAGGATATTCATGAAGTAAAAAAAGAATACAACCTAATTATTAGAGGCATATCTGAAGCATTAAACAGCAGTTTAAAAGATGAAGGTATGAATATCAGTAAAATAATTCAAATGCTACAAGAAATCATAGATTTGGACGCTAAAGGAAGTAATAAAGAAATATATTGGGAGATAAAAATTGACTATGATTTTTACACAAATAAGCAATATTATCTGCTATCTATATTTAGAAATTTATTTAATAATGCCTTAGAAGCTACAGAAGATGGGACTTTAAATATAAAATTCACCTCAAAAAATCAAGAAGATGACATAATATTATATATAACCGATAATGGTATCGGAATATCAGATGAATATATGGAGTATATTTTTAACCCTGGTTTTTCAACAAAAATTAATTACTCCACAGGTGAAGTTAAAAGAGGACTAGGATTAAGCCTTGTACGCGACTTAGTAGAAAAAGAATTATCGGGTAAAATAAGCGTAACATCTAACTCAACAGGTACTACTTTTAAAATTATATTACCTAAGAAAACGCTGGAGGTTTAAATATGCAAATATACTTAGTAGATGATGATATTAATATAATAAACGTTCTGAAAATTATAATAAAAAATCGTAACTTAGGAGAAATATGCGGTATAGCATCTAATGGTGAAGATGCATTAGATGATTTTAAGGAATTAAAGCCAGATATTATAATTGTTGATTTATTAATGCCTGTAATGGACGGGATAACATTTGTAAAAAAAGCAAAAAGTCTATCTTCGTATTCTGCTTTTATAATGCTTTCACAGGTATCCTCTAAAGATATGATTGCTTCTGCTTATGAAAGTGGAGTCGAATATTTTTTACAAAAACCTATTAACAGTATAGAGGTTGAAAATGTTATATCTAAAGTTACTAAAAACCTTACACTCCAAAGAACTATTGAAAAAATGCAGAATCTGTTTGAAGTTGAATTAAAGCCTACTGTAAATATAAGTAAAAATAAAACATCTCATAATAATAGCTATATTAAAAATTTACATAGTATATTGCAAAGGCTTGGTATTATTGGAGATTTAGGAAGTAAAGATATTATTGAGGTCGTAAGCTATTTAATTGATAATAACGAAACTATTCATGACTCCTCTTTAAATATCCTGTTAAGTCAATTGTCAGATTCACCCAAATCATTAGAGCAAAGAATTAGAAGAGCTGCAACGGCTGGACTTGTTAATTTAGCAAACTTGGGTATTGAGGACTATGGTAATGATATATTTATTGATTACTCTAACACTTTATACAATTTTGAGCAGGTAAAAAGAGAAATGGACTATATAAGAGGTAAATCTACTACTCATGGTAAGGTACAAATTAAAAATTTTCTTAATTCACTTGTATTTTATAGTCTGAAGAAATAGATTAATTTTATTAAGTTGAATATATAATTAACCTTTAAAAATACGTTTGTTAAATTTTAAGCAAACGTATTTTTATATTTTTTGAAACCATTTGTTACTTATTGAAACTACGTAATTATTATGTCAAAAATCTGATTTAACAAATGGTGAGGTGTATAATATGTTTACTTTATTATCAGGCGTAGGTCTATTGCTACTAACTTTGGCAGCGTTTTCACTCTTTAGTATGAAAATGCCTAAGGGTAAGGAAGCAATGTCTGGAATGGCTAATGCCGCCATAGCTAGTTTTTTAATTGAGGCGGTACACAAATATATATTAGGTGATTTATTAAACGTTGAATTTTTTAAGATTTTAGGAACAACATCTGGAAGTTTGGGTGGTGTCGCTGCAGCTATAATGGTTCCTATTAGTATGGGAGTTAATCCTGTTTTTGCTGTTGTTGCAGGTTTAGCTGTTGGTGGATACGGTATTCTACCTGGTTTTTTTGCAGGATATTTAATTTCTCTTATTGCTCCTTTTATTGAGAAAAAACTTCCAGAGGGCTTAAATATTATTTTAGGTTCAATAATTATTGCTCCACTTGCTCGTATAATAGCAATTGGCGTAGATCCAGTTGTAAATGCAACACTGCTAAAGATTGGTGAAACTATCACATTAGCTGCAAATCAATCCCCAATAACTATGGGATTTTTATTAGGTGGTATAATGAAAATGATTTGTACTTCTCCACTTAGTTCTATGGCATTAACTGCAATGCTAGGATTAAATGGACTTGCTATGGGAATAGCTGCTATTGCATGTGTTGGTGGTTCATTTACAAATGGTATTATATTCAATAGACTGAAGCTTGGTAATAAAAGTAACATAATTGCTGTTATGCTTGAACCATTAACTCAAGCGGAAATTATTACTGCAAATCCGATACCAATATATTGCTCTAATTTTCTTGGTGGCGGACTAGCAGGAATAGCGGCGGCTTCATTTAATATAATAAATAATGCACCAGGTACTGCTTCTCCAATACCAGGATTATTAGCACCTTTTGCATTCAATTCACCTGTTTCAGTAATATCCGCTATAGTATTAGCAATAATTGGTGGTACAATAGCCGGATTAATTGGTAGTGCTGTGTTTAAAAATATTGCATTAGATAAATTTAAACCAAAATTTGCATCAAATGTTTCTAAAAACAAAAAGGTATTAGCTAATAAATAGCTAATACCTCTTTATTTTGTATTTTATACTCCATAAACCTCTTTGTATCTTTTATTTACATGCTCTATCCATAATTCATGAAGTTCCTCTAGACTTTTATTATATATTTTTTCATACTGTAAATTAATATCCTCTGAAAAATATAATTCTAAATATTTATCTAAGCCGTATTCATCAATTAAATATCTAGAAAATGAACGGCTAAATATGTATAAAGCGTACATCTGTCTATTTAAATAAGGCTCCCCATCTTCATCAGTTCTGATATAATCTCCATTTTGACCTACATACTGCAGCATAACGCTATTTTCTTCATTCATATCTATCTTAGAACGACATATTATATCTTGTTGTATACTTTTAAGACGTATGGCTTTATCAGCATACTGTTCTATATAAAAATACAGACCCTCTGTTAAACTAGCGGAATTACTGTCTCCAACTACTAATTCTGCTACTTCTCTCGTTATAGAGGCTTTATCTATAGTGTTTAGAAAATAGTAATTCGAGTACTTAATTATGTTATTTTCCCCATCCACACTGCCATATCCTTCAGTATCTAGAGTAAATGTAATAAGATTATCACCTAGATTATTAACACCTATGTATTCACTTATTGTATCAACATGTATATCAACTAAATGTAAAAATTCACTTACTTCAGTGTAACCACTATATCTTAAATAAAGATTATCCCACTCTTTTACATTAAACCTACAGTGTTCTGAGCTATACCATCCATCCTTTTCAGTGACAGGATACTTATATTCTATATTTCTTTTAGCTCTTTGCTTTTCAAATTCTTTTAAATTCTCGCCAAAAATCGGAATTATAAATACTGCAACTAAAAAAAGTGCAACTAAAGCGTACACAAATTTATCAATATTAAACTTCTTTCTCATTTATATCCCTCAATTTCTTTATTTTTACATAGTAATTTACTTTATTATAAATATAACAAAAAAATAATATTAAAAAACGTTTTCTGCCGGGAAAACGTTTTTATATTCCTTTAACCATATGATTTTTTATTTTAGAAATTTTTCTCTCATTTCCAATATTTTACCGCATGACATTTTACCCTCTGGGCATGGACCTGAAACACATGATGGACCAGCATTTTTAAATATATTTGGTGCTACAGCTTTAACTTCTCTAAGCATTAACTCCGCCATTTCTCTTATTTCCCATTGAGCTCTTGTACAACATCTTACATTGAAGAAATGCATCAATGTTCTTGCATTCATAGTTATCATTATTTTAGTTTCACATGCATTAGGCAGTACATATCTTGCATCTTCAATTGCTTTTTTTTCAGCAGCATAATTTGCCTTTTTTTCTGACATTCCCTCGTTTATGTATTCTGAAACATATTGAGATTTAAGAATATTTGCTATTTCGTCATACACCTTTTGGTCATTTTCCATAGCTTCAATATATAGTTTTCTTGCTTTCTCATTATCATTTATTGCTGGTGGTACAATATATTGAAATTGACCTTCTGTTACATATCTTTGAGATCTTTGCATGTAGCTAGCAATTCTATGTCGAACTAATTGATGTGTTAATGTCCTTGAAACACCTTCAACAGCAAATGAAAAACTGCAATGCTCTATAGGAGATTCATGCCCGAGATCCATAAGCATATTTAAAAACTTTTCAATTTGCTCCTCAGATAGATTGTCCATTAATTCTTCAGCACCTAATTGTGAATAACATAGTTTAGCTGTTGCAGCAACTAATTTTTCAGGCTCCTGCGTATATGCTACTAATTTAACTTTTAATTTAGCTTCCATTATAACCTCCATTTTGCCGTTTTACGGCGTCATATCTTATTTAACTAATGATTTATTTTTCCATCTTCCACTCATATAATAACTAACAGTAATTATTAATCCAACTATCCAACCTATGGCGAAGCAATAAAATAAATTATCTCTTCCATAGTTACTAGCTATGAAATAAGCACATGGAATTCTAGCAAGCCATAATGATATAGTTGTAGATATCATTGGGATAATTGCCTCACCAGCCCCGCGCATTGTGCTATTTAATACAAACATAACTGCTAAAATTACGAAGAAAGGCAGAACCCTAGACAAATATGCCATTCCAGCATCTATAACAGCTGGTTCTTGATTAAATAATTTTAAAAGTGTCGGCCCTAATGGTAAAACTATAAGAATCATTATTCCGCTTAAAGCTAATGACATTAAAATTGTTGAAATAACACCCTTATGTACTCGATCATATCTATTTGCACCAATATTTTGTCCTACATAGGTTGTAACAGCAGTTGCAAAGCTTTGTACTGGCATAAAAGCGAATGTATCTATTTTATTTGCAGCATTAAAGCCTGCTATAAAATCTGAACCATATGAGTTAATCAATGACTGTAAGCTTAAAACTCCAAATGAAAAGATTGTTTGCTGAATGCCTGTTGGCAAGCCCAATTTAAATATTTTTTTAAATAATTCCTTATCAAATCCGAATTTTAAAATAGGAAATCTTAAAAACTCATATCTTTTGAAAATATATACTATTCCAAGTAGCCATGAAATAATCTGTGCTATAATTGTTGCAAATGCAACACCTGCTACACCCATATTAAACACTAATACAAATACAAGGTCTAACACGATATTTATAACACATGAAATTGCTAAAAATATAAGAGATGATTTACTATCACCTAAGCCTTGTAATATACCGGCATTTATATTATATCCCATGGTTCCTATCATGCCTGCAAAAGTTATCTTCATATATATATCAGCTAACTCAAATGTATCCGCTGGAACATTGACAATTCTTAAGATTGTCCCGCTTAAGCATATTCCGATGACTGTTAACGGAACTGATAAAATTATAAATGATGTATAAATTGTTTGAGAGGTTTTTCTTACCTTTTCATAGTCATTGGCACCATAGAACTGTGATATAAGTATAGTAGCTCCTATACCTAATCCTATAAAAAATGAAATTAGCATAAACACTATTGGAAAGCTTGTCCCAACTGCAGCTAAAGCAGTTTTACCAACATAATTTCCTACAACTATACTATCTACCATGTTATATAATTGCTGAAACACATTTCCAAGCAATAATGGTATAGAGAACTTAATTATCAATTTGGCAGGATTTCCAACAGTCATATTACCTAAAGTTTTATTTTCATTTAATCCCATAAATGTCTCCCTAAAATTTGCTTTTCTAATTATATCATAGCCTCGCTATGCGAGTCATTTGATAATATCCTACGGATATTATATCATAAAAAAACTTTAAATTAAATAAGAATTTAGCCAAGCTAAATTCTTATTTAAATAGATTATATCTGTTTATATAGTCAATAATCTGTGCTTTATCTGTATAGGTTGTAATCTCCATACTATGAGATTTTTCATTATCGAAATTTTTTAAATATACGTTCATTTTTTCATCCTTTACATCATCGTATCTTATGCACCTAAAACCCTGTTCGTAAAGTCTTTGTAGTTTTTCAAAACTATCATCATTTCTCATAATTTCCTCCAAAAAATATACTAAGAATTAATCTCAGTATAAAAATACACTAAGATATAATCTTAGTGTATAAATATACTAAGAACTAGTCTTAGTATATCCCATTTATTTTGGAATATTAATTTTAGGCTCTTTTGCCTTTCTATAAATTGTAAACTTACTTCCTATACTTTGTACAAATTCTGCTTTCAATACTTTTGCAACATCATTTGCTACTTCTTTTGCATCTAAGCCGCTATTATCCAATAATTTTATTTTAATTAGTTCTCTTGCCTCTAAAGCGTCATCTAATTGTTTTATAACATTGTCTGTTACTCCGTTTTTACCAATTATAAGAATTGGCTCTAAAGTATTTGATAACGACTTCAAATAACTTCTTTCTTTACCTTTAAGCACACTTACCTCCATTACTCAACAAAATCAAATTCAACTCCGCAAACACTTATCTCGTCGCCTTCTTTTGCTCCAAGCTCTCTAAGTTTTTCAATAACTCCCTTATCAATAAGTACCTTTTGGAAATTGCTCAATGATTCGTAATCGTCGAAATTAGTAAAGTTTACTAGACGCTCTAAGAAATCTCCTTCAGCAATGTAAAGATTATTTTCTCTTCTAACTACTATAGTATCTTTTTCTTTCTTATCAAAGAATCTTTCTACTTCACTTTCATCAACAAATTCTATTTCGTCTTCTATCTTAATTAACTGCTCATAGGCTACTTTTTTAACTAAATCTAAGCCTTCACCTGTAGCAGCTGAAACCTCATAAATATCATATTTATCAGCAAATTCTTTTCTTATTCTTTCTGCATTTTCCTGTGAGCTAGGTAAATCCATTTTGTTAAGTATAATTATTTGCTTTTTATATGATAATTTTTCACTGTATTTATTTAATTCATCATTAATTTTATAAAAATCATCTATTGGATCTCTTCCTTCTTGTCCTGAAGTATCAAGTACATGCAATAAAAGCTTCGTTCTTTCAACATGTCTTAAAAACTCATGACCTAAACCAGCACCAGAAGACGCTCCCTCTATAAGTCCAGGTATATCAGCTATAACATAACTTTGTCCTGGTCCTATATTTACAACACCTAAATTAGGCTTTAAGGTTGTAAAATGATAATTAGCAATTTTAGGCTTAGCACTAGTTATAATTGAAAGAATAGTTGATTTTCCTACATTAGGAAAACCTGCTAATCCAACATCAGCAATTAATTTCAATTCAAGTACTATATTTCTTTCTTCACCCTTAGTTCCTGGCTCTGCAAAATGAGGTGCACGTCTGATTGAGTTTTTAAACTTAACATTTCCTCTTCCGCCTCTTCCACCCTTAGCAACTACAAAGGTTTGTTTATTTTCTTTTAAGTCAGCTAATACAATGCCTGTTTCTTCGTCCTTAACTAAAGTTCCAACTGGAACTCTTAAAAACATATCCTCTCCATCAGAACCATACTGCTTCTTTTTTCTGCCATCTTCACCGGATTTCGCTTTATAATGTCTTTGATATCTAAAGTCCATTAATGTTCTAAGTCCTTCATCTGCGACTAAAATTATACTTCCGCCATCTCCGCCATCTCCACCGGCAGGTCCGCCCATTGGCTCAAATTTTTCTCTTCTGAAGGCCATAGAGCCATTTCCGCCATTTCCTGCTTTTACATATATATTGGCTATATCTATAAACACATTTCTCACGCCCTTTATATTTAATTCAAAAAAAACCTACCTTAATAAGGTAGGTTATTATTATTGTGCCTCGTTTGCAAATGGATATACACTAACTTGTTTTCTTGTTTTGTCTTTTCTTTCGAACTTAACAACACCATCAACTTTTGTGTATAATGTATCATCACTACCGATTCCTACGTTTACACCTGGGTGAATTTTAGTTCCTCTTTGTCTTACAAGTATATTTCCTGCTACAACGTGTTGTCCATCTCCTTTTTTAACACCAAGTCTTTTAGACTCACTGTCACGGCCGTTTTTAGAGCTACCAACACCTTTTTTATGTGCAAATAACTGCAAATTTAATTTTAATAACATTCTTTTACACCTCCTCGGTTATGAGTGTAATATAATCACTGTAATCTTCAATCAATAGTTGTACTCCAACTAAAAAACTATTATATATTACATCAGATTTATCATTTATATTATTTTTTGTTTCAACTTTTAAATAGCCTAATTCTTCATTGATTTCATAATTTATATCATCTGCATCAATTTTAGCAACTATATTAATCGAATTAATAACTGTATAAGCTAAAAGCGATAACGAAGCACAAACTATATCTTCTCCTGAATTAGCAAATCCTGTATGACCATCAATAATAAAACCAACTATTCTTCCGCCTGTTTTATGTATTGTAACTTTTGTCATAAGATTAACCTACTATTTTTTCAATTTTTACTTGTGTATAAGGTTGACGATGACCTTTTTTGTTTCTATAATCTTTCTTAGCCTTATATTTGAATATAATTACTTTTTTGTTTTTGCCTTGTTTTTCAACTGTAGCTTCAACAACAGCTCCGTCTACATATGGTTTTCCAACGTTTAAGTTAGAATCGTTAGCTACTAATAAAACTTTATCAAATTTTATAGCTTCGCCATCAGCAAAGTTAAGTTTTTCAACTCTAATGCTGTCACCTTCCTGAACTCTGTACTGTTTTCCACCTGTTTCGATTATTGCGTACATAGTGCACCTCCTCTTTTTGAGTCTCGCCATTGCAGGTACATTCTAAAAATGTTTAAATAAAACCTGATTCGAGCGGTTTCTTACAAAGATAGATTGTATCAAAAAACAATAACAATGTCAACATTTGTTTTACTTTTTTTGAAATAAATATGTTTTATTTTTGAAAATAAAACAACCTTTTAATAGTATTGAATAATAAATATTATTAATGTTTAAGTGGACATTTTTTTGTTTTAAATCTATAATTATATTATACATATTTCTGGGAGGTTTGTACATATGAATTTAGTAAAGGAAGCATATAAAATTCAAGCTAACACCATAATTAAAAATCTAGAAAAAAGATTTATGGAAGGTTACTACTGTGATACCGAAGAAGAAGCAGTTGAAAAAATATTATCGCTTATAGAAGATGGTTCATCTGTTTCATGGGGAGGTTCAAAAACATTAGATGAAATAGGTATTAAAGAACAATTAAGCAGTAAAAATCTTACAGTAATAGATAGAGATACCGGAAAAACTCCTGAAGAAAGAACCAAGCTAATGAAGGAGGCATTAACTTGCAATTATTTCTTAACAAGTACTAATGCTATAACTATGGATGGAGAGCTAGTAAATATTGATGGAAATGGCAACAGAGTTGCCGCAATATGTTTTGGGCCTGACAATGTAATAGTTGTAACGGGCATGAATAAGGTAACTGCAAACATTGATTCTGCTATAGATAGAGTTAGAATAAATGCTTGTACTCCAAATTGTATAAGATTTAATCTGCAAAATCCATGCTCTGTAACTGGAAAATGCAGAGATTGCCTAAATACATCCATATGTGGGCAAGTTTTAGTAACAAGATTATCAAAAGTAAAAAATAGAATAAAGGTTATTCTCGTAGGAGAAAACTTAGGATTTTAAAAATAAAGTCTTTGCTTAAATCAGCAAAGACTTTTTCTAATTAAATATATCTGTTTTACTATGTTTTAGCCCTACTCCAAGGACTAGACCTATACTTATCATATTTACTAACATAAAGGTTCCACCATAGCTTATAAATGGTAACGGTATACCTGTAACGGGCATTAACCCCATTGTCATACCTATATTTTCAAGTATATGGAATAAAAACATACCCATAATCCCTATTACTATTAATGAACCAAACATATCACTTGAGTTCTTAGCTATTTTAATAAGCCGGAATAATAATATGGCATATAGCATAATCAAGGATATTCCTCCTATAAATCCTAATTCTTCAACAATAACTGCAAATATGAAGTCAGTTTCTTTAGTAGGTAAAAATCCATACTGATTTTGCACACCTTGCTGATATCCTCTCCCGAACATTTGCCCTGAGCCTATTGCAATTTTAGACTGTAAAACCTGATATCCACGACCACTAGGATCAAGTTTTGGATTTAAAAACATCAGTATCCTATCTATTTGATAATTATCACCAATATTATAATCATCTAATGATGTTGCTAAAAATATAATGCCTATGATAATACCAACTACTGCTAACGCAACAAACGGCATTATATACTTGTAGCTTAAGCCCGCAGAAAAAATCATTATTAGTATGAAGAATATAAACACTAGAGCAGTTCCTAAATCAGGCTGTTTTAGTATTAAAATTACTGGAACAAATGCAAATATCAATATTTTCAAAAGCGTAATTGGCTCATTTATCTTTTCATGATTCTTGTCAATATATTTAGCCAGAGAAATAATTATACCAAATTTAGCAATTTCTGAAGGCTGAAATGATATTGGCCCAATTCTTAACCAGTTACTTGCACCCCATTGATCCGCACCAAAACCAAAAAACAACACTGCCAATAATAATAGATTAGAAAGTATATATATAGGAATATAAAAATATCCATAAATCTCGTAATCAATTAAAACTAATACAACAACGGCGCAGGCACCTAATATAAAGGCCAAGATTTGCGTTTTTAAATATGGAAAACTACCAGATGTAAAGCTCATAGTGGCACTTTTTATCATAAACAAACCGTAGAAAACCAGCACTACAGTAGTTATAAGTAAAATAAAATCAAATTTTTTTAAAAATCTGTTTTCCTTTGTAAACATCCTTTCCTCCAATATAGAGATATTATGTATATTATAACACAGATTTTCATAACAGTAAATGAACAATATTGGGACAATATTATCCAACAATATTATTCAACAATTTAGAAACAATATTGTTTTCAAACGCATACAATATATAATAAATTTCATGAACGCGAGGTGATGTTATCGAAAATATAGCTTTAGTACTTGGAGGCGGAGGAGCCAAAGGTGCATATCAAATTGGAGTAATTAATGCATTATCTCAATACGACCTATATAATAAAATTACCGCTTTTTCAGGAACATCTATTGGGGCACTTAATATGGCACTTATTCAGAAAGTAAATATTAATGAAGCTATAAATATTTGGTTAAATAAGGTTGGCGGAATATTTTTTTCTGATAATATAAATGTCTACGAAGTTATGAATATGTTGAAAAGCATTAAAATGAATATACCTTTGAAAAAAAGCTATTTAAGTGACAGAGAAAAATTAATAGAATTATTTGAAGAACTTAATATAGAGGACTTAGCGTTCTCTGATAAAAAAATGTTTGCAGCTTGTGTGGATATGACAGAAATTCCTAGTGAATTCAGGGGCATAAAAGCAGCAATTGGTATATATGAGAAAAGACCAGTTGGAAAAATAACTTATTTACCGTTAAATTATAAAAGTAAAGAAAATTTATATAAGACATTATTAGCATCATCAGCACTACCACTTATATATGAGCCAATTGAAATAAACAAAAGATATTATGTTGATGGTGGTTTAATTGACAATTTGCCAATTAGGCCTTTATATAATTATGGTTACAAAGATATAATAATTATTTCATGCGACAATGATATATCATTAAATAAACTAAAATTCAGCTTTCCAGATAGTAATCTATATCTTATTAAACCAAACTTTGATTTAGGGAATTTAATTAGTGGCACTCTAAACTTTAATAAAAGTAAAATTATGCAGTCTATTAATTTAGGATATAGGGACGGCATGAATTTTATGAAGAAATTAACCCTATAATAGAGATTAGTATAAAAAAACACATCAATTAGTTATATGCAACTGACTGATGTGTTTATTATTAATAATATTATTTTAATATTGTTGATAATATTATTTTAATATTGTTGATAATATTATTTTAATAATATTGTTAACTAACAAATATAGTAACTAATATCAATATAATTGAAACTACCCAAAATACTACCATTCCTTCTGATAATAAAACTGTTGACACTTTTGTTTTTTCTTGACCTTCAATCTCTGGCACTTCTTTTAAACTTGGGAAAAGTTCTTTTCTTTTACTCATAAATAATATTATTCCTGCAAATATTGATATAAACAATATAATTGCTGTAGTCCCTGCAACTATTCCATTTGAACTCATAATAAAGTATGGGATTATAACTGATCCAAGCATGTTAATTATAATATGCAAAATCACTGCATATTTAATTGTACCAGATTTAATTGTTATATATGCAAATATTGCTCCTAATACAAAGGCATATAAAAGTTGATATAAATTACCATGAAATAATGCAAATGCAAATGACGAAACTATAATTGCAAGTTTTTCACCATAGCCAACTAATTTATTAATCATAACCTTTCTAAATATTATTTCTTCAACTATGGGAGCCATTAAGCAAGCTACCACAATTGTATATATTACATTTGATGAAGTCACTGCTACTTCAAGAGGATTAACAACAGCAGATCCCTTTAAATGTCCAATTAACATATTTAGACCTACAGATACTATGTTGAACAAATAAGTTGCTGCTAAGCAGATAAATACTAGCATTATCATTTCTGCAACAGAATATTTTTTCTCACTGCTTATCTCATAGTCAGGAATTTCTTTCATTGTCTTTAAATATATTGGAAATGCTGCTAAATATAAAGATATAACAGTCATTGACCATACATACCAAGGCTGTTTTACTGCATTGGGAATTATCATCATAATTAAATAAGAAGCTATAACTTGAACTACGTAAGTTACTATTAACATTAGAAATAATATAATACCGATTTTACTAGATACTTTTTTTGCTGTTAACTGATTTTCATCCATAATACCCTCCAAAAATTAATAAAAAAGCATATAGTCCCAACTACGTTGAGCCATTTTGAATATGCTGCGCATATTATACCATAAATTAATTTAATAATCAATTTTTTGAAATTCTTTACTATTTTATGAAATTAATTTATCATTATTCTTGATATTTCAATAAATTATGATAAAATATCCGTAGGATATTTTAAATGTATCAGTGTAGCTGAGACTATGATATAATATAATATATATTCATATAAGGCGGTTAAAAAATGAAAGACGAAGAATACTATCAATTCACAAATAGTTGCTATATAAAAAAGGCATCAAAACCGGTAAAAGAAAATGCTGCTTTAAAGGCTAAAGAAAAAAGTTTAGCTTTAAAAGAACAAACTCTCAAAACATTAGAAATAAGATTGAGAGAAAAAGAAAAGGAATTAGAAGAAAGAGAATTAATACTTAAAGAAAAAGAAGAAAAAATGGCTACAGTCTTTTATCAAAATTCTTAAAAAAAGACTGTAGCCGTTTTGTGCTAATTATTTTCTATATTTTCTAGACTTCTAAGACCTACAACATTATCAACAGGCACAGAAATAACTATTGACTGAGCCTCTGTTTTCATTCCAGCATTATTCATTATTGCCTTCATTATATTATTTTTATCCTTAGTTAATGTAGTTATAAAAATCATTTCTTTTTCTGATGATAATGAGATGCCAAAGAATTTTTCCGCTTTATCCAGTCCAGTACCCTTAGCATGGATAACTGTACCACCACCAGCGTTTGCGCTTTTAGCTGCATCCATTACCATATCTGTACAGCCTACATTTGTTATTACAATTATTAAACTATATTGACTTTCAGTCATAGGTTTTTCCTCCTTCATTTCAGAACTAACATTCACGGCACTTTCCTGTGCACCATGCTCTAAAAATGCCATAGCAGATTGACTACCTATACTACTTATAGGTAAACTCATTCCAATTCCAGCACCTGGCAAATCAATATTCATGGTATATACAAGTTCTTTTAATATGGTATTTGCCACATCTTTTTTTGCTAATGTAAATAAAATTGTCTTTTCTGCTTTTTCTAAGCCTAAATAATCTAGTATTGCACTACTTGCTGTGCCTCTACAAGCGGCACTCAATATAATAGATGAGCCATACAGTTTAAAAAAATCTATATATTTTTCGTTTAAGCTTTTCTTTACAATTGTTACAATTAAACTTAATCCGCCCATTATTTCACTCCTTTACAATTCAATAATTTCCTCGCTGTTATCAACGATTTCATTATTTCCTAATATATCATTCTCATCCAAATGTGGATTGCGTGATATTTTGATTTTATAATAAACACCTAATAACTGTATAGTTATAAGTGGTGTCATAGCAACCATTGCTACTACTCCAAAAGCATCTGCAACTACATTTCCACCAACTGCCTCACAAGCACCCATAGAAAATGCTAATAAGAATGTAGCCGTCATCGTACCAGAAGCAACTCCACCTGAGTCAAAGGCTATAGAAGTAAATATCTTTGGCACTACAAATGTAAGCAAAACTGCTATAGCATATCCAGGCAGTAAAAACCATAAAATTGAAATTCCTGTAAGAATCCTAAGCATTGAAAGTGCCAATGATACAGCAACTCCAATAGATAAGGCTATATTCATAGCTTTTTCTGGAATAGCTCCGGCAGTTATTTTTTCAACTTGAGCATTAAGAACATGTACTGCTGGTTCTGCCGATACAATAAAGTATCCTATAAGTACAGCTATAGGTATGATTATCCAATTATAATCAAGACTAGCTAAAATCTTTCCTATATAATTTCCAACAGGCATAAAGCCTACATTTACTCCTGTTAAAAACAGTATTAATCCAACATAAGTGTAAATAAATCCAAATATCATTTTAAGCATTTGCTGCTTATTTAACTTCATAGCTACTATTTGAAATATAATGAAAAATAATATGATTGGGGCTAGTGAAATAGCCATTTCTTTCATATATAAAGGGAATGCACTTTGAAACATATCCCAAAGTTCCACAGAATCATATATTTCAGGAAGTATAACTGGTGAATACTCACTTCCATTAGGATTATAAACAAACGCAAGTACAAATACTGCAATTATTGGTCCAATTGAAGAAAGTGCTACAAGACCAAAGCTATCTCTATTAGCATTTTTATCATTACGTATAGATGATACCCCAACTCCAAGGGCCATAATAAACGGAACAGTCATTGGACCAGTAGTAACTCCGCCAGAATCAAAAGCTATAGCTAAAAAATCTTTTGGTACAAAAAAAGATAATGCAAATATTAAGGTATAAAAAACTATAATAAGGTGTGATAGCTTTATAGCAAATATAATACGCAAAAGCGCTATTACTAAAAATACACCAACACCTATAGCAACAGCGCCAATTAGAACTGGATTAGGAATACCCCAAACTTGAGTAGCAAGAACCTGTAAATCAGGCTCTGAAATAGTAACTATAGCGCCAATTAAAAAACTGACTATTATTATTAACCATAATTTTCTTGATTTTGTCATATGAACACCAACACGCTCTCCAAGTGGTGTCATAGCCATATCGGCACCTATTGTAAAAAAGCTCATACCAATTATTAATAATACAGCGCCCACTATAAAAGCGAGAAGACCTCCAATTGGTATAGGTGTAATCGTGAAGCATAATAGCATTACTATTATTGTAATAGGTAAAACTGAGACTAAGGATTCTTTAAAGCTATCCATAAGTATAGTTTTTGCTTTTTGCCTCATTTTCATTTGCTGCTTGAACATAACTTTTTTATTATTTAATGTTATATTTTTAGCACCCAATAATTATCAACTCCTAACATTAAAAATTTGTGTAATAATATATATAACCATTATAATTAATTTTACTATACAATGACTCTATAATCAATTTTTTTAGGAATTTTTCTAAAATATCATTTATAATTAATTAAAAATATATTTATAAACAATATATTATGCTTAAATATTGTGTTTTACAAAATAAAACAAAGTAGACACAAACATCCAAATCAGCAACTTTCATTTAACATATCTTTAACATAATTAGGAAGAGCAAAGCTTCCAACATGTAGCTCTGTATTGTAATATTTAGTTTTTAGACCTAAATCATTCCAAGCCTGAACATTCAAATCTTTTACAGGATCATATTTTTTAGATGCAAACCCAAATAACCAGTGTCCTGAAGAATATGTTGGTATATGAACTTGATACACTTTGCATATTGGGAATATTTCTTTTATGCGTCTATGTGCCCTTTTCATGGATTTAGCATACATATCATAATAAGGACTTTCATGCTGGTTTACAAGTATCCCCTTTTCATTTAGTGCATTGTAGCAGTCACTGTAAAATTGTCTTGTAAACAACCCTTCTCCAGGTCCAATAGGGTCTGTTGAATCTACAATAATTAAATCATACTCACTAGATTTTTGGCTTATAAACTTTATTCCATCTTCAAAATATAAATTTACTCTCTCATCATTTAAAGCACATGATGTTTGTTTAAAATACTCTAAGCAAACTTCTACTACCTGTTTATCAATTTCAACCATATCTATTCTTTCAATAGTCTTGTATCTAGTTAACTCTCTGACAGTTCCCCCATCACCCGCTCCTATAACTAAAACTTTTTTTATGTTTGGGTTTGTAGCCATTGGAACATGAACTATCATATCATGATAAATAAATTCGTCCTTTTCTGTAACCATTATCAACCCATCTAATGTAAATATCCTACCAAATTCATTTGTATCTAATATATCAATTCTTTGAAAAGCACTCTGTGCCGAATAAATCTGTTTATTAACCTTTACTGAAAATCTAACCTCTTCAGAATGGTTTTCTGTATACCATAGCTCCATATTTTTCCTCCTAATTAATTTATTGTTAATTTATTAATTATTATCATAAACATTTAAACCACTGAAAATTTCTATCATTTCCTTGCGAAGACTGTTACTTATAGCCAATCTTTCTTGTGGTAAAAACTCATTAGTATCTTTTTTAAACAAGTAGTTTTGCAAATTAATTTCTTTTATAAGCATTTTTGTATGAAACAAATTTGCTTGATATACATTTATATCTGTTGCATCATATTTTTTCAAGGTCTCATCATCTATATAATCTTGTATTGATGCAATTTTATGGTCTATAAAACACTTCTTACAATTAATATCCCTTGTAAAACCTCTTACTCTGTAATCAATAGTTATAATGTCGGAATCAAAGCTGCCTATTAAATAATCAAGTGCATTAAGTGGCGATATCTTACCGCATGTAGAAACATCTATATCAACTCTAAACGTTGCAATACTATTATCCGGATGATATTCCGGATATGTATGAACAGTTACATGGCTTTTATCCAAATGTGCTAGAATAGTTTCTCTATTTGCCAATATGTGTCTACCTCCATTGCAGGAATCATCAAGCTCTTTTTCATCAAGTGGCTCCTCTGATATTAATATAGTAACACTTGCCCCCTGAGGATCATAGTCTTGCTTAGAAATATTTAACACATGAGCACCTATTATATTTGTAACATCGCACAAAATCTTTGTAAGCCTATCTGAATTATATTGCTCATCAATATAATCAACATAATCTTTTTGTTCTCTTTCACCTTTTGCATAACATATGTCATAAATATTAAAGCTCAATGTTTTAGTTAAATTATTAAATCCATATAATTTAATTTTGTTTTCCATTCCTTATAAAGTACCTCTCGTTTTACAAAAAATAATCATGAATTTATAAACAATATTTAAAATATTTGAAAATATTGTATATTAATTAAAACTGATTTCAGTTTTAAATTTTAATAAATTCCTGCATATTTGTCAATAAAAATTTTATAATAATAAACTCACAGTTTAGTATTTGTAAACTTTTATGTATTTTATACATCATTTTTAATAATAAAACATTTTTCTTTTTTTAGAATTGTGGTAAAATGTAACTATAATAAAGGTTTATAGGAGACTAACCATGTCTAAAAAATTTTTTATTTTTTTTATAGTAATATTATTATTATCATCATGTTCGAAACAAATACAGACTAATATTGATGAAAAAATAACTAATGAAGCACAGGACATAAAAGAACAAGATAATATAAATAAAGATGATGCCAACAAAGAAGATACCACTGATGATGAAGATAAACCTAGATACACTGGTGAGCTTATAACTGATGGTTATTATAGTAACTCTGGTTCTCTTGTTTTTGTTCCAGATAAGGAAACAAAGGAATATATCAAAAATAATTTTTCTTTTATATTTAATGAAAGTATGTACTTAATATATGACAGTGAGGATATTGTTAAGGATTTACCTACTGAGTTAGGTATTTATAAGGTTGAAATTGAGCCAGATATTCAGGGAAGCGATTATTACATGAAAATAAGTTCAATTAAGCTTATTGATGAAATTGGCACTGTTGAATATGAAGGAAAAATCTATGGAACAAACAACTTAGATGAGAATGTGCGAGTTAAGGATAAAGTTGGTGGTCTTATAGTTAATTATGTTCATTTCACCAATGAAAAAGAAGGCGTCATAATACGTTTTAGTGGTGAGCTAGAAGTTGAAGGGATTTATAATCTATATAACAGCCATTATCATAATAATCTTAACATAGGCATAATATATGCTGATAAAAACTCATTAAAGAATTTTCCTATCTACAATAATGAGCCTGTAAAAGGCGATAAACTTTCAATATATTTTGCTGAAACTAATAATTTATACAAAGAGCTTGCAAACCACTCAGCTATTGGTAAGGGCAAATTTAAAATTTCTAACTATTATATCATAGGCGGTAACGTAGGAATGGAATTCACACCTTCTGAAATAATTTCTGAAATAGTTTCCCTTGATAAAGGCTATAAGGATATGTTTGGATTTTCTAATAAAAGCTTAGTTTATATAAGAGAAATTACCGATAAATACATTTTAGTCACCGAGTCGCCAAATGATGAAAATATCTCAAGCGAAGAAATCTATTATGTTATCGGAAGAAAAAATTTTTCTAAAATAAATATACTATCTGCTAATGGATATCATTATGATTATAAAAAGGCTAGTGATGAAAGATTTGATGAAGATGAAATGTTTACCCTAACAACTGATGGATATAATATGCGAACAAATACTCAGGATGATAAGCATAATATAACCTATAGATTTTTAGAAACTATCTATTCTGACGATTCAGATGTGGTTATTAAAGACTTAAATTATGCAGTTTTCAAGGATGGTGACGGAACTAAAACTATTTATGAAGGTCAGGAATTTTTAGGTATGAAGGCTGAGGATATAAGTGTTTTATATTCATGTCACGAAGACCAAGAAGACGAATTAGTTAAAATGCGAATAAGATTTAGTGGGAAAACAACTGTTACAGGCAAGCTGTTAGTTAGCAATTCAGATTTAGGGTATAGAGCTAGTCTTTACTGCGATGAAGAAGGAGCTAAAAATTTACCTTGCCACATTGAAGATACAAGAGGTGTAGGTTTCGTAATAGTAAATGAAAATGTTCAAGAATTATTAGGCACTGAGTCTTTTGAAAAAAATTGCAAACTAACAATCAAAAATTACACTATACATTTTGCTCAAAATGATGCAGTAAATACAGCCGAAATAGTTTCAATTGATGAATTAACAGAGTAATAGAACACTAATTCACTGATTACATAGATGTAAATTAATATTCGTAAAGATTTAACCATAAAACCACGTATAATATGTGTTTTTTTGGTTAATTTTTTATTGCTAATTTATAAATTTGTGTACTATTTTTATATTTTTTGTCTAAAATTACATGTTTACTCTCGAACATTTGTTTGATATAATTCTTAAAAATACAAAATGAATTCTGGTGAACAAATAAGATGTCTAAAAATATTATCATGCATATTGACGTTAACTCGGCATTCCTGTCTTGGCATGCCACATATGAAAAACAAATTGGCATAGAAAGGGATATTAGAGAAATTCCTTCGGTCATTGGTGGAAATGAAAAGAGCAGACATGGAATTGTGCTTGCTAAATCACTTCCTGCAAAGAAATTTAATATTCAAACTGGAGAATCACTATTTGAGGCAAGACAAAAATGTCCTAATTTACTAATTGTACTTCCAGATTATAACGTATACACAAAGGCAAGCAAAAAGCTTAGAGAATTTTTAAAAACATTTACGCCTGATGTCGAAGCATTTAGCATAGACGAATGTTTTGTAAGATTTACTGATATAGATAGAGAAAAAGCTGTAAGCATTGCCTATCTTATAAAAGATAGAATAAACGAAATATTTGGCTACACAGTAAACATAGGTGTTTCTGAGAATAAGCTTCTTGCAAAGATGGCAGGAGATTTTGAAAAGCCTAACAAATGTCACACCTGTTTTCCAGAGGAAATCAAGGAAAAATTGTGGCCATTGCCAGTTGAGGACTTATTTATGGTAGGAAGAAAAACTAAACAAAAGTTAAATAAAATTGGAATACACACTATTGGAAATTTAGCAAATTATAATTATAATGCAATTTCAGCATTATTTAAATCTCATGGGAGATTAATTTACGATTATGCTTGGGGAAGGGATGATTCTGAATTTAAAGGATTTGAACAGGTTAAAAGTGTTGGCAACAGCAGCACTCTAAGATTTGATGTAACAGACACAGAAACTGCCCATATCATACTTCTTAGCTTAGTAGAAGTTACAGCATGGAGACTACGAGAAGCTGGTGCATTTTGCAGAGTTATAAGCGTAGGTATTAAATTTAGCGACTTTTTCTATATATCAAGACAAAAGAAGCTTTCATTTTTTACCGATTGTACCAATGATATATATATAAATATGTGTAATCTATTCGATGCAATCTGGGATAAAAAACCTATAAGGCAATTAGGTGTATCAGTATCTGATTTAGAATTCAGAACAGTTAAGCAAATTAGCCTTTTTCAATCAAATCTAAGCAAGAAAAGCGAAGTTTTAGACAAAACAATTGATAAAATAAGATACAGGTACGGAGATAACGCCATAATTAGAGGTATGTTTGCAAACAGCGATTTTCAGCCACTACTTGGTGGTTATCCATCAGATGAATATATTGGTATGAGCAGTATTTTGTAAGGAGTTAACCCATATGAAAATTGTAAATGAAAACATAAAAGTATTAGCTTCCTTTAAAACCGATGGAACAATAATTCCATTGAGATTTAAAAGAGAAGATGATAGAACCATTCAAATTGATAAAATAGTAAAAACCCACGTTGAAATGCTAGCAGGAAATCACAGAGTAGTTTTTACATGTATGCAAAATGAAAAAGATTTATATGAGATAAAATATGAAATTGACACACAAAAATGGTATCTATTTAAAATATAGATACCATTTTTAGCAATTTTTATCCTTGTTTAAAACAACATCATTATTAGCTAAAAGTTCATCGACTTTACTATTGCCAAGCAGCCAATTTTCCATTTCCTCTTTATTAAATATAACTGGCATTCGTTGGTGAATTCCAACCATAGAGCCACTAGCAGCCTTAGTTATAATAGTGTAGCGCAAATTATCTACCTTATCGTTAGAATAAAACAAACTCAGCTGTTCATTAGGTACGCTCTCATACACCTCATATAATCCAGCCATATATAAAACACCATCATTATTATAAAAGATATATTTTTCTTTTTCCTTGTCGCTTATCTCTTTCCACTCAAAAAAGGCACTTGCTGGAACTATACATCTCTTAGATTCTACAAGTTTTTTGAACATAGGTTTTTGCCTAATTCCCTCAGACCTAGCATTAATTATATTACCCTTATTATCCCACTTTTTAAGTCCCCACTTAGCCAGTACCGGTCTAATAACATTTCCACTGCTTATAATTATAGGCGCAACATTAGTTGGATATATCTCACCAGTCTTATACTCACCATATAAATTTCTTTGAGCTTCCTCAGCAATTTCCCGTAATTCTTGATTATCTAAGCTATATAGATACCTACCACACATAATTTACCTCATAATTAAATGATTTATTTAATTTTATTTATAGCATATGCAAGCTTAAGAATAAGATTATCATAATACTTATAAAAAGACAAATATTTCATTGTATTATCATTAAGCATTGCATTTTCCTGAACTATTTTCATAGCCTGCTCTACTGTTAATATATCATTTTCTTCCTTTAATTTTTCCAAGTAACTAATCGGATCAATTGAAACATTATCCTTTGTTCTCACTTCAAAGTGACAATGACTTCCAAAAGAGTATCCAGTATTGCCCTCAACACCTATTATATCACCTTTTTTTACCATTTGTCCAACATTTACAAACCTTTGGCTTAAGTGGCAAAAAAACAGTTTATGCTCATCCTCCGTGTCAATTCTTATATAGTTTCCCCACTCCCAAGTTAAATTACTCTTATCTGTAATTATGGCAGACGATTTAACAATACCATTAACCGGCGATACAATTTCCTTACTATCCAGTCCAACAAAATCCACGCCCTTGTGAAAGGCTACAATTCCATTCAAATTACGCTCACCATATGGTGACGATACTTTATATTTACCATTATAAATCATTTATTCACTCTCTTTTTTCTGCCTTGTGAAAAAATATGTAATAACCATAGTTACAACATTGCTAAACAATAAAAACAAATCACTATTCATTTTTATGTCTCTTATTACAACGACGATTAATGTGATAACCAGTAGCAATGTAACTATGCTTTTAACATCTATAAGCTTTATAAGTTTATCTTTCATTTGTTTACCTCCAAGCTTTCCAGTCTTTTATGAAGGGATATATTGGACTGTTCAACGGCTATAATTCTCCTGTCGCACTCAGCAATTCTACTTTCTATTTCCTCAACATTTTCCTTTATGCCAACAATCACATCAAGCTTTGCATTGACAGTCCCCTTCCATTCAGCATCAGCGGCAATCTTACTATCTCTACCTTTAAACCACCCACCAATGCCGACAAAACAGCCAATCACGGCTATTAAAATACTAATTTCTATAGTCATTTTCACCTCGTAAATAGGTTTGACCACAAAGGGGCATAGGTTGAAATAGAATCTCTATGGTCTTTGTGGTCATGTTTTTAATTTATTGTTTGTACATTTTTTGTTTATAAAACTGAGATGTTAGTAAAATAATCTCTTACTGTTTGCTTTTCTTCATCTGTTAATTTTACATATACTGCAAGAATTGTATCTAAATCCTCATCTCTATCTAATTTAACGTGAATGCCAATACAAATTACTAGCTTTGTACTAATCATACAGCATCTCCAAGAATATCTTGTATTTCATCTAATAAGCTATAGTAACATTAGCTTCATTTAAATGTGAAATTAATTGGTTTATCTGTATCTCAGCCTGTACTAAATCATTTTTAGTATTCATTAATTCTAAATTAGTTTCCATTATTGTATTTTAATAATTGACTATAACCCAATAAAAATCTTTTTTATTATATAATGAATACGCTATAGCTAAATCTGGATTAATAACTATTGGCTGTTCAATATAGTTATGATTTCAATGTAACTTAATCCATTTGGACTAACTCACTATCTGTAATAGATAGTACTCTAACTATTGAGTCATTTCAATTTCCAATATTTATATATTTTTCTTTTATTAACTCCTATTCTGCAATGGCTATAATTTTCTTAAACTCATCAATAGCTAATAAACCAGAAGGTGTTTCAAACACCTGTGTAAAGTTAGTTGAACTACTATAAAAAGTTAAAACACCTGCCGAGTACCAAATCTCTCCATCATCTGAATATAATACAGAGTAGATATCAGTGTAAGCACCCGAAATAGATTTATATAATAAAATATTCATAGTACCATTAGTTACACAAACATCATACACATCTCCTGTTAATACTGGTGTAATAGTGCCCGTAGGGCTTGCATTAATATTGCTTGAGTCAAAATAAGAAACCCCATAAGAATTTATTAAATATAGTCTATTTTTAAAAACTTTTAAGAATTTTGCTTGTACTATTGTTTTATTTGAATCATACTTTAAAGTCCAATTTATTTCATCATTAGATTCATAAAGCCTATCATACTGTCCAACCCCATAATATTTGCCGTTATAGTATTCTATATCAAATATCACAATGTCATTAGAATTAGTCTTTTGTACTAATGAGCTTAATCCACCTACTGATTTGTAGTAATAGTTATAACTAGAGCTTATATTTCTATTACTACTAAATACATAATAATCTGAACCTACTTTTTTAATAAAACCATATTCAGTAAACACTCTGTTTGAAAGATTAGACTTAGTCCAAGTAGTACCATTGGTAGTGTAATAAAGGTAGGGATAATCACCACTATTATAAGTATAGCCTATACAAGCTGTTACTCCTTGATACTGATATAGCTTTAAACTAGATCCAACACAAGAGGTATCGACAGACAAAACCCAGTTTTTACCGTCAGTGCTATAGTAAATTCCATAAGATTTAAACATTATCCAATAATCGCCGAATGTTCCAAATCTAACACTACTACCATGTTGAGTGCTATCAACAGACGTGGTTGTAGTCTTGGTTATTATTGTTGTATTAGGAGTTGTATTAAATAATAATGCACTATTCCCATTACAAGCTACAAAATGGTTACTAGTCCCTCCAAAATTTCTACCGTTTACATATCTCTGTTTATAAGGTATAATTTTGCTTTCATAAGAACCCACTACACCACCAACATTAACACCTTTTTTAATATTTCCCGCTTTGAAATTTGGTATATAACCTCGAATATATCCATATGGTAAACATACTTGTTTGTCTATATAAAAATCAATCATACCATCATAAGCGTTAATTAAATTAGGATACCCCTGTATTACACCTATACCATCTTTTGTTGCCATAGGAATCGTTCCAGTTATAACATTTCCACTACTATTTATAAAAGTTTTACCACTTATTACATCACTTGCAACAGCATTTCCACTAAATTTACACATTTGGGCAGTTATTTTAGAAGCCAATGTAAGGAAAGTATCTTCAAGTGTAACTGCAACACCCTTGTTACTAATAGCACTTTTTATTGCTGTTTTACCATCATTGGCATATTGAAAACATTCTTCTAAAGCTTCCTCGACATTTGTTGATGTAAAATTTCCTGCTGTATCAGTTATAGTTATACCATCAGCACTTGAACTTATCTCAGGCAACTGTGAAGCTAGCACCTTTCCATTTTCATCTAAGTCAGCTTTTTTTTCCATTTTCTGACTTACATCTTTTGCAAAGTTATCAACCTTATCCCAGTTATTATTTAGCGCAGTTTCTATGTTAAAGGTTTTTGAACTGTCTGCTATGGAATCATATTTGAATAGTTTTAAAAAATCACTTTCATTGCTAAATGTATTATTTAAAGAATAGTTGCTAACTCTAAGTTCTTTTGATGTACTAATATTTTCATTGTTATCAATTTGATTTGAATTGTAATCATTTTCTTTCAAATTATATTCTACATTTTCATGTTCATTTAAAATTGAATTGTCATTAATAATATTATTTTCTAATAATGAGTTACGTTTAAATAAATCAAAAAAATCTGATAATTTACCCATTTTATCCTCCTTCTAAGATAAATTTAGATAAAAAAGAGATTTTAAATTATAAATAATTAATTAAAATCTCTTAGCGTTATATATAAAAATTTTTTATTGATTAAGTATTTCTTGTACTTCTGCCTTCCATCTTTCAGGTACTTGTTCTATATTCCATAGTCCTTGCTTAATTAAATTTACATATATTTTAACCATTATACTGTACCTCCTAGCATAATTCCTAACTCAGCAACTGCTAATTGTGTTTCTAATAATTGTTGTTCTAAGGTAGATTTTCTAGCTATTTTAACTTCAATGACATTATTTATTATGTCTTTTGTTATGCTGCAAGGCAAATTATATCTTTCATGAATACCTTGTGTCACCCAAACAAATCCTTTTTCATGTGTCTCTTGATTTATTACTTGTTCTTCTTGACCTAATATTGTTATGTTATCAAGAACAGTAGTGTCTGAAAATAACACTGTATTTAAATTATCTACTGTATTATTTAATACTTTTATTACTAAAGTTTCTCGTCTATCGTTCTCTCCAACTGTCTCTGTATATCCAAATATATTTTGAATATTAATTATTTCTACATTATTTTTTAATTTTATTTTTTGCATTTATATTTTCTCCTTTATTCTATTAATAAATTTTTTATAGTACCATCCATATAGTTCGAACCTGTAGTACGCGACGTATTATAACCATATATAGGAACTCTACCAGTACAATTAAGTTCAGTATAAGTTTTTGTTGCCTCAAGAGTTCCGTTAAGATAAAAGCTCATTCCTGTATTATTAAATATAAGCTCAAAAATATATGGCGAAAAATAACCAAGATTATAAAGCACTTGAACACCATTATATGTGAGGGTAAACGTATAGCTTGAATAGTATCCCGAATAACCCATGTTAAAATCAATCCGACTATTCCATGTATAATTACTATCATACATTGTAAAAGAAAAACCAACCGCACCATTAACGTTACATTGCATACCATCAGGTGTTAGCCAGACTCTTATTTTATTATATGTTGTAAATGGCGAGTTATTAAACTTAATATAGCTACTCGTTTGCGCGACTGTGTCCATATTCAGTAAATGTTTTGTATATATCTGCTTATTAACTCCACTATTGCCTAAATACAACTCTTTCTCTTGCTTATTAACTCCATTATTGCCTAAATACATTGGCTTTAATTCCTTATTAACTCCACTTTTACCTAAAATTGTTGCCATATATGCCTCCTAGTTGTGTACTCCGTATAATACACCTTCACCTACAAATGATGTTGGTACTGTTGTACCACTTTGCACAAGAGGTGCATAACTATGGCTGTGTGAGTTTGGTGCTGCACCAACTTCCGAATAATTATAACTTGGTTTATTAGGTTGCTTCGCCCATGAATACACATCTGATGCAGGCAAGCTTGTAGGAAGTCCTGTTATTATACTTGCTGGATGTGTGGAAGGATGTATATACACTGTATCTGTAAATTTTGCATTATCTGGTACATTGCTTTCAACTGTTTTATTGTTTACTGTATCAGCATTGCCACCATTCGCAGGCATAGAAACTGGAAAGTCTATTATGTTTGCTTTTGTATGTGTGTGTAATGCCGGTGCATAATCCATAATTGGTAATTGTGCACTCGGTACTTTACCATCAATCAAGTCAGCTTTATCTTCCAACTGCTGACTAACATCTTTTGCGAAAATATCAACCTTATCCCAGTTGTCATTTAATGCGGTTTGAATATTAAAGGTATTTTGTGCGTCTGTTGTAGGTTGGTATTTAAATAGTTTTAAAAAATTTGAAAATATACTCATTATTATCACTCCTTTTTAGAAAGCAAAATTTTCTATTGTTGTATTTTCTAATTCTGCAATTGTCATACTTCCAATGTTGGAAATTAGTAGGTATGCAAATTCATATATTACAGCTAGGTGTGCGGGTTTGATTTCATTTATCGCTGATTTTAAATCTGACAAATTAGGTGGGGTACCTGTTCTGCCTATAAATTTTATTGTCAGCATGTTGTTTAACCCCTCAATAACGTCTACTGTTCCGTTGTCAAAGCTGTTAGCTACGTTTTTTATCAATGCGTTTGTAACAGTTCCCATACCTCTCATTTTAGATTTTAACCTAGATCTTCTGTATTCATAAGATTTGGTTATATCTGTATCTATACCAAACCTTTTTTCCCAAAGATTTAATCCCCATGTTGCTGTATCTACAAATAATTGATTTATCAAATCATCCTTACATTGCTCTAATATTTTATATTGCCCCTCTATAGAATCCTGAATTGATACAACTTCATTGCTTTCATAATAATAGGAGGGTAACATTTTTATAAATTCTTTCATGTTAACCTCCTATGTTAGGCTTACTGTTCCAACAGCAGCTATTTCTGTATCTGCTATTTGAACATTTATAGTATCGCTGTTTACTTTTAAATTAGAATAGTCTATTACCCCATCTGTACTTAGAAGTATACTTCCTATTTTGGCATATGATACTTCTAGTCTACTGAACGCTAAATCTTTAATATATTTATTTAATTGTTCAGTAAACTTTTGTGTAACAGTTTGTAAATTACTTGATGATGAAATATTTAGCTTAGCTGATATATCAATATTTTTAACGTTTGGAGCTTCAACTGTGACTATTGCTCCAACGGGTCTTACTGTTTCTATAAAGTTTGCTACAGCTGAAATAATAGAGCTATTTGCAGGCATTTTATTGCTATCTATAACTAATACCTTTACAGTTCCAGCACCATTCCATGTTGGAAATACTCTTGAATCTCCAACACCATCAATTGAATTTGCCCATATTTTGTAGTGAGCTTCATTTCCGCTTGTTGCTGGGTTTTGGATAAGATCAAAATATCTTTTTAATAGATTATCGTCCGTTTCAATGTCTGTACCTCCAGTAGCATCAACTATATTGGTTATACTAATTATACCGTTTATAGATATTGGAAGATTGACTATTAAACCTTGAGATATGTTGTATATACCACCTATATTTTCTGCTACAGCTTCAATATCAACAAAATTATTTTCTATTTTGCCTAATTTAATAGTCTTATATAATAGCCCATTAGCAGTTTGTACTAATGTTCCTTCTGGTATTTCTGTATTTTGGTTGCCTGTAAATCTTATTGTAGTTTTTGCTTTTGTGCCTTTTTTTCTTTCTATACCATAATCAGCTACACGTCTGTCTACAAACTCACCAACTATTTTATCAACTAATGTCAAATCTATTGTTTTATCAAGCTCCACAAACATATCTTTGAATTTTAACGCTATGGGACTTACCATATCATTTAGAAAAGATCCTTCGCTTTTATTTAGGCTAAGATTTATATTATTTAATATCTCCTGCTTTATATTTTCATAGGATTTATTTTCATACAATTGCATTCACCTCCATATTTCCATATATTGTTTTAACCTCAAAGCTTACATTTATTTTGTCAGAATCAGAAGATATAGTTATATTTGATATACTATTTAGATAAGGATTGATTAATACAGCTTCATTTATATATCTTATCATTTTGCTTTTTATCATTTCTGGGTAATTGTTTATCCCTACAAGCCTTTCTAGTTCATTGCCATAATTCCAAGAATAAATAGGATATTTATATCTTTCTGTTTTTAGCGCTTTGTATATCCATACCTTCAGTGCATCATTTTTATAAACCTTTTTAAATTCCCCATTTATTATTAGTGGAGTATTGTTTTCATAATCCCAAGCTATTTCTTCAAATAATTTAAGTTCATTTGGCATTTGAGGTTTATCTATATTGCTGTTTAAAAAAGGAAAAATACTACTCATATATACCTCCATTATACCGCTTTGCGGTATCATAATAACTAAAGTGAAGAGTGTGTTTTTTCTTCACTCTTTCACCACCTTATTGGCTACAACAAAGCTTTGTTTGTCATTAGATACTAGCACAAGTACACTATCCCCAATATATAAGCTTTGCTGTAGTCCATATGAAATTAAAAAATCACTTTTATCTATTTGTAATCCATTTACTTTAATCAACAAAGGTTCTCTTGAAATTACTTTGCCAATAAAAAAAGAAGTTGGATTATTATAACTTCCTTGTTCTCTCATTATTTGTATTATTTTTAAATATGGATTGTTATTAGACATATAATCAACTCCTTAAGTTAAATTAATATTCACTTATTATCTCATTACCATGAATGATATATGTGTTACCAGGTATATTCGTCGCACTATCCGTTATATTGTCCCTCCAATTGTATTCTAATTTGTATCCTGATTTATATTCACTTTTAGAACTAACAATTTCACCTATATCTTTTTCATCCATGATATTTTGAAAATTAAGAACAAGCTTATTTGTGTAAATACCATTTTTCCAAGCATGAACATCACTGTCTATATAGAATAGACCATAAAGCTTTGTTACCGGTTCTTTAACTATAACTGTGTTGCCGGTTATACACTCTGTATTGCCAAAGCTAGTTACAGACATTTTTCTTTCAACACTTTTTAGCATGGATTTAGCCTTTTCATTATATGTACCGGAATCATCAATTTTCAAATACGCCTGCATTAGACCATACAGCTCTATGTCCTTGTCATTTTTTATTGGGAAAACAAATACATCGTCTTTATTAAATATAGCTACAGAGTTTATCATGTTATCTATGGATTCTGATATATTAGAGGTTAACAGATTATATCCGCTTTGTAAAAGCTGTGATGTGTTACTATCTCCCTTTTCTATTACATCAAGCTTTTTGCCTGTAAACCTAATCATGTATTTTTTACCGTTTATTAAGCTAGCCTGATAATACATACCTATGATAATACTATATAAATCTACGCCAAAGTAATTTCTTGATATATTTATTCCTGTACTTGCTATATTGCCTATATCAATTTTAAAATCACTGCAAATTTTTTTAGTTGCGGCTTCTGGAGTGATGTTTCTAAATTTATATGAATGCTGATTTTTTTTAAGGTATATACCATAGTCATAGCATGTTATATCAATTGTATTGCTATCTGTTCCTTTATCAATCATAAATACATGACCGTAGAATAACTGTTTATCATTTAGAAACACCTGCACTAAATCCCCTGTTTCTACTGTTACCGCTAAAATATTAGAGTCAATATTAGAATATACATATGAAAAATTAAGCGTTCTTGAAACCCCTAACAAATCACCACTAATTTGAACATCAGGTATTATACTTGTTATATCAGTTGTCACATTTTTTTGGTTAGTTAATAACACTTGCATAATTATGCCCATGCCTCTATTGTACAATAAGCCCAGTCTTTCTTTTTCGAGAAAGACAAACATTTCTGCATGGGCCCGGTGCATACTTTCTTATTATTTTTCATTTCTTTCAACCTTTCACCAGCCTTTATGGAATAATAAATTTTTGTCCTGGGAATATAATATTTGGGTTTTTAATATTATTTTCCTTTACAATCTTTGGATACTGTGAACCACTACCATAATATTTTTTGGCTATTGCCCAGAGAGTGTCACCTTTTTTAACAATATATTCAACATTATTAGGTTTAGGTGAATTTGTATTGGGGCGTTCTGAGGGAGGATCTCCTATTATAGAATTAGTTCTTCTATATTCCCTTAATACTAAATCATAAAAGATGTCTCTTGTTCCATCTTTTTCACCGTATTTATAAGATTCTAATATAACCTCTAAGTCTAATATATTTATATCCTTTGTATCCGTTATAACAAATCTTAATATTGTTTTTTCGGTTTTAAATCTTTCTAATTGACTTATATAGTCATATGTATTACTAATTTTATCTGGTAACTTAAAAGGATAATTCTTACTTGGAAAAAATGACGATATAGTTATAGTAGCTAAGGTTGATGCTCCAATAATATTTAAATCTCCGAGTTCAGTTATATTAACTGTCTCTATCTTATTGCCTCTTTCAATTTCAAAGCTTGATGGTGTTATGGGAAGTCTAAATTCTATTTTATTTTTTTCATCTTCTAACCAAAATTCCATTACATTGCACCTCCATATACTAATCCTGCTTTTTCTATTTCACTGACCAATATATTAGCTATTTTGTACATATCAGCCTCGTCCTTTACTACAATTGTGTCGGCTATTTTACTAATTATGACACCTTTACCAACACCATTTCTGTAATTATCAGCTTCTGTTCTTCTTAGAACCGCTTCACCTTCGTGTAGAAGTGCTGGATAATAGTCGTATGGTACACGGTTTAGACCGATGGCTTTTGGACCAAATGGATTTAATGACAAACCTGGTACTATAGAAGGTAAGGTAATTTTGGGCAAGAAAATGTCTACTAAACTAATATCTCCAAACATTTTTTTTATTGTGTCAGCATCAGGTGAAATAACTAGCCATAAATCCTGAACAGCATTTTTAAAGTCACTATCTCCACCGATTCCTTTAATAAAATCTTTAAAAAATTTACTGATTCCTTCAAATAAACTGGCACCATTATCTTCATACCATTTATCTATATTAGCTTTTATTTCATTATAGATCATCAAAATTTTTGTTGGTATATCTGCATTTTTAAATTCTTCATTATTGAATAACTTACTAAATATGTTTTGTAAATTATTAATGGCACTACCAGCAAAATTCCCTATTTCTGCGCCAAAATTATATATCTGTTCACTTAAATTTTTAAATCCTTTAGTTCCCAATCCAAAAAACGATGCAAAGTTTGCTAGTGCCGGTTGTATTCCTTCTATGAATCCTTTTCCGAGAGGTCCAAGTATAATTTGATTTGCACTATCTTTTATTGTAGCAATTAAACCGCTAAAGGATTGCTGCTGAGTAAACATCATACCTGCATATTTATACTTCATTCCGTTTATTAGATTAGTTATAGCCTCATCTGCAGGTACTACTCCTTTTGAAACCAGTTCTTTTAGTTCCTCTTTGGTTAGCTTGGTATTCTTACCAGCTATTTTCATTGAATCAGCTAATATTTGATAAGCATCTACACCGATGTTTTTAAATATATCTAAATTATCAATTGATACTTTATCTGTGGATTTCATATTTTTAATCGCTTCTATCATCTGTAAAGCACCTTGTGTACCTGCACCATTAGCAACAGACGCGTCACCGGCAGTATCAAAAATTCTCATAATTTCTTTATCGTCAAAACCAGCAGCAACCATTTGTTTTCCAACATTATCTAAATCAGAATATTTGTAAAAACCTTTATTAGATAAACTTAACATATTATCTACAAACGTATTTCCATTATCTTTACCTAAAATATTTTCATAGTTTATCTTTGATTGCTCCATATCCGACGCATAACTCAAAGAACTCATAGCTATTTTAGGGAGATATGTTTTTAAAATACTACTTCCAAAACCAACACGTTGGTTGCGTCTGTCTGTTTTCTTTTTCACTTCGGATAAAGCCAATTCTGTACCCGCTCCTATTATTGTTGTAGCAATAGCAACGTATGGATTACCTGTAGCCATACCCGCCGAAAAACCTTTTAACGCACCTGACATTACACTACTTGCACCACTTGGCAAAAGAGTATCTGCGAATTGAGTAGCATATGAACCAGCTAATTCATAAATTTTTGAAAAATCTTTTTTTCCATTACCTCTTGAACTCATGTTATTATCCAGCTTTGATACTGCGCCATTAACTTTTTCCATAGTTTCTGTAATGTCAACACCAAGAGATTTAACACTATTTGATACATTGTTTATATTTTTTTCTACATCTTTAGTATTCAAATTAATTCTAATTTTTATATTACTTATTTCATTTATTTCTGTTGCTACAGATTTTGATATATTTAATAATTTTGACATTTCTGTTTCCAATATTCTAATCTCTTTTGTAGAATTTCCAGCAGAAAAGTCATAGAAATTATTAACCAGCGGCATATTTATCACCGTCCTCTTTTAATTTGGTTATTAATTCGTTTTCTATTTCTATCATAGCATTGCAAAGAATTCTCTCTCCCTCACTTGCATTATATATGACAGACGGCATAATGCCATGTCTAATAAACATGTAGTACATAAGCCTAGCTGTACCGTCTGTCTCAATTAGTTTTTTATAGTTACTATTTTAGAGGTTTCATCGTTAAAGCCAGATATATTGCATATTTCATCATATATCATTGAGATTTCACCCATAAGAAGCATCTTATCCACTAAATCCTCTGAATCAGCTGCACTATATTTCATTTGTAAGCTTTTATTTTTTAAATTTGGGTCAACTACTCCTACACTGCAAACCTTTAGCTTTACATTGGCGTTATCATCTTCACGCAGAATTTTTACATATTCATCATAGGAGATTGCTCTAACCTTAAAAATAACGTCACTTCCTGCAAAATCAGATAATCTATTTATTTTTACATCTTTTTTTATGTTGCTTATGGCAGCATCATTATTTAATAAAACATCAATAGCATTCATTAGTTTACACCCTCCTCTAATGTTTTTTCGTTGCCTTCACCATTTTCGACAAATCCCATTGCACGGTTAAAGGCAGAATATAATCCACTTATTTCAGTTGGTAAAAGGATTTTTTTAATTAATTCCTTTGGAGTTAAGCAATCATACTTTTTTAACAGTCTCTCATCACTAAGCTTAGGGTTTACTAATGCCATATATATTGCATGAATCAACATATCTGTGTCGTCCATTTTAGGAAAGCTGTTTATTTCTTTTATTGATAATGGACGTATTTCAAAAATAACATCCTCACCAGCAATTTCTGAAAGTCTAATAATGTTTATCTTTTCATTTGTCACATTTAACTTGTTATTATCTATTGATAATAAAGTATCTAATGTACTCATTTTATTACCTCCTCAATTGTTTTAATTTGTAAAGAAAAGCCCTTACATGCTATATAGCTTGTAAAGGCTTTTTTAAATATATTATTCTACTCTTATGCTATCACGGAACTCGTAAGCGCTAAATGTGAATGGAGCTTCGATTTTACCAGGTGTATTAGCAGCCCAATCAGCAAGAGTTAAATCATCAAAGGAAACATCCTTTATTACAACTCTTTCTGATCCATAAGAGTCCGGATCTGCCAGCTTTGATATGATTATAAATCTGGCATCAGTTCCTTCACTCAAAACCTTAGCAAGCTTGTTTGCCATACGTGAATATACCTTGTTCATTTGTATAGAGCCTGTTCCTGACCAACCTACAACCTTTTGTTTTTCAGCCATGTCACCGCACATAGTAACTGGTTCTTTTTTCAATGCTATCTTAGCTTGAAATCCTGTCACCTCTGCGACATATTCTCCATCTAACCATAATTCACCATGTGTACCATTTATAACTCTTTTTGCATCTATTGTATTTCTATTCATTTAATATACCTCCATCAGTTGATTAATTATATTATTACGTTTAATTTAATTTCTTCTACAGCATCAAGTGGTTTTACAGTAGAAGTTAAAAATACCTTATCTGCTGTATTTGCAGATTTTAATTGATATTCATTTAATATTGATGTGTCAACTCCTTGACTCTTTAAGTACGATTCTTGAGCTACTAAATCAATTTCAATGCTTGATTTATCTCTATCAAGAATTCCATTCATTTCTAACTGTTCATAATAGCTTTTTATAGCTGTAAGGATTATGCATTTATTATCATAGCTATTAGATACTTTTCCTACATAATTGTCATTTACAGTTGTTTTTATATCATTATGTATCATATCAATTATATCAACTATTTTAATTTTCTTAAATGCATCGCCCTTTTCAGGCGTTACAGTAACTAAGCTATTTACAGCTCTTGCTATTTTAACTTTTTCTCCATCATGATATAGAACTAATTTACCAGCATTTATAGCTTCATCTGCTTGAGTTTTAGTTAATCTTGGAACATCTGTTACCTCATTTAATATTGTAAATGTTGCAGCCATAGTTAATGGTGTTCCTGCCAAAATACCTGCTATTCTACTACAATATTGTGCATTTGTATAAGTCAACTCTCCAACTTTAATATTGTTTGTATCAAAGTTTATAACTCCCTCGTGATCAGCTGTCACTGATGGAAGAACAGCCTTTACTTTTTTATCAAAGCTTTCTCTTTGTGATTTAATCCATGTTGCAACTAAATTTGCTAGTTCGTTAGTTGTATCTGGTGGACAAACTAAATAATCAAACCTTTCAGTGGCAAAATAATTTAATGCTTCTGTGTAGTCTGTTGCATCTACTGCTAATGAAAAAGCAATTACTTTTTTAGGAACACTGGTTCCACCTATAAAAGCCCTTTGTATATATGCCTTATTATCTGCTGATAATGTTGTTGGTATATCATTTATACTCTCCATGTTAAAAGCACCAGCCTTGCCATTATCCTTAATAATAACTGCAACTATGCCTCTATTTCCTCTTTTAATTGCGCTTATTCCCATCGTTTTAAAATTAATCATTATATTTGGTAAACCCATAATTTATTTTCTCCTTATAATCCTTGTTTTATTGATAATTCACCTATTGTTTCAACTGTTTCTGCGCTTATATATGCATCTTCATAATATTCAAAATTTAAGCATATTCCAAGCTTATTGATAATTTCCTTATATTCAACGCTTACCTTTACAGCTCTATCCTCTATAGAAATATTTCCTTTTCCAAATATAGTTTTTAGCTTATCAACTACTTTATATTTTTCTTTCCCTATAATATCAGGATTACTGCTGTCATTCTGCATTAAATATGTTATTAATAATTCTACATTTTCTAGATTAGTATTTTTATTAATGCTTGTTACCTTATAGTTAATCAAATTAATACCAAAGGAGTTGGTGTTAATAACTTCCGGTATATTTTCAAAATATATTGGATAATTATAATCCAAGAGTATTAATTTATTAACCTCATCAATTATCTTTTCTACTGTTATCATATAACATCACACTTTCTTACTTATTTAATTATAATAGTTTAAATTCATTTTCCTAACACCTTCAACCACCTCCTATCTTTCGCAACAGCATTCATACCACCTCCCTTCAATGTGCTAATAAATCTATTTATGGTTAACTTGACGTATTGCTCCTTTATGTCTTTTATAGCTATCATGCTTCATCATTTTTTCAAAATCTTTAAAGGTTAATTTGTCATCTTGTTTTTCATCATCAATATGATTTATTAGCATTTTATAGGTTTCTGGTTGTTTGTTTTTCAATATAGTTTTAATTTTTATATTATCACCTCCATTACGCCACTTTGTGGCATCACGATAATTATAAAGTGAAGAGTTTCTTCTTCACTCTTTCAACACAAAAGGCACTCAAACTCGAGTGCCTTTTTCATTAACTTATATTTCATTGTCCTTATACTAACACATAAAAAGTATCATAGCGTACCATCTTTTTTATTTATTATTTCTTCTAATATTTATATATATTATCTCCATTACGCCTTTTTGTAGAGCCACAATAATTTAAGAGATACAAAAGGCACTCAAACTCGAGTGCCTTTTTCATTAACTTATATTTCATTGTCCTTATACTAACATATAAAAAGTATCATAGCGTACCATCTTTTTTATTTATTATTTTTTCTAATATTTTTCTGCATCTTCTCTTAGTGTCTGATTCGCTATAACCTATGGCATTAGCTACCATCCACCATTTATATTTTTTAAAATATTTATATTCTATTACCTTTTTTTCTAGTTCATCTAGGCTATTTAATAATTCTTCAATCTCTGATTTTTGATTAAGTAAATTCTTTAATTCATTTTCTAGCCTTGAATATTCACTACTGTATACATCAATTATTTTTTCAACTGCCGTTGCCACAGGATCTGATTTTCCATATCCTATTGGCATACCAGTTAATTGTTTTGATTTTACATCTCTTTGAGATTCAATTGTACTTGCTAAATCTCTTATTTCTTCATTAACTGAATCGATTTTAAATATAGTGTATGTATAATTAAGTAATTTTTTCTTCAATTGTCCTATTTCTACTGATATATTCTTATTATCTTTTTCCATTTGTTCCTCCACTAGTTATTAATTATTTCGCACATTTGCGACTTATAAGTTAATATCTTTCCTAAAACTTAACGTACTTTTGGCATGTGTTTTCGCATGTTATGCAACTAAAATTATAATACCACTTACCAAAAACAATGTCAACAATTTTTTCGCTTTAAATGCGATTTATTTAAAATATTTTTATTTTTTTGTTGCATTAATGCAATTTTCATGGTATAATTTGTATAAACAATATTACTTAACTAGTAAAAGGAGAAATACTATGACCATAGGTAATAGAATAAAAAATAGGAGAAAAGAATTAAATCTAACAGTTGATGAGGTAGCAGAAAAGTTAAATAAAAACAGGGCTACAATTTATAGATATGAAAGTGATGAAATTGAAAATTTACCTATCACTATTTTAGAGCCTCTTGCGGAAATTTTAAATACAACACCTGCATATTTAATGGGATGGGAAGAAAATGAAGATGAAAAAATAAACACTATTGCAGCTCACCACGACGATGAGGATTGGACTGAAGAGGAATTAAAGGAGATAGACGAATTTAAAAAATTTGTTTTAAGCAAAAGAAAAAATACATAAAAGGCGGTGTTATATTTGTCATATGAAAGCTTATTAGAAATTGCAGATGAAGAAAATATTGAAGTGATAGAAATAAGGTTTAAGAGTGAAAAAATAAAAGGAATATATGCTGACAGTATCATTGCAATCAACCCTATATTAAGTACAAATGCAGAAAAAGCATGTATCTTAGCAGAGGAATTAGGTCATTATTATACAACAACCGGGGATATATTAAATCAAAATAATATTAGCAACAGAAAGCAAGAGCTTTTAGCAAGAAAATGGGGCTATGAAAAATTGATTCCACTAGAGAAATTAATTAGCGCTTCTTTTGATGGCTGCAAAAATATTTTTGAATTGTCTGAGAATTTAGGTGTAACAGAGGAATTTTTAAAAGATACACTTAAGCATTATGAACAGAAATATGGATTATTTACAGAAATAGATGGATACTGTATTTATTTCAATCCTCTAACAGTTTGTAGCTACCAATACGAATAGGAATAATCCACCAATAAATAAAAATTTTAAAGGAAATATTTTTAAAAATTTGTTTCGTTTATCAAAATATGGGTATAAATTTATCAAAATAGTAGGAGGGTTTTATAATGGCATATACTTTCGACAAAAGTTTAGAAACTGGGAATATAGCAATAGATAAACAACACAGGGAGCTTATAGATGCAATAAATAATCTATTAAATGCATGCAGTCAAGGAAAAGGCCGTGACGAAATAAAAAACACGATTAATTTTTTAACAGATTATACAGTTAAGCATTTTATTGATGAAGAAAAGTTGCAAAAACAATATAATTATCCTGATTATCCAGCTCATAAAAAATTACATGATGATTTCAAAGAAGAGGTTAGCAAAATTGTTAGTGAGTATGAAGAAAATGGAACTTCCGTAGTTTTAACATTTAAAGTAAATAATATAATTGCTTCATGGCTTATAAAACATATAAAAGGTGAAGACAAAAAAGTTGCTGCTTACATAAAGAATGCTAAATAAAAATTTTCCAAAGTAGAATAATAGAAAAAAATTTGCTGTTGTAAACTAAAAATAGTTAGTTTTACAACAGCTATTTTTGTTATAAGATATATATTATATTTAAGTTATATCTTATATAGTACTTTTGATAAAAACTCTTGAAGTCTTGGATGCTTTGGATTAGAAAAAAACTCATTTGGTGAATTTTCTTCAAGAACCTGTCCATCTGCCATGAAAATCACTCTATTGGCAACTTCCTTTGCAAAGCCCATCTCGTGAGTTACCACAACCATAGTCATACCGTCATTTGCTAGTTCCTTCATTAACGCTAGAACCTCTCCAACCATTTCTGGATCTAGTGCTGATGTAGGCTCATCAAATAGCATAATATCAGGATTTATAGCTAAGGAACGAACTATTGCAATTCTTTGCTTTTGACCACCAGAAAGACTAGCTGGATAAGAGTCCTTTTTATCCTCAAGACCTATTCTTTTTAAAAGTCTAATGGCATTTTCATTTGCCTCTTCCTTGGTTTGAAGACCTAATTTTATTGGAGCTAAGGTTATATTTTCAATAATGGTTAGGTGTGGAAACAAATTAAAGTGTTGAAATACCATTCCCATTTTTTGTCTTACCTTATTGATATCACATTTTTTATCTGTTATGTTATTGCCCTCAAACCATATCTCACCTTTAGTAGGAGTTTCAAGTAGATTCAGACATCTTAAAAGAGTACTTTTCCCTGAACCCGATGGTCCTACTATTACTACCTTTTCACCTTTATTTATTGTAGTATTAACATTCTTTAGCACTTCAAGACTACCAAAGCTTTTAAATAAATTCTTAATCTCTATCATTTGTGCTAAGTCTCCTTTCAACTATTTTTAGCACCCAGGTTAATATCATTACTAATGTTAAATACATAGCTGCAACTGATAAAAGTGGAAAAAATGCTGAATATGTTTGACTTCTAACTATTGCACCTGCCTTAGTTAAATCTATAATTGGAACATATCCTGCTACTGCTGTCTCTTTTAATAATGCTATAAACTCATTGCCAAGTGCCGGCAATATATTCTTAAAGGCTTGAGGTATTATAATATATCTCATGGTTTGCATCTTATTAAGTCCTAATGCTTTACCTGCCTCAGCCTGCCCCTTATCTACAGCATTGATACCAGCTCTAACAATTTCTGATACATAAGCTCCTGAGTTAAAGCCAAATGTTAGTATTGCTATAATAACGCTGTTATCAGTATTAACTAATATGATAAAGTACATAATTAAAAGTTGTACAACAACTGGTGTTCCTCTTATAACAGTAGTATAAATATTGCATATTATTTCAAGTGGCTTTAGCTTTTTATTGTCCTTGGCATAGTGCTTAATTATTGCTATAGTAAAACCTAATATAACTCCTATAAGAGTTGCAGTAAGTGCAATTGTTATTGTATTTTTCAATCCCTCTAAAAACAGACTATATCTATCCTTAGCTATAAACGTTCTATTAAATTCAAATATAAAATTCTGTATAAATTCTTCCATTATGCTATCCTTTCACATGCTTTAGTATTACTCCTCAGAATGAGCCTTAACAAACTCTTCTATTGTTCCATCAGCCATTAGTTTTTCTAAAATACCATTAATTTTATCTAATAATTCTTGATTACCTTTTGCAACACATATAGCCATTTTTTCTGTTTTTAAATCTATTTCATTAGTTGAAAGGTTATTATTTTCTTTAACAATCTTTTCTGCTGATGCTGTATTAACAACTACTGCATCTATTCTACCTGCATATAAATCTTGTGCTGCATCCAATGGGCTGGAATACTGCTTTACAATAGTGCCAGAATCCTTTAGTACTCCATTAGTTATTGCTTCATTCATAGAACTTTCACATGTTGTTCCAAGTTGTACACCTACTGTTTTTCCTGCTAGCTCCTCAAGTGTATCTAAACCACTCTCAGTTTTATAAATTACATTTTGTCCTGCCCCAATATACGGTATAGAAAAATCTACACTTTCAAGTCTCTCAGGGGTTATAGCCATACCAGCCGCACCAAAATCACCTCTTCTAGCTTGAATTGCTGGAACTATACTGTCAAACTCAACGTGCTCTACCTTTAATTCTTTACCTAGTTCTTTTGCAATCACATTTGCAATATCTACATCAACTCCGACTATTTTATCTCCATCAAAGTATTCATAAGGTGGATATTCTGCATTAGTATACATTACAATAGTATTGTTATCATCAGATGCTTGTCCACTATCTTTTTGTATATCTGCATCTTTGTTTTTATCAGAGCTACATCCTGATACTGTTGCTAAAATCATTGTTGTCAATAATAAAATTGAAATTACTTTTTTAAATTCCATATGTATTTCCTCCGCTAATGTTTTTTTGTTAATGCTTATATTAACACTCTTGTTATTAATCGTCAATAGTTTTTTAAATATTTTTTCACTTATTTGTATATTTATACGTTTATAAAAATAATATAACTTTCACAAAATATGTAAATCCGTGGAAATAAGTTAATGACTACGTTTTCTATTATTTTATTTAAATCAGAGAAAACACAGAAAAAATACAGAAATTCTTTTTTTAAAATCAATATATCTATGAATTTTAATAAAATAAATGTTGATACTATATATAAATACATACATTGGAGGTAAAAATGAATTTATTAAAAGACAGTAAAACTAAAGATAATTTAATGAGAGCTTTTGCTGGAGAAAGTCAGGCAAGAAACAGATATACCTTTGGCGCATCACAAGCTAAAGGGGAAAAATTAGCTTTAATTGAAAGGGTATTTTTATATACTGCAGATCAAGAAGCATCCCATGCAAAAATATTTTATAATCACTTAAAAGATTTGTCTGGTCAAACTATTTTTATAGATGGCGGTTATCCAGTAGATATTTATAGTTCACTTACACAAACTTTAAAAGCAGCTCAACATAATGAGTATGAGGAATGGGAAAAAGTGTATACAGATTTTGCAAAAATAGCTAAAGAAGAAGGATTTATGCAGGTAGCCTATAGTTTTGAGAACATAGCAAAAATAGAAAAGACACATGGAGATAGATTTGGAAAGTTTGCTAACTATATTGAAACTAATACTTTATTTACTAGTGATGTAGAAGAAAAATGGCTGTGTCTAAATTGTGGTCACATACACGTAGGAACTATGGCTCCGGGAATATGCCCTGTATGTCAACATCCACAAGGCTATTTTATCAGATATGCAGAATCACCATTTGAAAAATAATAAATAGAAAATTGAATGCAAATAAAAAAATGCTACGTATATTTATTAATAATAAAATATGTTGCATTTTTTAATTTAACTCCAAATCAACCAAACAAGACATACCCAGTTGTTACAGCAACTAAAGTAAATGGAACACTTAATTTCATTTTTTAATAATAATTTAATATTTAATAGTATTTTTATACTTTTAACTTTATTTTCTCAGTACTTTTTAATTTTAGTTGTGCAATATAATTTGTTATAATATACTGTTATTGTGAGTATTAGGTATTAGAGGTGCATGATGAAAAAGTTACTTGTTTATTTAAAAGATTACAAAAAAGAAACAATGCTAGCTCCTTTATTTAAGATGTTGGAGGCTATGTTTGAATTATTTATACCTTTAGTAATGGCAAATATTATTGATATAGGTATCAAAAACAACGATAAAAATTATGTAATACAAATGTGTTTTATTATGGTGTTGCTTGGTATTGTAGGACTTGTTTGTTCTATTACAGCACAATATTATTCAGCAAAGGCCGCAGTTGGTTTTGGAACAAAACTTCGCCATGGTTTATTTGAGCACGTACAATCATTATCCTTTACAGAGATAGATACTATCGGTACATCAACTATGATTACTCGAATGACTAGCGATATTAATCAGGTTCAATCCGGCGTTAATATGGTGCTTAGGTTGTTTTTAAGGTCACCAGTCATTGTAATCGGAGCAATGATTATGGCTTTTACAATTGACATAAAAGCAGCTTTAATTTTTGTAGTAACTATCCCATTATTATCAATTGTAGTATTTGGCATTATGAAAATAAGCATACCGCTTTATACAAAAGTTCAAGAAAATCTTGATAAAGTTCTAGGTATAACTAGGGAGAATTTAACTGGTGTACGAGTGATTAGGGCATTTCATAAAGAGGAAAGTGAAATTGAGCAATTTGAAGAGCACAATGAATCCTTAACTAAAACCTCCATGTTAGTTGGTAGAATAACAGCCTTAATGAATCCAATTACTTATGTAATAATAAATGGCGCTATAGTAGCATTAATCTGGACTGGAGCTATAAGAGTAGAAGCAGGAATAATTACACAAGGTGCTTTAACAGCATTAGTAAACTATATGTCTCAAATTCTTGTAGAGTTAATTAAACTTGCGAATCTTATAGTTACAATAACTAAGTCAATTGCTTGTGGTAACCGTATACAGAGTGTATTTGAAATTACTTCAAGCATGATTGATAACAATGAAATAAAAAGTACAGAAAATAAAAATAATGAAATCATAATTTCATTTAACCATGTTTCACTTACTTATGAAAATGCTGGTGATGAATCCTTGACGGATATTAATTTCAATGTAAAAAGAGGTCAAACTATTGGAATAATTGGAGGAACAGGCTCAGGTAAATCCTCTCTTATAAATTTGATTCCAAGGTTTTATGATGCTACAAAGGGGCAAATTATTGTTGATGGTGTTAATGTAAAGGATTACTCCTTAGAACAGCTGCGAAGTAAAATTGGAGTAGTAATGCAAAAAGCAGTTTTGTTCAAGGGAACAATTCGTGAAAATTTAAGTTGGGGTAAAAAGGATGCAAGTGATGAAGAAATAATAGATGCATTGACTATCTCTCAATCAAAAGAAATTATAGATAGTAAAGATGAAGGATTGGATTTTTTAGTAGCACAAGGTGGAAAAAATCTATCAGGCGGTCAAAAGCAACGTCTTACAATTGCAAGAGCATTAGTTCGTAAACCTGAGATATTAATTTTGGATGATAGTGCCTCTGCCCTTGATTACGCTACAGATGCGAAGCTTCGTAAGTCTATAAGAGAAATGAAAAAAAGTCCTACAGTATTTATTGTTTCCCAGCGTGCCTCTTCTATTATTTACGCTGACCAAATTATAGTACTTGATGATGGGCATATTGCAGGTATTGGAACTCATGAAAATCTTTTAAAAACATGTGAAGTATATAAGGAAATCTATTATTCACAGTTTCAAACGGATAAGTAGGAGGTGTATGAAGTGAAAAAAATATTGAATTTAATTAAAAGATATTGGTATTTGATTGCTTTTTCCATAATATTTGCAACAATAACTGTTATTCTTACTTTATATATCCCAATTTTAACTGGTGATATAATAGATCTTGTTTTAGAACCCGGAAAGGTATATTTTACTGATATAATCAAATTACTTATTATTATGGGAATATCTGTTTTTATAACATCCATTTCTCAATGGATTATGAATGTATGCAACAATAAAATTACTTATAATATCGTTCGTGATATTCGAGATAAAGCGTTTAAAAAAATAGAAATACTTCCATTAAAGTATATTGATTCACATTCTTATGGAGAAATTGTAAGTAAAGTTATAACAGATGTTGACCAATTTGCAGATGGTCTTTTAATGGGATTTACTCAACTATTTACAGGTATAATCACAATTGTTGGAACACTTTTTTTCATGCTAAGGCTAGATGTAAAAATAGCACTTGTTGTTGTATGTATTACACCTATTTCTTTATATGTTGCAAGCTTTATTGCAAAAAAGACATACCATATGTTTAAGCTTCAATCACAAACAAGGGGTGAACAAACTGCACTTATTGATGAAATGATTGGAAATCAGAAAGTTGTTCAAGCCTTTGGACATGAAAAGGAAGCCTTGAATAAGTTCGATAAAATTAATGAACGATTAGCTGATTGTTCGTTAAAAGCAATTTTTTATTCGTCAATTACAAATCCATCTACTCGTTTTGTCAACAGCTTAGTTTATACAGGTGTAGGTATATTTGGAGCTTTATCTGCAATTAATGGTGGTATTAGTGTTGGACAGCTATTTACATTTTTAAGCTATGCTAACCAATACACCAAACCATTTAATGAAATCTCTGGAGTTATAACAGAATTTCAAAATGCATACGCTTGTGCCTTACGTATTTTTGAATTTATAGAGGAAGAACCGCAAATTCCTGATTCAGAGACTGCAAGATTACTAGTGGAAGCGGATGGCACTGTAGAAATAGAAAATGTTTCATTTTCCTACGTACCTGATAAAAAATTACTTGAGAATATAAATCTCTCTGTTAAACAAGGGCAACGTGTAGCAATTGTAGGTCCAACTGGATGCGGAAAAACTACTATCATTAATCTACTTATGAGATTCTATGATGTAGATAATGGTTGTATCCTAGTAGATGGAACAGATATACGGAATATAACCAGAAAAAGCCTTCGTTCTAATTATGGAATGGTTCTACAGGATACATGGTTAAAAACCGGAACTATAAGGGAAAATATAATAATGGGTAAACCAGAAGCTACTGATGAAGAAATAATTACTGCTGCAAAATTATCACATTCCCATAGTTTTATAAAGCGTCTTCCAAATGGATATGATACTGTAATAAACGAAGATGGTGGAGGTCTTTCTCAAGGTCAAAAGCAGTTATTATGTATTACAAGAGTTATGCTATGTTTACCTCCTATGCTTATATTGGATGAAGCTACTTCTTCTATAGACACAAGAACTGAAATAAAAATACAGCAGGCATTTTCTAGACTTATGGAGGGAAGAACAAGCTTTATTATTGCCCATAGATTATCAACAATTCAAGATGCAGACGTGATATTAGTTATGAAGAATGGTAGCATAATCGAGCAAGGAAAACATGATGAATTATTAAAATTAAATGGTTTTTATGCAAATCTATATCATAGCCAATTTACTGTATAATAAATGTTATCATATTAAATTTTAAGGACTTAGGATACTCTAAGTCCTTTATCATTTATTTAATTTATTACAATACTAACCCACCATCAACTTGAAAAATTGCTCCTGTTGTAAAGCTTGCGTCATCAGAGGCTAAGTATACATATACACCTGCTAATTCTTCAGGCTGAGCCATTTTACCAAGAGGTGTCATTTGCTTTAATCCTTCAAGCATCTGCTCAGATACATTTTCAGCAACCATATCAGTTTCCACTACTCCTGGTGCTACAGCATTAACTCTTATATTGTACATACCAAGCTCTTTAGCACAGGACTTTGTAAATCCATTTACTGCAAACTTTGATGTACCATATGCTGATTGCATTTTTCCACCATAGGTACCTACTAATGAGCTAGTATTTATTATGCTTCCGCCTCGCGCCTTCATAATCTTAACAACTTCTCTAGTACATTTAAAGACCCCAGTAACATTAACATCCATAATTGATGTAAAATCTTCATCAGTCATTTCAATCAAAGCTTTAGTAGCAACTATGCCAGCGTTATTTACCAATATATCAATGCACCCCCACTTCTCCACTACTTGTTCCACCATTTTTTTGACTTCTTCTGTATCTCTGACATTAACTCCAACAGGCATTACATCTGCATTTGGATAATTTAACAAGATATTATCAACAGCCTTTTGTGCTGTTTCTAAACAACTTCCACAAATTGATACCTTTGCTCCCTCTTTTACAAAGCTCTCAACAATCGCAAAACCTATGCCTCTTGAGCCACCTGTAACTATTGCCACTTTTCCTTGTAATTTCATAGTATTTCACCTTTTCTAGTTAGTTATTTTTTTAACAATAACTTATACTGATATTTTGTCTATATTTCTAAAATTCTTTCTTATAAATTATTATTTAAAATTTTACAATTACTATACATGGTTACTTCAAGCAATTTTTAACATATAAGTTTTAATATCAACTCAAGCTTAAGTCTGTTTATAGAATTATCCAAATCAATATTAATCAAATCATTTATTTTTTCTATTCTTTTTCTTACCGTATTTATATGGATAAATAATTTTTCAGCTGTTATACTGTAATTCATCTTTGATTCCAAATATACTCTAAGAGTCTCAATCAATTCATGTTTATCATCACTTTGTAAAAGCATGTTTATTTCGCCTAGCATCAAATCAAATTCATCAGACTTTACATCAAGCCAAGCAAAAACACCTAATTGAGAATAAGTGCAAAATTTTAAATCTGGAAAAATATATTTCGATATATCAATTATCTTAGTACATCTATCATAATTTTTTTTAAGCTCTGTTATACACTCAGATATATCTGAAAATGCAAAGAAAATCTTAATGTCTTTAATTTCAAGCTCTAATCTTTTTGTTAAATTACTAGCCTTTTTCTGTAAATGTTCAATATCATTATCTAAATTTTTATTTTCTTCAAATAAAAAAATAAATTTATTATCCCCTACTAAAGCAGTACGATATTCACCATTTAAAAAGCTTCTTCCTATACAGTTTCTAATTGTTTCTTTATAATTAATAAACGAAATATCCTCGTTTGTTTGCTCCATTATAATAAAATAATATTTACTATTTGGATTTATATTAAGATCAGAGGCTTGGTCAATAATTAACTCATTGTCAAAAATTTTTCCACCAATAATATTATTTACAAACTCCTCAAAGCCTAAATCACCAACGTGTTTTGCTACAACCATCTGCTCATATAATGATTGAATTAATAAAAATCCAATTCTTATAGCAAATTGATCAAAATAATCAATCAAATCTATTGCTTCCAGAACAACAAAATATGCTCTTACCTTATCATCTACCTTAATAGGTATAGTAATCCAGCTAAATGGTCTAATATACTTCTCATCATAAAATCTATACCTAGACATTTTTAAATTGTCGCACAGAACCTCTTTACTGAAGTCAAAGGAAGGATTCCAGAAATCTTCTAAATCTAAATCCTTTGACATATCTTTAAATTTTGGAGAGCTATAGTAAGCCGTATCAGTGGATAAATCATAAATCATTGCAGGAAAATTCATCTCATATTCAACTGTTGAAAGTATTTTATTAATTTTTCTTGATTGATATGATGAATCTGAGAAGTTTAAAGGGTTAATTTTTCCTATTTTAAATTGTCTTATTGTTTTATTCATAACCAAAACATTCAATGAATTCATTATATTCATCCACGAATGTTCCATAGGTATGCTAATAAGAGGTATATTATGTTCATTAAACTCTTTGATAATTTCATCAGGAAACTTATCAATATATCTGTCAAATTTTACACCCATACCTGAAATTTTAGCAAACTTTTCTGATTTAATATAGTTTTTTATAAGTTCACAATCCTGCTTAAATACATAGCCTGAGGTTATAACGAATTCTCTGCCCTCAGTCCAATTAAACCCATCTGGTGCATCTAATACTGCAACTCCCTGAATATGATTATTTAATCCTCCATAGCCTGCTAATACCTTATAATTTTTGAACAAATCGGTTTTAAGCATCTCGTCAATTGATATACCCATAAGAATCACCTGCTTTATATTAATTATACCCATGCATTTATTGCACAATACAGAATTAAAAATTTGTGCATGGGCTCGGTGCATAGTTTATTATTGTCTGTAATTTTTTTAACCTTAGTTATATTATATTATTAGATAATTTTAAAATCAAGAAAAAAGCATTAAACTGCAATTTAATGCTTTTTTTCTTAATTATTTATTTTACATCATTAAAGGTGAGATGTATTTAAAATCTTTAGTTCTTTGTTTTAATTCTTGCTTTGCTTTTTCCACGATAGTAGTGTCATTCAACATGTCATACATCATACCTGCCATTATCTTTGACGCATATTCCATCCCTCTTTTGCCTATATCAGAACCAGAGGAAGCTGTTGACTGCCACGAATGAGCACTAACGCCCATTGGCCAGCATGAAGTTATAAAAAAATTCATAGGCATTAACCAGCTTACATCACCGCTATCTGACGAACCAGTCATAGTTAGCTGAGATAAGTATTTTTCATCTACAACTCTATCATGAATAAAAATTTCTCCAACTTCATTTTCTAACCCAAGCTTATTCATTTCAACTTTAACATCATTTAAATTTAATGTGTTTTGCAATTCTTTGGCAAACTGTTTTTCTTCATCTGTATATGATGGAACACCTATTTTTTTCATGTTTTTATGAGTTAATTCATACAATACATCATTTTGCAAAAGCTCATAACATCCACTAACATAGCTAACCTCTACTCTTGTTTCAGTCATCATAGCTGCTCCATTTGCAATTTTAATTAATCTTTCAGTTATTTCTTCAACATCTTTTCTTCGTGGCGCTCTTACAAAATACCATGATTCTGCTTCAGCAGGCACAATGTTCGGTGCAGTTCCTGCTTGAGTAATAGTATAATGTATACGAGCTTGGTCTATAACATGCTCTCTTAAATAATTAGCCCCTACATTCATTAACTCAACAGCATCTAAAGCACTTCTTCCTAAATGTGGAGTAGCTCCAGCATGTGAAGATTTACCGAAAAACTTAAATTTTATTGAATTATTTGCTAAAAATGAATTTTTAAAGCTAACATTAGCATTAAATGGATGCCAGCTAAGTGCAACATCACAATTATCGAATGCACCTTTTTTTATCATTTTTACCTTTCCGCACAAAGTTTCTTCCTCAGGACATGCATAAAACCTTATTGTTCCTTTTACTCCTGAATGATCTATATATTTTTTTATGGCTAACACAGCACCAAGCGAAGCACTTCCAAGTAAATTATGACCGCACCCGTGACCTGCACCGCCTTCTTTTATAGGACTATATTCAGTACCAATTTTTTGCGAAAGTCCGGGCAATGCATCATACTCACCTAAAACTGCTATCGCAGGATATCCACTACCATATTCTCCTATAAAGGCATTTTCCATTTCGTCTATTTCTTTTATAATAAAATCATTATTTTTTAATATATTTCGAAACAGATTTGCAGAGTTTTTTTCTTGCTCTGAAATTTCAGGATTGTTCCATAAATCATCGCTCAAATTTCTTGTAATATCTGAAATTTTATTTACATATTCTAATAAATTTAGTTTATCCATAACCTATCTCCTTTATAACATTTTTTTCTTATACATTATTGTTGATATAGCAATAGTTCCAAAAACCGCACCAAGGGTTACTATATATGTTGGCTTGTCAGGCAAAAAGCTAAATACTCCCGAATTCACAGCAAGTGTTAATATTAAAGCTATACATAGTGCAATTGGAGCAAGTTTAAGTTTTTTTATAGCAAATTGAACAAATATAGCTCCAAATAATGCAGGTAATAAATAGTTTAATGCACTAACAATCGACTCTGGCATCTTAGATAAAATTGCTGTACCAGCAAAAACACCAATAGCTAAAATAATTATATTTACTATTATAGATATAGCCATACCAAGTGTAGCAATAATTGCTCCTTCTTCAGTGCCAGGCTCAACATTTGCAGTTTTTTGAGCAGTTGCTGCACAAGGAATACGCATATTAGAGATATTTCCTGATATAAAAGCCATATATGTTCCTGCTACACCTACTATAGGGAAATAAGAAATAGGTTCAATAAACCACATTATTCCTATAGCACCAGCTATAGCTACAAAGCCAGTAATTATGGCATTTATAGGTGGAATAATATTAAATACTACTGCTAATACTAACGCAGGGCCAAAGGAGAAAAGTACTCCTAACCAGTTTGTTATCTTACCCCATTTATTTATATATGGTAAATATTCATCATTATATATATTTTTTTCTTCATTCATAATATTTCCTCCTATAATTTATAATATTGCTGCTATAATCATACCGCCAAATAACGCTATGGCCAAAACCCACTCTTTTAACCATTTAATATCTTTCTTATCAGCTAATGGAGATAATATAAGCATAATTAATCCTCCAGAAACACAAGCTATAGTATTTTTATTTAATGCTATTAAGTGACTTGCTGATAATGAAGCAAATGAACCAAGCATTGCAGCAACAGAAATAATTGTTATCAATCCCTTGTCGCCTTTTGAAAATTTTCTTTGCACCTTGTCCATTTTGCTTGCAGAAATCGTTGAAAAAACTATCCAGCCTATAGAGCCTAGTATCATTATCCATACAGCATTGGCAAATGCTACATTAGTCATTTGGTCAACACCCATATTGACACCTACTGCCTCAGTACCAAAACCAGCTGCCATCATTTCGAACATTACTGAACCTATAAACGATAATCTCATCCATGCCATAGGTGCGCCAACTGTTACTAATAGTGACAAAAGTCCTGTTAGTACAACAATTGAGGGACCAATGGAAGTAATAAAGCTACTTTTCATAGCACTCTTCATCTGTGTTTGTGTAAGTCCAATTTTTGTTCCTGTTGCATACGATTTTTTAGCAAAAATAAATGCTTGTATTAAAACTAATGATACAGCTAAACCCGCAGCTACCCACATAGGAATGCTATTAGCAATTTTTAAATAATCCATCCTTTTTCCTCCATGTTATATTATTAAATTATAATTTATTATAGCACCTGTAAAATTTATGCTTCAATGTCAATACTTTTATATATTCTTCAATAATTGTACAATTGAAAACATTTTCATTTTCATGACATTAATATGAAAATTATTTCAAAAAAGACAGCTAATAAATAGCTGTCTTAAAAAATATATTTATCTATTAATATATAGCTAGAATCTTCAATACTAGATTAGCTTTGTTAAATCTCCATTATATAATAAATACAATTCATGCAAAGCACGTGTTATAGCTACATACAATAGCTTAATATCAGCATCGCACACTGAATAATTATCTTTGTTTACATCCCATAATATTACAGCATCAAACTCTAATCCTTTTGACAGGTTAATTGGCATAACCATTACACCATTTGCAAAATCTACATCTGTGCCATTTATACTTATTACATCAATGTATTTGGATAATGAATCGCTAACTATTTTTGCTTCTTCATCTGTTCTACAGATTATTCCTATTGTTTTATAATCATTTTTAAATATATTATCAATTAATTTTAAGGATAAGCTAATCATTTCTTCAAAATTAGCTGTATTAATAATCTCAACTTCCTTGCCATGTCTAACAAATGGTTCTATCTCATATGTTTTAAATGTAGCCTTTTTTAGCACCTCACATGCAACATTAGATATCTCTATAGTATTTCTATAACTCTTACTTAATGTGTAAAACCTATCATTTTTTGCTGTAAACACTTCGTTTATTAAGCCTTCCCAATCATTCATACCTATATCATAATTTATGTTTTGGGAAATATCCCCCATTATTGCAAAATACGACTTATTAAAAACATTTTTTAATACGTAGAATATAGATACTCCAAAATCCTGAGCCTCATCAACTACAATATAACTTACACTTTCAAACCTTTTATTGGTGCAAATTCTCTTTTTAATCAAGTTAAGCATACTTAAATCAAATATATCAAATTTGTTATCTTTTATTGTTGCTATTATGCTATCAATATTTTTAACGTGTACATTTAAAACGCTGATAGACTCAAATTTTTCTTTTAATACTGTGAGAAAGTCAAGGTATATGGAAATTATATTTATTTTCTTTTTCTTATCAACAAAATAATTTAAAAACTCTTTTTCATCAAATCCAATATTAAGTCTTCTATTATTTTCTTTAAAGGAAACAAGTTTATTTTTTAACTGCTCATTTAATATAGCGATTTTCTCTTGCATAGATTTTTCTTTAAATGTTTCCAGTAAGCTTAAAATATTTGCCTTATCCATTATTATATTGTCATTGACTTTAATACTTTGTATTGGGATATTAGTGTATTCATACTTCTTCAAGTAGCTATCCAAGGCTTTAACAAATCCTATTTTTCCTTTAAATGCCATGTCCATTTTATTATCATCCGACCATTTTTCTATAAAATTATATTTTCCTTTTCCCTTTGGCATATAATCTGATACAAATTCATATAAAAATGAAGATAATACCATGTTTTTAATATCTCCAACATCTAGTGATGGCAAGATACTTGTGATATAATTCAAAAACATTTTATTGCTACCTAATATATAAAAGTTTTCTGAGCTAAATGTATCCTTATAGTTGTACAATAAAAATGATACTCTGTGCATTGCAACAGTTGTTTTTCCACTACCTGCTCCACCTTGTACAATTATGTTGTGAGAATAGCTATCACGAATTATTTCATTTTGATCCTTTTGTATAGTTGCAACTATCTCGCTAAGCACAGCCTCCTTATTTTTAGCTAAATATTTAGTTAAAAGCTCATCATTGGCAATTGTATCTACGTCATAAAAATCAATTAATTTGCTATCCTCTATCTCAATTGTTCTTTTCAAATTAAGTTCAAAATCAAGCTCTTCACCCTCGTAGGTTTCAATATTATTGCTTCCAAGCTGACAATCATAATAGACGGAGGATATTGGAGCTCTCCAATCAACGGTCAATGTTTGAGAATTTGTATCCTGTATTCCATGTTTTCCAATATATAATGTATAATTTTTATTTTCATTATTATCGAAAAAGTCTATTCTTGCAAAATATGGATTAAGTAAAGAATTGCTATTATTTCGTATATTTTTTTCAATCAAATCAAGATAATTGAATATGACAGTTACTTCATTGTCATCCGATACAACTTTTAGTCTATTTTTAAAAACATTCATTGAATCATTATAATAATCAAGATTTAATTTAATTTCCTTCAAAACATCTGATAACTTATTTTCTTCATAAATTCTTTCAACGCTGTTATTCATTCATACCTCCAAGAATATAATTTTAAAAACTAACAAAATTTATTATAACAAATAAAAAAAATAATACTAGACTTATATTTTATATTATGATATCATGTTAATTGAAGATTACCTAAAAACGCCTTTTATTTAAATGGCGTTTTTTTGTTTATATTTCAACATTTTTGTTGAAACTAAAATTAAAAGGTGATAAAATTAATATTAAAGTAAACAGTTTAATTTAAATAAACAAATTAAATATACTTAGGAGGCTAATATGATTCTTAATAACGAACTATTTACAAAACACCTTCAAGGCATGATAAAGTATCCTACTGTTTCAAGTGTTGATCCTGAAAAAATCAATAAGCAGGCTTTTTTAGATTTTCACAAATACCTTGAAGATACATACCCACTTGTACATAAAACTTTAAAAAAAGAAATAATAGGACGTGTTGGACTTCTCTATAAATGGGAAGGAACAGGCAAAAGTAAGTCTCTACCTTTATTGCTTACAGCCCATCAGGATGTAGTTCCAGAGGGCGATCACTCAATGTGGAAGTATCCACCTTATGCTGGATTTTTAGATGATGAAGGAATACTATGGGGACGAGGTGTAACAGATTCAAAATGCAATATACAAGCATACATGGATGCTATAGAGCTACTTATTGAGGATGGATTTGTCCCTGAATATGATTTATATTTAGCTTTTGGATACAATGAAGAAATTATGGGTGGACCTGAAGCAGCAGCAGGTCTTATCGTAGAAGAACTTAAAAAAAGAAACATCAGTCTTGGTTTAGTTATAGACGAATGTGGTGGAATTAGCGAAAAAAATGGTAGACTTATAGCAGAAATTTATCCATGTGAAAAAGGATATGCTGATTTTGAGTTTATAAAAATGGATGAGGGTGGTCATGCAGCTTATCCAAAACAACATAGCTCACTTGGAATAATAGGAAAGACTGCTTGCATATTAGAAGAAAATATGCTGCCTCAAACACTTACTAAGCCTGTTATAGAACAGTTTAAAGCAATTGCACCGTTTAAGGATGGAGAACTTGGCGAGATGCTAAAAAACCCAGAAGCAAACTGGGAAAAATTAAAACCAATTTTTAGTGAGAATGTAGAGTATAATGCACTTACTCGAACAACTATTGCTGTAACAATGGCTAAAGGCTCTGACCAAGCTAATATCTTACCAGAAAAAGCAAGCTTAATAATTAACACTAGATTATTACCTGGTGATACAATAGATAATCTTCAAAAACATTTTGAAAGTATAGTTCCGGATGGTGTTATAGTTAAAATGATAAAAGGGCACAACCCTCCTGCTATATCATCAATAGAATCAGAGGGATATATAACAATTAAGAAAGTAGTTGAAGAAAAATATCCTGGAATAACATTTATTCCATCTATGCTTATAGGTGGAACAGATTCACGTTACTACTGTGATATATGTCCTACAAACAGTGTATATAGATTCACTGGTATTAGACACAGTGAAAAATCCGGTGGAGCTCACAGAGTAAATGAGCATATAGACTGTTCAGTATTATCAGATAACGTAGATTTCTATGCTAAATTAATACAAGCCTACGGTAAATAGTAAAGATTATAAAATAAAAGGTATAATTCTTTCCACTAAATGAAAAGAATTATACCTTATCTAATTTAAAATTTTTACATACATTTAAAAATCTTTTTATATTTTCCTGTTCGACTATTTTTTTGCTATTTGTCCTACCCATTCTATCACAAAAACCTAGTAAAGCCACCTCTTTATAGTCTGTTTCCAGCTTCATATTTTCTATATCTGCAAAGGGAAGTTTGTTTGCTACAAATAGTATTTGCATATGATATCTGACTAATTTAGAAACCTTATAAATAAAATCTATATCATCTGTGAATACTTCAAGAAACTGTATAGATAACTCTTCTCCCACCTTATCATGGTCATATGATGTGATTTTGCCTTTTTTGTTTTTAGTAGTGCTTGGTTTTCCAATATCATGAAGTAAAGCTGCCCACATAAATACATTAGAATTTTTACTTTTATCTTTTATTTTAGCTGCTTCATCAACTACTAACAATACATGATTCCATACATTTCCCTCTGGATGATGAACCTTTGATTGTTCAGTTTCCTTTAATTTATATAGCATATCAAAAGGAAATTTTTTAAAAGCTGGTATTTCATAAATCTCATTTAAATATATTGATGGTTTCAAGTCTTCTAGCAGATGCCGATTAATTTCATGATATAATTTCTGTAGGCTCATTTTTGTTGTATACCTCCATGCAATAATTTGCAAAATCTTTAATACTTCACCTTTTGATTTATTGTTTCCATGGAGGAATAATATATACAAAACACAAATCTAACATCTTAACTCTTTTTAAATAATCTTAAAAATTAATCTCACAAAACTAATGTACATGCATATATTGTAAATACATACTAGAATATTTAACACTAAAATAATAATAAATAACAAAGGAGGCCTAAATATGTTTTTTGGATTTTGGGGAGCTTTTGTAGCAGGAGCCTTAGTTGGATCTAACTGTTGTTGTGGAAATAGATGTAGAAATAGATGTTGCTGTAGAAATAGATGCAGACGCAACTGTAATTGTAGATAGATGTTAATAGTTGACATATATAACAAAAAATACACAAAAAGCATATTATAATAGATAAAAGCTATTATAATATGCTTTAATAATTTACCTAATTTAAGGTTTAATCTCTAACTTTAAACTCTTTTATTATTCTCTAAAACTCGTGAATGTGCATTTAATTCTTCAGTACTTGCTTTTTATTTTTTCTCACCTATACTTAATAAAAGATTTAACAGTATTCCAAATATGGCAGCACCTGCAATACAAGGAATATCTAGTCCAAAGAAAGGAATATTTCCTCCAAAAGCATAGTTACCACCTAATCCAATAACCATTATAGAGGCAATAACTGCTATATTTTTAGAGCTAAACATATCTACTTTTTTATCTATCATTATAGCGATTCCTTGTGCTGCAATTGCTCCGAAAAGATAAATTTCCAAGCCACCTATAACAGCTTGTGGAATAGCATAAATTGCATTTACTAAAGGAGTAAAGAAAGATACAATCATTGCTATAATTGCCGCAACTATTAAAACAGGAACAGAGAATACTTTTGTGATTGCCATTGTACTTATGTTTTCACCATAGTTTGTACCTGCAGGACCTCCAACAAATCCAGAAATCATATCACCTATACCATCACCTATAAGATTTAGATGAAGCTTTTCAATAAGGTTATATTTCTTACCAGAATTTTTCTTCTTAGCTAGGTCATTTACATAAATATCAAGCTGATACATATGTGCTGTGGACTCAGGAATTGTCGCAATCGCTATTGGCATAATAGCTGCAACTGCTGCCCATGATGCTTTAGGAAAGGTGAAAGCTGGAACTGCAAAAATAGTATTAGAACTACCAGATATTGAGCGGAATATACTCATACTTTCTCCACCAAATGCATACATAAGACCAGCAATTACACAACCTACACCTGCACCGAGAAGAAGTGGTAATTGACCTAAAAAACCTTTTAAGTATCTAGTAAATAGTATAGTTGAAAGTAGAGTTGACAAAGATACTACCCAAATCCAATCAGAATTTAAAATAGTTGAAGTAGCACCTTCTATAAGAGCTTTAGGTGCAGCATCGCTTAAAGCTGTACCAGCAAGAGTTAAACCGATAATCATAGCGATAGAACCAGTAATTGATGCAGGAAGAATTTTTTCTACTACTTTTACACCAGCAAGCTTTATTAAAAAACCTGCTAAAATTGAAATCAAACCTGACATTATAATACCGAACTGTACATATGAAATAGCTTCAGCTGGTATAACATTACTTGCTCCGTTTGACCAAGCAGCTATGCCATCTAATGTTTCTTGACTTAAATAAGATTTAATTGCATCCCCTGCCAACAACCCTGATATAGCTGATAAATAAGAAAAACTTGATCCGTAATAAAGAGGAATTTTTCTTCCTGTTATAAGGATAAAACAAATTGTTGCCAAACCACTGGCAAAGATAGTCGTGGAAATCTGGAATCCCGTAATAAGTGCTACTGCTACAGTAGCAGGGAACATTACAATTACCTGCTGCACTGCATATAAAAACAGTTTTAAGGGAGATGGCATTTCATCCGGCAGATAACCCAATACTTGATTTTGTTTATACATTTTCATCATCCTTTCCTTTTATATATTTTTCTTTGTTTACCATTACAGCATTTTGCCCTGATTTTTTCACAAAAACAGGGCATATAATTTTTAATAATTTTTAATTTAAACAAGAAAATATATAATATTTTATCAGCAGAATTATATCATATGCGACATAATAGTACAATATTTTTTTGTTAAAA
>DLNM01000061.1 GCA_002479485.1 Firmicutes bacterium UBA7510 | reverse complement strand
TTCCACCATCCATTTGTGCTGCTCCTGTGATCATGTTCTTTACGTAGTCAGCATGGCCTGGGCAGTCAACGTGTGCATAATGTCTATTAGCTGTTTCATACTCAACGTGAGAAGTTGAAATTGTGATTCCTCTTTCTCTTTCTTCTGGAGCTTTGTCTATATTATCATAGCTTATTGCTTCTCCAGTTCCGAATCTCTTATTTAATGTCATTGTTATTGCTGCTGTTAATGTTGTTTTACCATGGTCAACGTGGCCAATTGTTCCTATGTTTACGTGTGGCTTATTTCTTTCAAATTTTTGCTTTGCCATTTATTTTTCCTCCTAAGCTAATATATAATTATAATTATTATTTTTATATTATTATTTTGTGATAATTTTTTCTGCAATATTATTTGGTACTTTTTCAAAGTGGTCTGATTGCATTGATGATGTTGCTCTACCTTGAGTCAATGATCTTAGTGTTGTAGTATATCCAAACATTTCTGAAAGCGGAACAAAAGCATCTATTATCTTTATACCATTTCTTTCAGAGAATCCGTTAATTCTACCTCTTCTAGAGTTTAAGTCACCCATTACATCTCCGAAGTACTCTTCAGGGGAAGTAACTTCAACTTTCATTATTGGCTCTAATATAACAGGAGATGCTTTTCTCATAGCTTCTTTAAATGCCATAGATCCAGCAATTTTAAACGCCATCTCACTAGAGTCAACCTCATGGTAAGAACCATCATATAATGTTACTTTGAAGTCTATACATGGATATCCAGCTAAAACTCCGTTTTCAGAAGCTTCTATGATACCTTTTTCAACAGCTGGAATATATTCTCTTGGAACAGCTCCACCTTTGATAGCATCAACAAATTTAAATCCTGCACCTGCTTCTTGTGGTTCCATAGTAATCTTAACGTGACCGTATTGACCGCTACCACCTGATTGTTTAGCGTATTTAACATCAACGTCTGCTTTTCCACTGATAGTTTCTTTATATGAAACTTGTGGTTTACCAACATTTGCTTCAACTTTAAATTCTCTTAATAATCTATCAACTATTATCTCAAGATGTAACTCACCCATACCAGCAATAATAGTTTGACCTGTATCAGGATTTGTAAATGTTTTGAAAGTTGGATCCTCTTCAGCAAGTTTTGCTAAGCCTACTCCCATTTTTTCTTGACCAGCTTTAGTTTTTGGTTCTATAGCAACTTCTATAACTGGATCTGGGAATTCCATAGATTCAAGAATTATTGGGTGATCAGGGTCACATAAAGTATCACCTGTAGTAGTCGCTTTTAAACCAACTGCTGCACCAATTTCTCCTGAATATGCTTCTTTTATTTCTTCTCTCTTGTTAGCGTGCATTTGAAGAATTCTACCGATTCTTTCTTTTTTGTTCTTAGTAGAGTTTAGAACATAACTTCCTGACTCCATAACACCAGAGTAAACTCTAAAGAATGTAAGCTTACCTACAAACGGGTCAACCATAATCTTAAACGCTAATGCTGAAAATGGCTCTTCATCAGAGCTTATTCGTTCCATTTCTTCACCAGTATCAACGCTAACACCCTTAATATGAGCTACATCAGTTGGTGCTGGCATATAATCTACAACAGCATCTAATAACTTTTGTACTCCTTTATTTCTGTAAGCAGTACCACATAAAACTGGTATAATAGAAACGTTTATAGTTGCCTGTCTTAAAGCATTTTTAATTTCTTCTACAGATATTTCTTCGCCTTCAAGGAATTTTTCCATAAGAGCGTCGTCATAATCTGAAATAGCTTCTAACATTTTTTCTCTGTATTCATTAGCTTTATCTAAATATTCTTCTGGTATATCTGTTACTTCAATATCATCACCAGTATCATTTTTATAGATTGTTGCATTCATTTGTACTAAATCAATGATACCTTTAAAAGTATCTTCAGCACCTATTGGAAGTTGAATTGGAACTACATTAGCCTTTAATCTATCTTCCATTGTTCCTACTGAATAGTAAAAATCTGCACCAAGTTTATCCATTTTGTTTACAAAACACATTCTTGGTACATGGTATTTATCTGCCTGTCTCCAAACAGTTTCTGATTGAGGCTCAACACCATTTTTTGCATCAAATATTGCAACAGCACCATCTAATACCCTTAATGATCTCTCAACTTCTACTGTAAAATCAACGTGTCCAGGTGTATCAATTATATTTATTCTTACATCTTTCCAATGACAAGTAGTTGCAGCAGAAGTTATTGTGATTCCTCTTTCCTGCTCCTGTTCCATCCAGTCCATTTGCGCGCCACCCTCATGAGTTTCGCCTAGCTTATGGATTTTACCTGTATAGTACAGAATTCTCTCGGTACATGTCGTTTTTCCTGCATCAATATGCGCCATTATTCCTATATTTCTCGTTTTATCTAAAGGATAATCTCTCATCTTTTCCTCCTTCTTGCTGCTTTGAAAAACTTATTACTACAATGTCTTGCGTAGCAAGACATTGCATATTATTTATTATTACCATCTAAAATGTGCAAATGCTTTATTTGCTTCTGCCATTTTATGAGTGTCTTCTCTTTTCTTAACACTTGCTCCAACATTGTTAGCTGCGTCCATTAACTCCTTAGCTAATTTTTCACGCATTGTTTTTTCTCCTCTTTTACGAGAATATCCAACAAGCCATCTTAAACCAAGTGTCTGTCTTCTTTCAGGTCTTACTTCAACTGGTACTTGATAAGTAGCACCACCTACACGTCTTGCTTTTACTTCTAACACTGGCATAATGTTATTTATTGCCTTGTAGAAAACTTCTAATGGCTCTTCACCAGTTTTTTCTTTAATGATATCAAAAGCATCGTAAACTATAGTTTGAGCAACACCTTTTTTTCCATCATACATTAATTGATTTATTAATTTTGTTACTATTTTATCTTTGTAGATAGGATCTTCCATAACTACTCTTTTGGGTATGTGTCCTTTTCTTGGCACTTTGCTTCCCTCCTTAATAAAAATTTAATTCATAGGTACTCGACAATATACTAGTCGTTTGTGCACAACTTACATCTATATATTATGAAGGCGCTATACAGCTTTTTCATACGCAATAGCTTGCATAGTGTGCCGAATATTGTTCGATTTACTTCGCTTTAGGTTTTTTAGTTCCGTATTTAGATCTAGATTGGTTTCTCTTATTAACTCCAGCTGTATCAAGAGTACCTCTAACGATATGGTATCTAACACCTGGTAAGTCTTTAACTCTACCACCTCTTATTAGAACAACACTGTGCTCTTGTAAGTTGTGACCAATACCCGGAATATAAGCAGTTACTTCAGTTCCATTTGTTAATCTAACTCTGGCGATTTTTCTTAAAGCTGAGTTCGGTTTTTTAGGTGTAACCGTTTTAACAGATGTACATACTCCTCTTTTTTGTGGTGAGTTACTAACATTCATTTTCTTTTGTAATGTATTGAAACTCACATTCAAAGCTGGAGAATTTGATTTGTATTCTACTGCTTTTCTACCCTTTCTAACTAATTGGTTAATAGTTGGCATTTGTGCACCTCCTTTTATATATATGTGTTATTTTAAAACGGCAGCCGCCGCTGCGTTTACATCAATATTGCAGGCTCTACCAAGTTCCTTCATGTTGTCAAAATAAATAATTTCGATATTTTTCTCTTTACAGATGTCAATTATCTCTTTTGTAACATGAACATCTGCGTCTTTTGATATAAATACCTTACTTACTTCATCTTTTGCTAAGAAACGTAAAGTCTGCTTTTTTCCTATTACAAACTTACCTTGTATTTTTTCATAAGGTAAATTTTTACCTTGTAATATTTGACTATCCATATTCATATCTCCTTTCAAACACTATAAAGATTATGTGCCCACAGCGTTTCTAACGAAAACACAAGAACACATAATCTTTGTTTTTCTAAAGGATTAAATACTTGCATATTTTATCATCATATTTTTTTAATGTCAATATTTTTTTGCTTAATCTGCTAAAATTTCATCATTCTCATCTTTTTCAACTTCAATTCCTACTGTTCTGTATCTTTTCATACCAGTTCCTGCAGGAATTAATTTACCAATAATTACATTTTCCTTTAATCCTAGTAGATTATCAACTTTACCTTTTGTTGCTGCATCAGTTAATACTCTAGTAGTTTCTTGGAACGATGCAGAAGCAAGGAATGACTCTGTAGCAAGTGATGCCTTAGTGATACCAAGCAATGCTCTTTCTCCAGTAGCTACTTCTAGGCCTTGTTCTTCAGCCTTTTTGTTTTCAGCGTCAAATTCGTTTATTGATACTAAGCTTCCCGGTAATAGCATAGTATCTCCAGCTTCATCAACTCTAATTTTATTCATCATCTGTCTAATGATAACTTCAACGTGCTTATCACTGATATCAACACCCTGCATTCTGTATACTCTTTGAACTTCCATAAGAATATAAGATTGTAAAGCTTTTAATCCACTGATTCTTAAGATGTCATGTGGGTTAATAGAACCTTCTGTAATCTTTTCTCCAGCAGCTATTTCCATACCATCTGATACCAATAATTTTGAACCGTAAGGTATTAAATAAGTTCTGCTATCAACAATTTCATCATTTGTTACTATTACTTCTCTTCTATTAACTTTTTCACTTAAAGTTATCTTTCCAGAGATTTCTGAGATTATAGCCAAACCTTTTGGTTTTCTAGCCTCAAATAACTCCTCAATACGTGGAAGACCTTGAGTAATATCTCCCGCAGCGGCAATACCACCAGTGTGGAATGTACGCATTGTAAGCTGAGTACCAGGCTCACCAATTGATTGTGCTGCTATGATACCAACAGATCCACCTACATGAACCAAATTACCAGTTGCAAGGTTATTACCATAACACTTCGCACAAACACCGTGTGTAGTTTTACAAGTTAAAACAGATCTTATCTTTATAATGTCTACAGCTTTTTCTTCTTCATATAATTTTTGTAAAAGTTCAGCTATTTCTTCTGTTATCATTTCACCAGCTTTAACTATTAATTCACCAGTATTTTTATTTACTATGTCTTCTGCGCTAAATCTATCTGTTATTCTTTCTCTTAATTCTTCTATTCTTTCATTTCCATCTACAAATGATTCTACTTCTATACCATCTGTAGTTTCACAGTCAACTTCTCTTACAATAACATCCTGACTTACGTCAACAAGTCTTCTTGTTAAGTAACCTGAGTCAGCTGTTCTTAAAGCTGTATCTGTAAGACCTTTTCTAGCACCTGTTGCCGAAATAAAGAACTCAAGAACTGAAAGACCTTCTCTAAAGTTTGACTTAACTGGAATTTCAACAGTTTTACCAGAAGAACTTGCCATTAGACCTCTCATGCCTGCTAACTGCTTAATTTGGTTACGACCACCACGGGCTCCAGAAACAGACATGATATATAAGCTGTTATCTTCTTTTAAGTTATCCATCAACACGTTGGTAACTTCTTCTGTTGTTTCATTCCAAATCTTAACAACATTCTCGTATCTTTCTTCATCTGTCATTATACCACGACGATATTTCTTTTCATATTCTAAAACTTTTACTTCAGCTTCTGCTATAAGTTCCTTTTTCCTTTCAGGAACTTCTATATCGCTAACACTTACAGTTATAGCTCCAACAGTTGAGAATTTAAATCCTGTTGATTTTATTTTATCTAAAACTTCAGCAGTTTTAGAGTTTCCATGCTTTTTAAAGCATTTATATATTATGTCTTCAAGTATTTTCTTAGTAACTATTTTGTCAACTTCCAAAGAAAATTTATCAACTTTTCTGTTAACAAAACCTAAATCTTGTGGTACATTTTCATTGAATATAAATCTACCTACTGTGCTTTCTACAAGGCTTGATTCACCGTCAACAATTACTCTTACTTTAACTTTAGCATGCAAAGAAACAACTTTGTTGTAATATGCTAAAATCATTTCATCATAATCTTTAAATACCATTCCAGCGCCTTTTTCTTCAACATTCTTAAGAATCATTGTTAGATAATAGCTACCAAGAACCATATCCTGTGTCGGAGTAGTAATCGGTCTACCATCTTTAGGTGCTAATATGTTATTTACTGAAAGCATCAAAAATCTTGACTCAGCTTGTGCCTCTACTGATAAAGGAACGTGTACTGCCATTTGGTCTCCGTCAAAGTCTGCGTTGTAAGCTGTACATACAAGTGGATGAAGCTTAATTGCCTTTCCTTCAACCAAAATAGGCTCAAATGACTGAATACCAAGTCTGTGAAGAGTAGGTGCACGGTTTAGCATAACTGTATGATCTTTGATTATATCATCTAATACATCCCATACAACTGCGTCAACCTTTTCAACCTTTTTCTTAGCACTTTTAATGTTATGTGCTATGCCTTTTTCAACTAATTGTTTCATTACAAATGGCTTGAATAACTCAAGTGCCATTTTCTTAGGTAATCCACATTGGTAGAATTTAAGTTCAGGACCAACAACTATAACTGAACGTCCTGAGTAGTCAACCCTTTTACCAAGTAGGTTTTGTCTAAATCTACCTTGCTTACCACTAAGCATATCTGAAAGTGATTTTAAAGGTCTATTTCCAGGACCGGTTACCGGTCTACCTCTTCTACCGTTATTTATTAAAGCATCAACAGCCTCTTGAAGCATTCTCTTTTCGTTTCTTACGATAATATCTGGTGCTCCAAGGTCAAGTAATCTTTTTAATCTGTTATTTCTATTTATTACTCTTCTATATAAGTCGTTTAAATCAGAAGTAGCAAATCTGCCACCATCAAGCTGTACCATAGGTCTTAAATCTGGAGGTATAACTGGAAGCACATCAAGCACCATCCATTCAGGTTTATTGCCAGAAGTTCTGAACGCTTCTACAACCTCAAGTCTTCTTGTAATTCTGATTTTCTTTTGACCCTTACTATCTTTTAATTCTTTTCTTAATTCAAGAGTTTCTTTATCTAAATCAATTTTCATTAAAAGAGATTTTATAGCTTCTGCTCCCATTTCAGCCTTGAAAGCATTTTTATAGTGTTCCCTGTATTCTCTATACTCCATTTCTGTAAGGAGTTGTTTTTCTGATAATGTAGTATTTCCTGGATCAGTAACAACGTATTGTGCAAAATAAAGTACTTTCTCAAGAGATCTTGGAGACATGTCAAGCATCAATCCAAGTCTACTTGGTATACCTTTAAAATACCAAATATGTGATACTGGAGCTGCTAACTCTATGTGACCCATTCTCTCTCTTCTTACTTTTGCTTTTGTAACTTCAACTCCACATCTGTCACAAACTACTCCCTTATATCTTACTCTTTTATATTTACCACAATGACATTCCCAGTCTTTTTGTGGTCCAAATATTTTTTCGCAAAACAAACCATCTTTTTCAGGTTTTAAAGTTCTATAGTTTATAGTTTCAGGTTTTTTTACTTCACCTCTTGACCATTGTCTTATTTTTTCAGGTGAGGCTAATCCAATTCTTATAGATTCAAAATTGTTATATTCTATCAAGGAGTCCGCTCCCTTCATTATTTTTTGGAAAGTTTTTTGAGTGCAGCTAATACAATATTATTGTATTGGCAGCACTCTTTTTGTACTTATCTCAATTATAAAACCTCTGGTTTTTAATGTAGGTTTTTTATTTGAGATTAGTATTATCTATTTAAAAATCATCTTCATCAATGTCTAAATCTAATGCAGATGAATCAAGATCATCAAAATCCTCATCTAAATCATCGTTGATATCTTCTACATCATCTATTTCGTCTATATCATCAATCTCATCAACTGAAACTTTACTCATACCATCTAAGTCATCTTCAAATCTTATATCTTCCATGCTCTCTTGTAATACTGAGTAATCATCGTCAACGGTTTCAATGATTTCCATTTCATTTTGGTCACTAGTTATAATCTTAATATCAAGTGCCAAGCTTTGTAATTCTTTTATAAGAACCTTGAATGATTCTGGAACTCCTGGTTCTGGTATGTTTTCACCTTTAACAATTGCTTCATAAGTTTTAACTCTACCAGTAACATCATCAGATTTTACAGTTAAGATTTCTTGTAGAGTATGAGCAGCTCCGTATGCTTCAAGAGCCCAAACTTCCATCTCACCAAATCTCTGACCACCAAACTGAGCTTTACCACCAAGTGGTTGTTGAGTTACTAAAGAATATGGTCCTGTTGAACGAGCGTGTATCTTATCATCAACAAGGTGGTGAAGTTTTAACATATACATGTAACCAACTGTAACATCACCATCAAAATAATCACCTGATCTACCATCTCTTAACTTAATTTTACCTGATCTTGGATATCCAGCTAACTCTAATGCATCAAAAATATCTTCCTCTGAAGCACCATCGAAAACTGGAGTTGCAACATGCCATCCAAGCTTTTTGGCAGCTAAACCAAGATGAACTTCAAGTACCTGACCGATGTTCATACGTGAAGGAACCCCTAGCGGATTAAGTACAACTTGTAATGGAGTGCCATCTGGTAAATAAGGCATATCTTCTTCCGGCATAATACGAGAAATAACACCTTTATTTCCGTGGCGACCACACATTTTATCCCCTACGTTTATCTTTCTCTTAGTAGCAATATAAACTCTAACTAATTTGCTAACTCCTGGGCTTAATTCGTCACCATTTTCTCTTGTAAATACTTTAACATCAACTATAATACCAGTTTCACCATGTGGAACCTTAAGTGAAGTATCTCTTACCTCTCTAGCCTTTTCACCAAATATAGCACGAAGTAATCTTTCTTCAGCAGTAAGTTCAGTTTCACCCTTTGGCGTAACCTTACCAACTAATATATCTCCTGAAACAACTTCTGCACCAATTCTAATGATTCCTCTCTCATCTAAGTCTTTAAGAGCATCATCACCTACATTTGGTATATCTCTTGTGATTTCCTCTGGTCCAAGCTTAGTATCTCTAGCTTCTGCCTCATATTCTTCTATATGAACTGATGTTAATACATCATCCATTACTAACTTTTCGTTTAATAATATAGCATCCTCGTAGTTATATCCTTCCCAAGTCATAAATCCTATAAGAAGGTTTTTACCTATTGCTATATCTCCATTTTCTGTTGAAGCACCGTCTGCAATAATTTGACCTTTTTTAATATCATCGCCATGCTTAATAATAGGGCGTTGATTTAAACAAGTACCTTGATTTGAACGTTTGAACTTCAACAATGGATATTTATCTAACATTCCATTATCTTTTCTTTTAATTACTATTTCCGATGATGCTACAGAAACTGCAATACCATCGTTTTTAGCGATAACAACTACCCCTGAATCTTTAGCAGCCTTATACTCCATACCAGTACCTATTATAGGTGCTTCTGTTATAAGTAGAGGAACTGCCTGTCTTTGCATGTTCGCACCCATCAGAGCACGGTTAGCATCGTCATTCTCAAGGAAAGGTATCATAGCTGTACCAACAGAAATTACCTGTTTAGGAGATACGTCCATGTAATTAACCTTTTCTTTAGAAACTATTTCTGGAGCACCATTAGCACCTCTAACAACAACACGACTATGTATAAATCCGCCGTTTTCATCTAATGGTTCGTTAGACTGTGCTATAATCATATTATCTTCTATATCTGCCGTTATATAATCTATTTGTTGAGTAACTACCCCAGTTTCTTTATCAACCTTTCTATAAGGTGATTCTAAAAATCCGTATTCATTTATACGTGCATATGTTGCAAGTGAAGTAATAAGTCCTATATTTGGGCCCTCTGGTGTCTCAATAGGACACATTCTACCATAATGAGAATGATGAACGTCTCTTACCTCAAAGCTGGCTCTATCTCTAGATAAACCACCAGGTCCTAATGCAGACATTCTTCTCTTGTTAGTTAATTCAGCTAATGGATTCGTTTGATCCATAAACTGCGAAAGCTGTGAACTTCCAAAGAACTCTTTTATAGCTGCTGATACTGGTCTAATATTAATTAAAACCTGAGGTGTTATAACATCAACATCTTGAATAGTCATTCTTTCCTTAACTACTCTCTCCATTCTTGAAAGACCAACTCTAACTTGGTTTTGTAAAAGTTCTCCCACAGAACGTAATCTTCTGTTGCCTAAATGATCTATATCATCAACTTTACCAATACCTTTGAAAAGGTTAAATTGGTAGTTAACTGATGCTACCATATCATCAATTATTATGTGCTTTGGACTTAACGATTTTATATTTTCTACAATCGCTTTTTCAATATCAGCTATGTTATCATTTTCACTTAATATTTTCTTCATTGTAGGATAATATATTTTTTCTTTTAATCCTAATTTGTCAAAGTCTATATCTAAATTAAACACACTTGTATTAACAAAGTTATTGCTTACTACTCTTACTACTTTTTCGTCATTATTTAATATGTCAATTGTATTAATTCCAGCAGCTTCTATTTGGTTAATAACCTTTTCAGTTAAAATATCACCAGCTGAAACAATAATTTCTCCAGTTTCTTTGTCCACTATATCTTCTGCCGATTTTTTACCTTCTACTCTCGATCTAAGACATAATTTTTTATTGAATTTATATCTTCCTACTTTTGCTAAATCGTATCTTTTGTGGTCAAAAAATAAAGAATTAATTAGAGATGAAGCACTGTCATAAGTTGGAGGCTCACCTGGTCTTAATCTTTTGTAAATTTCTATTAATGCCTCTTCACTATTAGTAGTTGTGTCCTTCTCTAATGTTTTAAGTAATTGCTCTGATTCACCTATAGTTTCGATTATTTGGGAATTAGTTTGTAGACCCATAGCTCTAAGCAATACAGTAATAGGAAGCTTTCTTGTTCTGTCAACTCTAACTGATATAATATCATTAGAGTCAGTTTCATACTCTAACCATGCGCCTCTATTTGGAATAACTGTACAAGAATATAATTCTTTACCAATTTTGTCTCTTTCCATTTGATAATAAACGCCTGGTGAACGTACTAATTGGCTCACAATTACACGTTCCGCTCCATTTATGATAAACGTTCCTCTCTCTGTCATTAGAGGAAAATCACCCATAAATGCTTCTTGTTCTTTGATTTCACCTGTTTCTTTGTTAATAAGTCTTACTTTAATCTTTAATGGTACTGAAAATGTTGCATCTCTTTCTTTGCACTCTAGCTGGTTAAACTTAGGTTCACCATCTAAAGAATGATCCACAAACTCAAGAATAAGATTTCCAGTATAATCTTCGATTGGCGATATATCTTCAAAAACTTCTTTTAAGCCTTCTTTAATAAACCAATCATATGACGTTTTTTGAACTTCAATTAAATCTGGTAATTCTAAAACTTCATCAATTTTCGAGTAACTCATTCTCACTCGATTACCTATTTTCACAGGATGCGGCATTTTTTCACCCCTTAGTCTTAGTAATAATTTTATGTGTTTATTTCAATGAAATAAACATTACATACAATTTCTGTGCCAACATTTTATGCTTGCGCATTATATTTAATAATATCATTATGAAATTTTTTTGTCAATATATTTTTTAGTATCATTATATATTTACCAATTTTTTATAAATTATTAACAAAAAATGAAAAATCCCACAGCAAAGCCATGAGATTTTTTGTATTGAATGAATTATTTTATTTCTACTGTTGCGCCTTCTGCTTCTAAAGCTGCTTTCATTTTGTCAGCTTCTTCTTTAGATACGCCAGCTTTAACTGTTTGAGGAGCTCCGTCTACCATGTCTTTAGCTTCTTTTAATCCTAATCCAGTTAATTCTCTAACTACTTTAATAACTTTTATTTTTCCTGCTCCTGCGTTTGCTAATACAACATCAAACTCAGTTTTCTCTTCAGCTGCTGGAGCTGCTGCTCCACCTGCTACTGCACCCATTACAGCTACTGGAGCTGCTGCTGATACACCAAATTCTTCTTCTATTGCTTTTACTAATTCATTTAATTCTAATACTGTTAATTTTTTAATTTCTTCTACAAAATTAAGTATTTTTTCACTTGCCATTTTATATTACCTCCTGAATTTTTAATTTTTTATTCTTCATTTCCAGCTGATTCTACAGTTTCAGCTGCTGCCTCTAGCGTTGCTTCTTCAGCACCACTGCCATTTTTTTCGCTTATTTGACTTAACATATAAGCAAGGTTTTTAATATTAGCTTGTAATACGCCAGCTAATTGTCCTAATAAAATTTCTCTTGATGGTATATTAGCTAATGCTTTTATAGCATCAACATCTAAAACTTTACCTTCAGCAACACCTGCTTTTATTTTAAGCTTGTCATTTGTTTTAGCAAAGTCATTAGTTATTTTAGCACCAATTACAACGTCATCATAGCTTATTGCTATAGCACTAGGTCCATTTAAATGCTCATCTAATTCTTGCATTCCTAATTCATTAAATGCAAATCTCATAAGAGTATTTTTGTATACTTTATATTCAACTCCAGCTTCTCTATACTTGTTTCTTAAATCAGTAACATTTTCAACTGTTAATCCTCTATAGTCAACAAGTACAACAGATTGAGCTTTAGCAAGTTTTTCTTTTATTTCACTAACTACTTGCTTTTTTTGTTCTAATACGTTTTGATTCATCCAGTTACACCTCCTTAAATTGCAATAAAAAATCTCCTCGCAGACGAAGAGAATTTCATAATTAATATTACTTAGTTTCTCCCTCGACTGGATAGCGAATTCTTCAAATTCACACTTTAAATTCCAATCGAATCTCCGATTCGTTTAAATCTTCGATTTATCAAGAATTCCAGCTTTCTGCGGTAGATATTCAGTTGCTTTTTTTATATCGAATATGAATATTTAAATTCATATTTTATAGTTCTTTTACTTCGATATATTCGATATATTTAAACTATAATATATTTAAATCATTAATTGATTATTAATCCATTAATTTAGCTGTGTTTAATTTAACGCCAGGTCCCATTGTGCTTGTTAAAGAAACACTCTTTAAGTATTTACCTTTTGCAGCAGATGGTTTAGCCTTAACTATAGCATCCATTATAGCAGATGTATTATCAATTAATTTCTCTGTACCGAAAGATTTTTTACCCACTGGAACGTGAATAATAGCAGTTTTGTCAAGTCTATACTCAACTTTACCAGCTTTGATTTCTTGAATAGCTTTAGCTAAATCAAATGTTACAGTACCTGATTTAGGGTTTGGCATTATTCCTTTAGGTCCTAATACTCTACCAAGCTTTCCAACAACACCCATCATATCTGGAGTTGCTATAACTACATCAAAATCAAACCAGTTTTCTTTTTGAATTTTATCTGCTAATTCATTTTCACCAACGTATTCTGCACCTGCATCTAAAGCTTCTTTAGCTTTATCTCCTTTAGCAAATACTAAAACACGTACAGTTTTACCTGTTCCGTGAGGAAGAACTACAGCTCCTCTTACTTGTTGGTCTGCGTGTCTTGGATCTACACCTAATTTTACATGAAGCTCTATAGTTTCATCAAAATTAGCTTTTGCTGTTCCTAATACTACTTCTACAGCCTCGTCTAAATCATGTAACTTTTGTTTGTCAAAAGTTTTAATACTATCTTGATATTTTTTTCCTCTTTTAGGCATCTTTATTTACCTCCTTCGTGGTCAATCGGCTATTGCCTCCCACTGATTTGCCCAATCACTTTTTATTAAAAAGTGATTTCCGCTTTTTTAGCGGTTACCATTTTTTTAATGGTTTATTATTTTTCTACTGTTACACCCATACTTCTTGCTGTACCAGCAACCATGCTCATAGCTGCTTCTATAGTATTAGCGTTTAAGTCAGGCATTTTTAATTTTGCTATTTCTTCTAATTTTGCTTTAGATAAATTAGCTACTTTCTTTTTGTTTGGTGTTCCTGAACCACTTTCAATGCCAACAGCTTTTTTAATTAAGACAGCTACAGGTGGAGTTTTTGTAATAAATGTAAATGATCTATCTTGGTAAACAGTTAATACTATAGGAATTATCATTCCTGCTTGATCAGCTGTTTTAGCATTAAATTCTTTACAAAATCCCATTATATTTACACCATGAGGTCCTAAAGCTGTTCCTACTGGTGGAGCTGGAGTAGCCTTTCCTGCTGGAATTTGAAGCTTTACTAAAGCCATTACTTTTTTTGCCATAATGTTACACCTCCTTATTTCTGCGTGGTTAATCGGGTTTTCCCCTCCCACATAACATATGGTACACACTTGCAACCACTTTTACAAGTATTTTTTGCAAAAGCTTATATCATTTATAATAAATGATATAAATTTATTGACAAAGTTTTTTTAACTTTGTTATTAAAGTTTTTTAAACTCTTTCAATCTGTTCATAATCTAATTCGACTAATGTTTCTCTACCGAACATAGATACATAGGCTTTTATTTTTCTCTTTTCATTATTAATACTGTCTACTGTACCTATGAAATTCTCAAAAGGTCCATCTATTACTGTAACCGTCTCGCCTATTTCTAAATCTATAGCAGGAAGCTTTTCCACAACTCCCAATGCCTTAACTTCATCATCACTTAATGGCACCGGTTTAGAACCAGGTCCTACAAATCCGGTTACACCTCTTGTATTTCGTACAAGATACCACGATTCGTCGGTCATTATCATTTTAACAATAACATATCCAGGGAACATTTTCTTTTCTTTAATCTTTTTCTTTCCATTTCTTGTTTCTTCATACTCTTCAGATGGAACTATAACTTCAAAGATTATATCCTGCATTTCTCTGTTTTCTACTAATTTTTCAATATTAGCTTTTACTTTGTTTTCATGTCCTGAATATGTATGAACAACATACCATCTTGGTCCTTGGGATTTTTGCTTCATACTAACAATACTCCTTCTTAAGTAAGAATTAGCTTACTATTAATTTTATTACATTTTCGAATACAAGATCTAAACCCCATATTACAAGTGTCATAACAGTACAAGTTGCAAGAACTACAACTGTGTAATTTGTTAATTCTTTTTTTGTTGGCCAATTAACCTTTTTAATTTCAGATTTAACGCCTTTGAAGTAATTTTTCATTTTTGTCGTAGCTTTAACTTTATTTTCATTATCTCTACTTGACATTTAATTACACCTCTTATACTCTATTTTGTTTCTCTATGCAAAGTGTGTTTTTTGCAAAACTTACAATATTTTTGCATTTCAATTCTTTCAGGGTTTGTTTTTTTATTCTTATTAGTGTCATAATTTCTTTGTTTACAATCTGTGCACGCTAATTTAACTTTAACTCTCACTGTTACACCTCCAGTTTTTTATTAATGAATGCTGTAAAAAAGCAATATTTCACGAGCATAATCTTCCCTTTTACAATTACCTAATATAAATTATCACAAAACATTATGCATGTCAATATTTTTTTGTAAAAATTTGATTAAATTAATGAATTAAAAAGATTAAGAGAACATATTAGCCTCTTAACCTTTTTATAGTATATATCTTTTCTTATATTATTTTAATATTTTAGAAACAACTCCTGAACCAACTGTTCTTCCACCTTCTCTGATAGCGAATCTTAATCCCTCGTCCATAGCTATTGGAGTGATTAGATCAACTTCAAATGTAGAGTTATCTCCTGGCATAACCATTTCTACGCCTTCTGGTAATTGGATATTGCCTGTAACGTCAGTTGTTCTGAAGTAGAATTGTGGTCTGTATCCTTTGAAGAATGGAGTATGTCTTCCACCCTCTTCTTTTGTTAATACGTATACTTCTGCTAAAAAGTTTGTATGTGGTGTTATTGATCCTGGTTTCGCTAAAACTTGACCTCTTTCGATGTCTGTTCTTTGAACTCCTCTTAATAATGCTCCGATGTTATCTCCAGCTTCTGCTTGATCCAATAACTTTCTGAACATCTCTACTCCTGTACATAC
>DLNM01000041.1 GCA_002479485.1 Firmicutes bacterium UBA7510 | reverse complement strand
TTTTTACAATAGTAAATCACATATATATTTATGTTATACTATATATATTATTAATTAATAATAATTTATTATTGTTATTCAATAAATATTTATTGACAAATATGTTTTATAGTATATAATGATACTATCAAAATATTTGGAGGTTTATTATGTATAAAACAAGCTTTATAAATAAGCTTACTAAAACAGTAGTAGATATGTTTTTTTACTTAGGAATAGTAACAGTTATTTTAGTACCTTTTGTCACTTCTAAAATAATTAAAAATTTAAATTTAAGCGAAAACTTAATTGTACCGACAATTATTACTTTATTATTATCCGGTGCATGCGCAGTCTATATTATTTTACAACTAAAAAAGACTTTTAAAACATTAACAAGCGGAAATCCATTTGTTATAGAAAATACAATTTACTTAAAAAAAATGGCGATTGCAGCCTTTATTATTTCAGCAATATATATATTTAAGCTAATATACTGGTTTACACCTGCAACAGTTATAATTGTACTTGTTTTTTTAGTTGCTGGACTTTTCTGTCTTACTTTAAGGGATTTATTTGTTCAGGCGGTGAAATTTAAAGAAGATAATGACTTAACTATATAAGGAGGTAACAAAATGTCTATTATAATTAATTTGGATGTAATGATGGCAAAAAGAAAAATCGGGCTAATTGAGCTAGCTGAAAAGATAGACCTAACTCCTGCTAATTTATCAATACTTAAAAACAACAAGGCTAAGGCTATAAGATTTTCTACCTTAGAAAAAATATGTAAGGAATTAGGTTGCCAACCGGGTGACATTATAGAGTATTCTGAGGAGGAATAAAATATGGATAATACAATTAAAAAAAGACTCATCATTTATGGTATACTTTCTGGAATAAGCTTTGCTTATTTGATATTAGTTCCTCTTGTAGGTATTGGAATCGTTGTATATGCAGCTATACAGCTTGTAATGATTCTTTATCTTATAAAGGACAGAACTGAAATAAAAAATAAAAAAGCATTGCTTTTATTTATACCGATATTTATATTAACTTTGCGATATTTTATAAGCGACAGCTTTATATTTTATCTACCAAATTTTGCAGTAATATTTTTACTGTATAGCACTATGATTCTTTTATTTATGGATGATTTATGCATAATAAACCAAGGCTTTCTCTTTATTAAAAAAATACTGTGCACAGTATTTAAACCTCTGGCTTATTTCAATATACCTATAAAATGGTCAATAGAAAGTAAAAAAGACAGTCCAAACAGGATTTTGGCAAAGAAAATACTAGTTGGTATTGTAATATCAATACCCTGCTTAATAGTTATAACATTTTTACTATCAGCAGCCGATTTAGTATTTGAAAGCAAGATTGATATACTGTTTAACTCATTTGAAAACTTTGTAAGTCCCGAAACAGTGTTTAAAATAATCGTAGGGTTACTTTGTGGATTTTATTTGTTTGGATTATTTTATATAGTGTTTGAAGGAAAAAAAGAAATCAAAGTTGAGGCTAACCCTGAGGCAATTGAAAAGATTGAGTTAAAGCCTCAAGGAGATGTAGTTATTATTAATGTAATACTTATATCAATACTTACTATATATACTATATTTGCATTGATTCAGTTTAAATATTTATTTGCTGCTGCATTTTCAGCCATTTCCTTACCTAATGGACTGACCTATGCAGAATACGCACGAAGAGGTTTTTTTGAATTATTGTTCCTTAGCTTTATAAATATAGGGTTAATTCTTATAGTAATTTATCTTACAAGGGATAAGATATATAACTCAAATAATACTTCTTGCAAGATTGTAAAGGCTCTAATGATATATTTATGCGCTATAACTGTTCTACTTTTAATATCATCATTTTATAGAATGATGTTATATAATAATGAATTTGGATTTACAGAGTTAAGGTTATTAGTTACTATATTTTTAATGTTCGAATCAATAGGACTGATGATAACATTTTATTATATAATTAAACCAAAATTTAATATTATAGCTTTTTATTCAGTTATCTGTTTAGTTTTCTATCTTACAATCAATGTGATAAATCTTGATTATGTAATTGCTAGAAAAAACATAGATATGCACTACGAAGGCAAAGATCTAGATGTATACTATTTATATACACTTTCATCTGATGCAGCACCACAGATGGAAAGATTGCTAAACGATAAGGATAGTAACATAAAACAAGCAGCTAATGATTATTTTAAGAAAACCAAAGCACAAACTGCTTTTACAAAGGATTGGCGAAGCTTCAATTTATCTCGTGATCGAGCGTTAGAAATTAAAAATTTGGATAAATAGCAATAATTAAAATAAAAAACAGCTTGGCAGATAGAATTATTATTATCTACTAAGCTGTTTTTTTACCATTCAATTATCTCATCATAAACTTTTCCATCTTCAATAGTTAATATTCCATAACTATAGTTGCCAAAGGTTGGTAGACATGCACTTCCTGGGTTGAAATATAAAATTCCGTTTTCATATTTACTATGTGCCTTATGGGTATGTCCAAAAAGTACTACATCAATATCTTGGTTTTCTGCATATCTTTTTAGCTCTTCCAAGTCTCTTTTAACTCCAAAATTATGACCATGAGTTATAAGAAATTTCTTATTTCCTATTATCACCTGCTCAATATCATTGGCATCTATGCCTCTATCACAGTTTCCGTTAACATTTATGTATTTGTCCACATTGATTGTTTTAGATATTATTGGTACATCTTTACAGCAATCTCCGCAGTGTATAAACATATCAAAATTACCATCACTATTAACTCTGTCCAGATATGTTTCAACCATGTTACCATGGGTATCGCTTAAAACTAAAATTCTCAATTTAATACTTCTCCTAACACATTTTTAAGATTTCTAAGAGCATTAGCTCTATGGCTTAGAGAATTTTTTTCTTCATCAGTCATCTCACCAAAGCTTTTTCCTAAGCCCTCTACGATGAATAAAGGATCATAACCAAAACCATTTGTACCATGCGCTTCAAATCCTATTCTACCTTTACATATACCCTCTGCCTTTAATTTTAAACCGTCTTCCAAAATAATTGCTATAAATGTTTTAAAATAAGCAGTTCTCTTTTCCATAGGTACATCTTTCAGATTTTTTAAGAGCAATTCATTATTACCTTTATCTGTAGCATTTTCACCGGAATATCTTGCTGAATATACTCCCGGTGCTCCATTTAATGCATCTACAAAAAGTCCAGTGTCATCTGCTATAACAATACCATTTACAAGCTTCGATAACTCTTCTGCCTTTTTAAATGCATTACCTTCTAATGTATCTTTATCCTCATCAACATCTAAATCCTTAAAGCCTAAATCATCCTTTGATACAATCTCTATATTTAAATCCTTTAATATTTCTTTTATTTCTTTTATTTTGTGTGCATTGCCACTTGACAATATCAGTTTTCTATTCATTCTTTGCACCTATCCTACTGGCAATTTCCTCTCCTAAAACTTCTCTTTGTACCTTGTTTAGGGCTTCACAGCCTTTACAAGCAAGTGATAAAAGTTCGTTGAATTCCTTATGTGTAAATGGAGCCTCTTCACCAGTACCTTGTATTTCCACAAATTCTTGCTTATCAGTCATAACAACATTCATATCTACCTTAGCATTGCTATCCTCAACATAGCATAAATCTAATAATGGCTGTTGATTTACAATTCCAACACTTACTGCTGAAACAAATGATGTTACTGGTGTTCTATCTATTAAACCATTCTTTTGTAATTTATCAAATGCTAATACCATAGCTACGAATGAGCCAGTTATAGAAGCTGTTCTAGTTCCGCCATCAGCTTGTATTACATCACAGTCTATCCACAGTGTTCTTTCACCAAACTTTGACAAATCTACAACACTTCTTAAAGCTCTGCCTATAAGTCTTTGTATTTCTTGTGATCTTCCATCAATTTTTAGCTTATTTATATCTCTACCCTTTCTAGTTGCTGTTGAGCCAGGTAGCATTGAATACTCTGCACTGACCCATCCTTTACCTGCTCCCTTTAAAAAAGGAGGTACCTTTTCTTCTACCATTGCAGTACAAATAACCTTTGTATTGCCCATTTCTATTAATACAGAACCATCTGGATGCATTAAATAATCTTTAGTTATCTTAATTTTTCTTGTTTCGTCATTTTGTCTTTCACGTGTAAATTCCATTGTCTTTCTTCCTTTGTATATAAATTTTGCTAATTTTGCGTAACTGTTTTATTCTTAACCGCAGTCTTAATTTTATTCATTTCACAGCTAAAAAAATTAATAAGCCTTTTCACTTCTTTTCTTTTTGAACCAAATTCTATCTATCCAATTATAACAGCTGTTTAATTGTTCATTGTTAATTAAATAGGATCTGTGCTCAAAAAATATTCTTACATCTGGGTTTTGGTGTCTAATAATCCTTAAATACTTAGGAATAGGAGCCCAGCCATCCTCTTCTCTTAAATCCTCTAAGACTGGATAATGGCTTATTCCAACCTCTTCATTTGCACAGCAAACATTTGATAAATGCAGTATATATGAATATTTCGCAAATCTTCTCATTATATCTACCTCATCAAAATCTTTTTGAACCTTATGTTGATAATGTAATCTTGATATATCTAAACACATTTTTATGTCCTGATACTTATCTAAAAGATTTTCTAAAAAGTCGCTTTCAATAACATATTTATTTAACCCGTCAAACTCTAAAACAGGTATAAAGTTATATTCTTTACCTTTTTTTGAAAGCCACTCAAATAACTCCTCAGTATTTTTGATAAATAAATCTTCAGGATATTGAGATTCAAATATATATTCTGACTTATCGTCAAATCTCCAATTGGTCAAATCAAAATCATCTCTAAGCACTACAGGCTTAGGGTAGTGGAACAATACATATATTGGAGTAAGTCTTTTTTGCTTAATATATTTTAATTCATTCTCAATTAATTCATAAGCATTTCTTTTTATGTCATCATCAAGAGATAGAAATAGTGCGTCTCTTACAATAGTTAGTCCTCGTCTTAATGGATAATGAATTCCATACTTAAAATTTTTATTTATAGCTTCATTACGCAAATTTTGAATATCTTCTTCAGTTGATAGCATACAGGCTTCAATTCCAAAAAAGTCATCTTTAAATTCTAGTTGAAATCTTGCAAAATCATAAGAATGTACCATTCCTATCATAAAATTGTTACCCATTAAACATTCCTCCTATACTAATTGCAATTTTAAAAGTTCTCTAACGTCGTCTATAACTTTCACGCCACATGTAGATAGTAAGTCTTTGCTTTGATGACCATTTGCAATTAAAATACACTCTATACCTAGTTCCTTAGCAACCTCAAAATCATGCATAGTATCTCCAATTAAAACCGCTTTATTTGGACTTGTTTTATTCCTCCAATTCTTTGCAATTTCAACCTTACTATATGCATGAATATTATCCAGTCCTAGAATGTCATCAAAATAATCATTAATTCCAAGCTCATCAACTTGGACAATAAGCATATTTTTTTCTGTAGCTGACAATATATATTGTGGTATGTTTTTCTGTCTGATATGTGATAATACTTCCTCAATGCCCTCATGAAGAGCAGAATCTTTACTATAATGCTTATACTCCTCAACCCACTCTATTGCAAGCGTTTCATAACTTTCCTTTTCAAAATCAAATCCAAGTTTTTCATAATATTTAATTATAGGAAAACAAAATACATTATAGTAATCATCTAAGCTTTTCATAGTATTCATATTTCTTCTTTGTAAAAGAGCATTGGCACATTTAATACCTGTATCTAAATCATTTAATATTGTTCCGTTAAAATCCCATAAAACATGTGAATATGTCATTAAATTTCTCTCTTTCTAACTGCTTATATAAAATATTTTTATACAATATATAATTAATATACACTATATATATCACATTGTAAAATTAAAATTTTCAGCTCAGTATATGTTTAATAAATTCCTCTTTAGGTACTGCTGGAGAGAATAAATATCCTTGATATTTAAAACAGCCTATACTTTGTAGTCTGTTACACTGTTCCTGTGTTTCAACAAATTCAGCTAAAACATCAAAATCTAGAGATTGTCCTAGATTAGTAATTGATTCTATTATATTTTCACACCTAGGATTATCATTCATGCCTTGTACTAAAGATCCATCAAGCTTTACCATATTAAATATACTACTCTTTAAATATTTTATAGATGTATGCCCCATAGAAAAATCGTCAATAGCTAATGAAAATCCAAGCTTTTTAATTCTATCTATTTTATCCTCTAGCTTCTTGTCAAAATTTAATGTCATTTGCTCTGTAACTTCAATGCAAATATTTTTTGGATTAATTTTTTGTTTTTCTGTCATTTCTTTTAACAAATATTCAAAGGATTCATTTTGTAAAGTTGAAGCTGAAACGTTAATGCAAATCTTGAAATATTTATCTATTTTGCTAAATGTGTTTTTTATATCATAAGATACCATATCAAATATTTTATTCTCTAACTCTAGCAGCAAGTCTGATTCATCTGCTAGTTTGATAATTAGAGGTGGATAAATCATACCACATATTGAATGATTCCACCTTAATAATGCCTCTGCACCAATACAATTACGATTATTATCATATTGTGGTTGATAATATACATTTAGCTCATCATGTGATATAGCATATTTCAATTCTTCTACCAGCATTTTTGCAGTATCACCAATGTTATCATTGCGACTTGCAAGCATAAATTCTTCATTATTACTTTCACATTTTATCATAATATCTTTTAATAAGCTTACGTTTTGCTTCATGCTTATTATTTTTTCATCATCAAATAGTTTTATAAATGGCTTGTATATTATTACTCCAATAATTAAGTTCATTAGCTGAAGAAGTCCGCCTCTAATAGAGCCAGTGGCAATATATCCACTTAGAAACACTGGTGTAGTCCACTCAACAGGTGATGTGCATAGGGGTACTATACCGCTAGCTAATGCAAAATAGCTGATAATAGTACAAACTACTGGAGTAGTAATAAAGGGTATAAATAAAATAGGATTAAATATAACTGGTAATCCAAATATCATTGGTTCATTTATATTAAATATCATCGGAAAAAACGAGATTTTTGCAAGACTTCTGGAGCTTTTTCTTTTAGAAAATATAAGAATAGCTATTAGTAGACAAAGTGTAGTTCCGCATCCCCCCATTACTACAAATATATCAAAAAATGTCTTTGATACTATTTCTGTTGCTGGTAATCCATTTGCAACATTTGCCATATTTATCTCTAGACCTTGAACAAATATATTTCGCGAAACACTTTCAAGTACATTGCTACCATGTATACCGAAAAACCAAAGCAAACTAGAAATAGTAACAAATAAAAGTTCACTTAAAAGCGTCCTTCCCATACCAATAAATAAATTATTTGTTAACATGACAAACAGCTCTTGAAAACATCCAACATTAAATATTATATGAATTAGATAATTAAATATAGCAATTATAAATAGTGTAAGAGCAGCTGGTACTATCACTGAGGTAGAATTGTTGAAAAGACTATCCATACCTTCTGCATATACATTAAATATTTTTATACTTTTACCAGCCAACGCTGTGTATAAATAACTAGCCACAATAGAGGAAAAAATAGCAGTAAACATGCCAGTTACATCTAAATATCCTATATTTGTTGCATTGTTTGCTGTTATACCAATTAATATTATGAAAGCACCTATAGAAACAATCGGTGCTCCATAAATATATTTTATCTTGTCTGAATGTTTTTGTGCATAGCTAAGAGCAATATTAAAGGTTAAATAAATTGACAATATTCCAAATGTAGCATCATAAACAAATGATAATATATTTACTATTGCGCCATTAATAAAACTATGTATAAAGCTTTGATAAAATGGTATAGGTAAAGACCTAAACGCTAATGCCATAGAGCCTATTATAATAGCTGGAATAGTCATTACCAAGCCACGTCTAATACATTGTATAATCGTTATTTTCTCAACAAAACTTATTAAACTAGTAAATATTTTTCGCAAAACTCTCACTCACCTTTATGCATAATAGATGTAGCAATTCAAACCACATACTTACAACATGTTATAATTGTAGCATATATGTATTAATTTGTCATTATTCGCTATAAATAAAAGCTTAAATAAAACCATAGTCTGTTTTATCTAAGCTTTTGCATGTTACTATTTTAAATTTTTATCATTTATTACTTTATCGATGCCATGTTTTCTTATCTTTTTAAGCATCTTTTTAGAGCCTCTTTTTATATCCTTTTCAACCTTTCGTTCTCGGTATCCAATAAAAAGTGTATTTAAATCATATCCGGCAGGATATAATTCCTCAGCAGTGAATTCAAGCTTTAGCTGTTTTTCATTAAAGGTTTTAAATGTTTTATCATGTAAAACTATTATGTTATTGTACTCGTCCTTTTCTTTATAAACAACTGCACTGTCATTTATATCCCTTATATATACCTTATCGCCAGTACAATAATTATATTTAGAGTCATCAACAACTATCTCCTTTTTAAACCTAGTTTTAGATTTATCTATCTTATTAAAATTATATGATTTTTCCTTCATATATTTTTCTGCTTTTTTTAATACATCTTCATATATACCCATTTTTCTTGAAATCCAAAGAGCATTGCTATCTCCAGATTTTCCAACAACTAGCTGATATAAAGGCTCTAATGTATCCTTATCAAATTTCATAGCTGCATTTTCAAAGTCTGGATGATTAGATGAAAAGTTTTTAATTTCATTATAGTGGGTTGTTGCAACTGTTATAGCTCCTTTATTGTATACATCTTCAAGTATTGCTATAGCTAGTGCCGCTCCTTCATTTGGCTCAGTACCGCTTCCTATTTCATCAAACAACAATAGTGTAGATTTATTTGTTTGTCTAATAATTTGTGATAAATTCTTTACATGTGCTGAAAAGGTGCTAAGAGAATTTTCAATGCTTTGATCATCTCCTATATCAGCAAAAACCTTATCAAATACAGACATATTACTACCTTCGGATACAGGTATATGAAACCCCGATTGCATAGCTAGTGTTAGGAGTCCTACGGTTTTTAAAACTATAGTCTTTCCTCCAGCATTAGGACCGGTAATTATTAAAGATCTAAAATTCTCTCCTATGACTATATTAAGAGGTACAATTGTCCCTTCTAACAAAGGATGCTTTCCGTTTATAATTTTTATATATCCATGTTCATTTAAATCTGGAGATATTCCACCTATAGCCTTACTGTACTTACCTTTCGCAAATACCATATCATAATGTGACATAACTTCAATATTTCTCTCAATAGTATATAAATTATCGTATATACATGTGGTTAAATATGAAAGTATTTTATATTCTTCAATTGCCTCTTCTGACTTAAGCTCGTTATATTTAGTAGTAAACTTACTAATACTATCCGGCTCCATAAACGATGTTTTTCCACTGCTTTCAATGACAACTCCAGTTACCATATTTTTATATGAAGACTTTATTGGAACAGTAAGTCTCCCTTGTCTTCTTGTAATAAAAAAATCTTGAATATAGTTTTTATTATTAGGATTTTTCAAAAAGCTATTTAACCCCTCTGAAATTTTACTTTCTACTTGTGTTAATTGCTTTCTTATCTTTTTTAATTCTGTCGTTGCATCATCTTCTATTTTATTATTTCGTATTGAGGATTCAATTTCCTCCTCAATATACTTTAATTCAACAATATTTAAGCTATAATTATATAAGGTCGGAGCATAGAATTCCTTATCCTTCATATATAATTTTATCTTTGAGCATCCTCTTAAGAATGAAGCCACATTGGTTAAATGCTCAGGGTCAAGAATAATATCCTTTTGTACCTTTTCAATTATTTCCTTTATATTAACTATACCACCAAGCTGTACACTACCTGAAAAGTCTAAAAGCCTTCTTGCTTCTGTTGTTTCATTAAGTCTATTTTCAACAGCCTTAATGTTTCCGGTAGGTACCAGCCTGTCGATTAAAGTCTTTCCTAGACTGCTTACACAATATTCTTTTACTAATTCCTTTAATTTGTTATATTGTAATTTCTCATAAACATGTTCGTTCAATTTAATTCTCCTCATTTCCATTTTATTATGCTATAGTGTGAAGATTGTTTTTTCTTCACACTTTCTATAAGGAAAAATACCAAACAAACTATAAAAAATGTATACTTGCATACACTGTATAAAAGTATACACTGCATTAAAGATATACAGTGCATATTTATATGCAGTGCATTTATATGCACAACATAAAAATATGCAAAAATAAAAAGCATGCATACAAATACACGCTTTAATAGCAATATATATTATTTGCGGTTTGTATCCTTATAGAATCACAAACAAGATATCACAAAAAAAGATAATTAAATCCCGTACATTTGCAACAATTGTCTGTTAAATTTTTTTCTACTTAGATACTACCTCGCTCATAAAACACCTCTGTTTTTAGTAATAATATTATGACAATATTAAAATAATATTATTAATTAAATTTATATTAACATATTAATTATATGCTGTCAATTATCTTATGTTATGCATTAAAAAATTTAATTATTGTATAGTTTTATTTGTTATTATATAATGTAGAAAAACATGTCAATAATAAGAATGAAGCTATTCTTGGCATGTAAATAAATAATCGGGGGATTGTAAAATATTTTTTTACAATTCTTTTTTTGATTATTAATAAAATTAAAATCAAAACTTGGAGGAGAACATGAAAAAATCAGCAAAACAATCAACTACTGTATTTATTATGAATTCAGTCACTATCGTATTATTGCTTTTGATTTTAGCCAGTTCATTAGTTTTATTTTGGATGAACATATTAGTATCAAATGCAAGTAACGACAGGTACAACCTTACTCACAATGCTAATCTATTTATGAATGGTTCTGCTTACTTAACTAACGAGGTTCGTGCCTATGCATCAACTGGCGATAATGTTCATTACGATAATTATTGGAATGAAGTTAACAACTTAAAAAACAGAGAGCTAGGTATTGAAGCTATGAAGAAAATTGGCATTACCCAAGAAGAGCAGAAAAAAATTGACGATATGTCTTCGCTTTCAAACAAGCTAGTTCCTTTGGAAGAAAAGGCTATGGATAATGTTAAACAAGGAGATACGAAATCAGCTATTAACTATGTTTACGGGGAAGATTATGAAAATGAAATTACTGAAATATCTAAAATAAAAGCTGAGTTTTTATCTATGCTAGATAAAAGAACTGAATCAAAAATAAAAAATCTTGAAAACTTAAATATTGTAATCCAAATACTTCTTATATTTGAAATAATAATTATTATATTCTTACAAGTAATAAACAACTTATTTATAAAGAAAAAAGTTATAAAACCAATTATTGCTATAGAAAAGGTAGCTAATGAGATAGCAAATGGTAATTTATCATCTAGTTTTGATTTGGAACCCGATACATCAGAAATAGGAATGCTTACATATGGTATAATATCAACAAAAGAGACACTTAAAAAATATATTTATAACATTTCAAATAACTTATCTGAAATGTCAATTGGTAACATGAATTTAGACATAGACATTGATTATATTGGAGATTTTACTCCTATAAAAAATTCAATGGAAAAAATCATTACTTCATTAAATGAAACATTAATACAAATTAATCAGGCATCTGACCAGGTTTCTAGCGGTTCTGAGCAAGTTTCTGCAGGTGCACAAGCACTTTCTCAAGGAGCCACAGAACAAGCAAGCAGTATAGAGGAATTATCTGCTACTATTTCAGAAATAGCTGAAAAGATAAAGGAAAATGCTGAATATACAGATAAAGCAAACCTAGCAGCTAAAAATACAAGTGTAGAAATGGAAAATGGAAGTGTTCAGATGAAGCACATGATCGAAGCTATGAATAATATTTCAAGCACTTCAGAAGAAATAGGTAAAATTATAAAGACAATTGAAGATATAGCATTTCAAACTAATATTTTAGCTCTTAATGCTGCAGTTGAAGCTGCAAGAGCAGGCGCAGCCGGCAAGGGCTTTGCGGTAGTTGCAGATGAGGTACGTAATCTTGCAGCAAAGTCAGCAGAAGCTGTAAAAAATACTACGTCATTAATAGAGAACAGTATTCAGGCTGTAGAAAATGGAGTTAAAATTGCTAACGATACAGCTACGTCAATAGATAATATTGTAAAAGAGGTAGAAAATATTGCTATTGGAATAAATGCAATTTCGGAAAAATCTTCAGAACAGGCGGAAGCAGCTGAACAAATTACTTTAGCAATTGATCAAATTTCAGCGGTTGTTCAAACAAATTCAGCGACAGCAGAAGAATCTGCTGCATCAAGTGAAGAGTTATCCGGACAAGCTGCAATATTAAAGGATTTGGTAAAACAATTTAAATTAAAAAAATTTGGAACAAACATAAATTAGGATATTATACTTAAGCTCTAAAAAATATAATTATTTTTAGAGCTTTTTATTTGCATAATAAGATTACTATTGACCAATTTGGTCAATAGTGCTATATTAAAATTAACCAAATTGGCCAATGAGGAGTGAAGAGTTGAACGAAAGATTTAATAATTTGCCAAATGAAAGGCAGTTAAAAATTATTAATGGGGCATTAGATGTATTTGGAAAATATGAATATAAGAAAGCAACTATGGAGGAGATAGCGAAAAGCGCAGGCATATCAAAAAGCTTATTATTTCACTATTTTAATAGTAAAAAGGAGCTTTTTATTGACATTTACAGTCATGGTATAGAAGTTATGCAAAGCGAGCTGAAGGAAGCAAACTTAGAAAATGAGACAGATTTTTTTGATTTAATGAGAAAATCTATTAAAAAAAAGCTCGAGGTAATGAAACAATATCCCTCTTTAACTGATTTTTTAATACATGCTTACTATGAAACGCATAAGGATGTTGTAAATGAAATAACAGAAATTAATGCAAGTATAAAGTCTGAAACTATTTTCTCATATTTTAACAACATAGATTTAAGCAAATTTAGAGATGATATCTCTCTTGAAATGGCAATAAATACTATTCTGTGGATATCTGATGGCTACTTAAATAATAGAAAGACAACTATTTTAAATGCAGATGATATATATTTAGAATTTAGTAAATATATTGATTTATATGAAAGACTTTTTTATAAGGGAGGAGAGTGAAATACATTTCACTCTAAAAGTTTATGGGAGGTATAAAAGTGGAAACAATTAAGATTACTAATCTTACAAAAGATTATGGTAATAACAAAGGTATCTTCGATGTGAATCTAAGTACCAACAAAGGCGAGGTTTTTGGATTTTTAGGGCCGAATGGTGCTGGAAAAACAACAACAATTAGACATCTAATGGGATTTATAAATCCCGAAAAAGGAAGTTGTTCCATAAACAATATGGATTGTTGGAAAGATTCCTCTAATATTCAAAGTACTCTCGGATATCTACCTGGAGAAATTGCATTTATGAACAATATGACTGGCATACAAATGATAGAATTCATAGCAGCTATGAAAAATATGAAGGATTTTTCTAAAGCAAAAGAGCTGATGGAACGATTCGAGCTCGATCCTAAAGGTAAAATTAGAAAAATGTCAAAAGGTATGAAACAAAAGATAGGAATAGTTTGCGCATTTATGCATAACCCTAATGTTATAATACTTGATGAGCCATCTAGCGGATTAGACCCTTTAATGCAAAATGTATTTATTGATTTAATACTTGAAGAAAAAAACATGGGTAAAACAATTTTTATGTCGTCACATATATTTGAAGAGGTTGAAAGAACCTGCGACCGTACAGCAATAATAAAAGACGGTAAAATAATATCGATTGAGGATATGAAATTATTAAGTAATAAAAAATCTAAATCATACATAATTACCTTTAAATCTAATGACACTGTAGAAGAATTTAAAACCAAAGGATTTAGAATAGCAAATATAACTGATAATACAGTTACAGTAAATATTAAGGATAATCTTCAATCATTATTAAAAGAAATTTCTACACTTGATGTTAAGGATTTAGATATTAAAACTCAAACCTTAGAAGAGTTATTCTTACATTTTTATGGAGGTGAAAAGTAATGATAAGCTTACCATTATTAAAAAAAGAATTAAAATCTAACATTAAAATATTATTTATATTTATGGCTATATTGTCCTTATATGTTCCTTTAATTGTTTATATGTTTGACCCTAAGTTAGCAGAGATGCTTAAGGCATTTGAGGAAACAATGCCTGGTATGATGGCTGCATTTGGAATGGTAGTATCAGGAAGTGATTTAATATCATTTCTAAATTCATATTTATTTGGTTTTATATTATTAATTTTTCCTATGGTATTTACTATAATGTTAGCTAACAAGCTTGTTGCAAACTATGTTGATTCTGGTTCAATGGTGTGTATGCTTGCATCTCCAAACAAAAGAAGTAAAATTATAGCAACACAGATATTAGTTATGCTTATAAACATTTTTATTTTAATATTTTATTCTACTACTATAGCAATAGTAACGAGTGAAATGCTATTTCCTGGTGATTTAAATATTAAAAATTACATTTTAATGAATGTGGGATTATTTGCACTTCATCTTGCAATTAGTGGAATTGCATTTTTAGCATCATGCATATTTAACGAAACTAAAAACTCTTATTTAATTGGAGTTGGAATACCAATAGTTTTCTTCTTATTAAAAATGCTAGCTAATATGGGCGAAGAGCTACAAAATTTAAAATACGCAACTATATTTACACTTCTACCTACAGATAAAATAGCTTCAGGTGATACTGATGTTCTTTTGCCAATAGTAATTCTATTTGCTATAGCAATAGTTTTATATGCAGCTGGAGCTTATATATTTAATAAAAAAGACTTACCTATATAAAAAAATTTAGCGGACTTAATAAAAAGTCCGCTATTTTATAGCTTTTTTAGTTAAATGTGATAAAGTTTTTGCACACATTGCAATAGTTATTGAAAGAAATGACAATAAAAACAATAATATTGCAACACCAGGATTTAAAATATTCATAGAACCTAACAACACTATAGGAATAACACATAAAAGCATCTCTACTAAAGATAATATTGAAATATATTTCAATCTACCTAGCTTTTGTTAAAAACAAGTTATTCTTCCGAACAAAACTCTACCTTTTCTCCCGCTAGAATTTTATTTGTTGTTCTCATGGCACACATCTTTCCACACATCGAGCAAGTGTGTTTTTCTGTTGGTGGCGTACTTTCAAAGTATGCTTTGGCTTTATCTTTGTCTATAGCGTATGAGAACATCTCTTCCCAATCTACTCTACGTCTAGCATCACTCATTTTATTGTCAATTTCTCTTGCATTAGGTATCCCTTTTGCAATATCTGCTGCATGAGCTGCAATTTTGGATGCAATTATTCCTTCTTTTACATCATTTAAATCTGGTAGTCTTAAATGCTCCGCTGGAGTAACATAGCACAGGAAATCTGCTCCATTTGCAGCTGCAATCGCGCCTCCTATAGCTGAGGTTATGTGGTCATATCCCGGTGCTATATCTGTAACTATCGGACCTAACACATAAAATGGTGCTTCATAGCAAAGTCTTTTTTGCAATGCCATATTTGCTGCTATTTCATTCATAGCCATATGCCCCGGACCCTCTACTAATACTTGTACATCTTTCTCCCAAGCGCGTTTTGTGAGTGCACCTATTTCAATAAGTTCACTGATTTGCCCAGCGTCTGAGCTATCATGTATAGAGCCCGGTCTTAAGGCATCTCCTATACTTATAGTTACATCATATTCTCTTAATATATCAAGAACTTCATCAAAATACTCATAGAATGGATTTTCATTGCCCGTCATTTCCATCCATGCAAATAGCAAAGAGCCTCCTCTTGAAACTATATTGGTTAATCTTCCTTGTCTTTTGAATGCTTCTACTGCTCTTTTATTAAGCCCTGCGTGTATAGTTTGAAAATCAACACCTTCCTTAGCATGAGCTTCAACTACTTTTAAAAAGTCTTTAGCTGTAATCTCTAATAAATCCTTTTCTAAATAACCTATAGCATCGTACATAGGTACAGTCCCTATCATAGCTGGAGACATTTTTATTAGCTCCTTACGAAATGTATTGGTTTTACCGTAATTGCTTAAATCCATAATGGCTGAGCATCCAAAATCTAAAGCCATTTGAACCTTTTGCATTTCAACATCATAGTTTTTACAATCCCCAGATATACCTAAGTTTACATTTATTTTAGTTGATAATCCTTTACCTATACCTTCTGCTGACAATGAAGAGTGATTAATATTAGCTGGGATTGCAACTTGCCCACAAGCTACTAATTCTCTTAATTTTTCTACATCTATATGTTCTTTACTGGCAACTACTTTTATTTCAGGTGTCACTATACCCTTTTTAGCTGCTTCCATTTGTGTTTTATAGTTTCTCATTTTATTAATCTCCTTTTTCTAATACCAATATAGTTATAATAAATTATAAAAATGATTTAATGGTCCATTTCCCTTTCCAATGGGCAGTGATTTTTCAATAGCTTTAGTAACATAACTTTTAGCATTTTCTACAGCTTCCTTAACTGTATATCCTTTTGCAATGTATGCTGTTATAGCAGATGACAATGTACATCCTGTACCATGTGTATTTTTGGTATTTATTCTCTTACTGGTAAATGTAAAAAACTCACCATTGTTATACAGCACATCAACTGCATCACCTTTTAAGTGCCCACCTTTTATAAGGACATTTTCAGCACCCATATTATGAATTTTTAATGCTGCATTTTTCATATCTTCCATAGTATTTATTTCCTTTCCAACTATGACCTCTGCCTCTGGTATGTTTGGAGTAAGTAAAAAGGCAAAAGGTATAATTTCATTTTTCAATGAACTTAGTGCTTCTTGTTGCATTAATGCTTGTCCACCTTTGGCTATCATGACAGGATCAATAACTACATTTACAGGATTATATTGCTTCAATTTTTCAGCAACAGCTTTCATTATGTGAACATCATTTAACATCCCAATCTTTAGTCCGTCCACATTTATATCCTCAAACACAGCATCTATTTGCTCCTTTATTATGTTGACTGGAACATTGTGTACAGATATTACTCTGCTTGTATTCTCTGCAACAACAGAGGTTATAACACTCATTCCAAATGTACCTAGTGCTGAAAAAGTTTTTAAATCCGCTTGAATTCCAGCACCACCGCTACAGTCGCTTCCTGCGATTGTTAAAAGATTTTTCATTTTATACCTCTTTGATTTTTATTTTTTTAAACATAGATGATAGTTCCATTGCTGCACCTTGTATGTCTTTTTGTGATATAATTGCAGATACAACTGCAATTCCATCTATGTTACAATCCTTAAAATTTTTAATCGTATCCTTGTTTATTCCTCCAATAACTACTATTGGTATATCAACATTATTTCTAATATTTTTTAATTCATCTAATGAAACATTTCTTGCATCTGTTTTTGTATTTGTTGAATACATCGCTCCTACGCCTAAGTAGTCGGCACCATTTTTTTGTGCTAATACAGCCTCCTCCACTGTTGAAGCTGAAACCCCAAGAATTTTTTCCTCACCAATTATACTTCTTACTATATTAGCAGGCAAATCACTTTGACCTATGTGTACACCATCAGCATCAATAGCCAATGCTATATCTACTCTATCGTTAATAATCAGAGGAATTTTATATTTATCGGTTATTGCTTTTACACTCTGCGCAAAATCATAAAACTCCTTTGATGAACATTCTTTTTCTCTAAGCTGAACTACTGTACAACCACCTTTTATTGATAGTTCAACCGCTTCTTCGATTGTTTCAGTGCTCATCAGGCTTCTATCTGTACATAAATATAAACTATAATCTATTTTACTCTTCATCGAACTTTGCCATCTCCTCTATAATTTCACTATTTAGCTTGCTTATTGCATCAATAATTGCTATATGGAAGGTTGCCAGCCCTATTTCATGTGCAGCTATATATGCAATTTCTCCTGCAATTCCCATGCAAGCAACTCCTGCAACAGCAGCAGTTAAATAATTATTATCCTCCGCACCTGCAAAAGCGCCTACTAAAGCCGAAGTCATACAACCTGTACCTGTAACCTTGGAAAGCATTTTATGTCCATTCGAAATTCTTATTACTTTTTCACCATCTGATATAACATCTACAGCCCCTGTTATAGCAACAACACAGTTATATTTTTTAGCTACTGATTTTGCTATAGCTACAGCATCGTTTCCAGAGTCCTCCTCTGATACATCAACACCTTTAGTTGAAGCAGACAATCCGGCTATAAATGAAATCTCTGATAAATTTCCTCTTAAAATGTTAACCTTAACTTGATTTAGAATTTCTTTTGTAGTATCATTTCTAAATTCAGATGCACCTGCACCAACTGGATCAAATATCACTGGGATATTTAGCTCATTAGCCTTTTTTCCTGATGCAAGCATAGATGCTACTATTCTCTCATTTAATGTACCAATATTAATTACTAATGCTGATGATATGGATGTTATACTTTCAGTTTCTTTGATATCATCTGCCATAATAGGCGAAGCACCTATAGCCAATAACGCATTTGCACAATCATTTACAGTAACATAATTCGTAATGTTATGTACTAATGGACCTTTTTCTCTTACCTTTGCTAATAGGTCTTCTACTTGCTTTTTAATTTTCATTTAATTATCCTTTCTAACTTGCAGACAATTACTCAAAAAATATAAATGCCTTAATCATAAGGATTAAGGCATGCATATATACTTAGTAATATGTTTTGCTCCCTACGACAGTGTTAACCGACAGGTTCAAAGGGTCAGGTTTTAACCTTCTCAACTAAAAATAGTTCCCCTGCAAATATTTATTAAATTTTTTAACTATAAGTCATTCTATACCATATAAAACTTTATGTCAATATTTCAATTTATTTATCCTATGGCCTCCTCTAAACATTTTACAAAGTCAATTACCTCGTTTGTTTGCTGCTTACTTTTAAGCTTAATCCAGCCTAGCTTCATTTCTTGTGTATTTCCGTCAATTGGAATAGTTATAATTCTTTTATCTCCAAAACCCTCTGGAATTATCCCTGATCCTATAGAAAACGCATCTGTATTGGCTATTATGTTATAGGCAGTCGCTCTATCATGTATGTATATAATTTTTTTAGAATATTCAAAGTCTATAAGAGCTACTTCCTCTGAAAAGTCTAAGGATATTCCGTTCTCTTGTCCAAATACTACATATGGAAAATCATAAAGCTCATTTATATTTATTGATTCTTTATCTGCACATGGATGACTATCTCTTATAAAAACATGAGGTTTTACTCTTTTTATTTCGTTAAATTCTATATTTTTTGACTTTAGTACCTTTAATATAAACTTCTCTGTCATATTTGACAAAAATATAATGCCTATATCACTTTTATTGTTGTATATATCATCTATTACTTGGTACATATCTGTTTCTTTTATATGTAGGTCATATCTATTAACGTTTTTTGATTCTAAAAATTTTAAGAAGGCTTCAACAGTAAATGGATATCGTTGCGATGATATATTAAAGCTTAACAGTGGCTCGGAGACCTCGCTTGAATAAAACTGTTCTATTTTTTCCATTTGTTCTATAAGTGGTCTAATATAGCTTATAAATTCCTTACCTCTATCTGTAAGCACTACACCCTTATTATTTCTCTCAAATATTTTTATTCCCAGTTCAACCTCTAATTCTTTTATAGAGTTACTAATATTTGATTGAGATATAAATAAATTAGCTGAAGCCTTATTTATAGAACCGCATCTTGCAATTTCAATAACAAATTTTAATTGTTGAAAAGTCATTTTATCCTCCTATTGTAGCACTTTGTAGCATAATAAATATTTATGAAGAATCGTTTTTTTGATTCTTCCATAGAGTGAAGAGTATTTTTTTACTCTAACATCTCTTATTTTAATTATACAAACCCTTAATGAAAACGTCAATTGTTATATCAAAAACATATAACCAGATAGAAATAATAAATATTATCAACTTATAGCAATTAAATAGTATATTATTAGTAAGGGATTGTTTTATTATATTAAAAAATTTATTTGGAGGATGTTATGGAAAACAAAAATGTTGGATTTGGAACAAAAGCTATTCATGCTGGGAACAAAAAAGACACTCAATACGGCTCACTAACTATGCCAATTTATCAAACTTCTACATTTGCCTTTGATACATGTGAACAAGGCGGAAAAAGATTTGCTGGTGAAGAAAACGGATACATATATACAAGGCTTGGAAACCCTACTACCTCTGTATTAGAGGAAAAAGTTGCAGCTCTTGAAGGAGCAGAAGCTTGTGTAGCAGTAAGCTCAGGAATAGGTGCTGTATCATCTATATTTTGGACTATGTGCAAGGCTGGTTCTCACGTTATAGCTGATGGTACTTTATATGGATGTACTTTTGCATATCTAAACCACGGTATGACAAGATATGGAGTTGAGGTTTCTTTTGTTGACACTTCAAACTTAGATGAAATTAAGGCTGCATTAAAGCCAAACACAGCAGTTGTTTATCTTGAAACTCCTGCAAATCCTAACCTGAAAATTGCTGATATAAAAGCTGTAGCTGATATAGTTCATGATTACAGTAAAGATATTAAGGTTGTATGCGACAATACTTTTGCTACACCTTATCTACAAAGACCACTTGAATTAGGTGCCGATGCTGTTATACATTCAGCAACTAAATACCTAAATGGTCACGGAGATGTTATAGCAGGATTTATCTGTGGATCACAAGAGTTTATGAACGAGGTTAGATTCTTTGGTCTGAAGGATATGACTGGTTCAGTTATGGGACCTTTTGAAGCATTCTTAATATTAAGAGGATTAAAAACTCTTGAAGTTAGAATGGATAGACACTGCGATTCTGCTCAAAAGATTGCAGAATACTTAGAAAAACATCCAATGGTAGAAAAAGTATACTTCCCAGGCCTACCATCATTTGAAGGACATGAAATTGCTAAAAAACAAATGTCTAAGTTTGGTGGAATGATTGCTTTTGAAGTAAAAGGCGGAAGAGAAGCTGGAGCTAATTTATTAAACAGCTTAAAGCTTTGCACTATAGCTGTAAGCTTAGGTGATGCAGAGACATTAGTTGAACATCCAGCAAGCATGACACATTCACCTTATACAAAGGAAGAGTTAGCTGAGCAAGGAATATCTGAAGGATTAGTAAGATTGTCTGTAGGTCTTGAAAATGTAGAAGACATAATTGCAGATTTAGAATATGGATTTAATTGTTTAAAATAAATTTAAAGTTTCTATAAACAAAAAAACGCTATGAAAATACATAGCGTTTTTACTTTTAAAAAATGTTTTGTTAATTCAAAGGAAATACTACCACCAATAGCATTTTAAACGCTTCCTCAGCATATACTGCATGAGGTTTTTTAGCTGGCATGATTAATGTCTCTCCTGCTTTTACTATATGTTCTTTACCGTCCACAGTAAGCTTACCTACACCTTCAAGTACAGTAACCATAGCGTCACCAGTGGAATCATGGCTGCTAATTTCTTCACCTTTATCAAATGCAAATAACGTCATGCTTACAGCTTTGTTCTGAGATAAAGTTTTACTTACAACTTGACCGGGCATAGTTTGAACTTGTTCTGCCAATGGTAACACTTTTTCGTGCTCTATATTTTTTATGAAAGTTTTTATCATATTATCCTCCTATTATGCCACGTAGTGGCATCATAAATAATAATGAAAAATCGTTTTTTGATTTTTCTATAGCGTGAAGTGTTTTTTTCACGTTATTCACTTCCTTTTTTATTATTATGTATTAATGGTAACACAGAAAGAATAAAATATATGTTGTTTTTACAACAATATAATATTTATTTTTCAAATTTAAGAAACTCTCTTTGCCAAAACTTTAATTCTGATAGTTTATAGCCCATTGCCATATCGCTGACAACTATTTGACACAAAATATCTAATTCGACCTGACTTAATAATTTAAACACTTCTACATACTCATCATCCCAAATACAAGTGTCTAAGATATCTATTAAATCTCTAAGACTATGAACTGAAGATTTTATCATTGCAATTTTGTCAGAGGTAAATCTGCATTCTTGCATTTCGCTAATAAACTTTCTTAATTCTTTTGAGCTCATATGCACACCATCCTTATAGGTGCTAGCCGCTTCATCTTTTTTATAGTCAGATGTAATAAATATTTTATCTAATTTTTTAATACTTATGCAATGTTTTATATCATAAGATATTTTTACTGTAGCTTTTTTTGCATACTCTATTTGATTATAATCCTTTATGTCTAATTTATCTAAAATTGAATCTAATGCCAACAATAGCTTATCTTGCAATTCAAACAAATTTAAATCTTCAAGCATCTCTTGCAGTATAAGTTTATCCTCAGCATAAATATTTAATCGTAATATGTCACTACCTATTAATTCAAGCCCTATAACATTTTGCATTACTATTTCATAAATATTTAATAACAATACTCTATAATCTTTACTATATCCTTTTAATAAGGCTTTAATGTCTTTTTCATCAAATTTTTTACAAAAAATATTCTCTAGATATAACTGCTCTAAATATTTCAATATATACTCTACTCCTGTAAAATCTTTTAATTCAAAGCTTAATTGATAATCAATATCTACGGGAGTTTCATGAGCAGCGTATAAAATATCATATTTTTTAAAGAAAATATCTAGTCCTCCAAATATAGTATCTTGATATGACATATTATCAATTTTCAATGACGTATTTTTTATATCAATTAATAATTCTTTTGCACGAGCAAAATTTTCTTTTGCCAATTCTAAGCCTTTTTCATACAAGGCATTAGCGCTATTATAGTCTGATGTAGTTATAGAATTGCCATCCACATTTACTGAATTTAAATATCCATTTATACAATATAATATAGAATCCATTAGCTGCTGAGCTTTTTCAACCGATATAGAACTGTGATCATTTGAAGTATATTTTCTGTATTTATCAGTCAACATCATCATTAGATCATTAATATTTGCGTCAATATCAAACATTTTCTCCCCAGTCCCCTCCATCCTTCTCATCATACTCTTCGTACATATCTCCGTATAAATCATAATCGTATCTTGAATTTTTACACATATTTTCTAGATAGGTAGACCTTAATCTTTCTATTGAGCCCTGGCATTCATTATCAAAATATTTTTTCATACCGCTTATTAGCTCATCATCACTAAGATCCTCTAAGGATTCATTTTTAAAATAATAAAACATTTCCTGAAATTCTTCTAAGATTTGCACATAGTTATCTTGTGAAACATATTGAGAATCGCAAAATTCATAGATTAATTTGGGAATTATGCTTTGCCCTAACTCTATTCTTCCCATTTCCTTTAAGGTTTCATGCTGACAGCTTACTATTTCATTAACTTCTGATGGAGTCAAAAATAAGCCAAAACGACTTGTATACTCATTGCACGCACTTATTGCTTTTATTGCAATCTGTTTTTTTGCTTCTAAAACCGGCAAAAAATATTTTTCTTCCATTTAAATACATCTCCCCATAAATAGATTGTTATGATAGCGATTTAATTGATAGTATATGCTATTATAGGTTCATTTATGATATTTAACAAGTATTGACTTTTTAACGTTTTTGTGGTATAGTAATTATATAAAAGGTGCTAAAATTATATAAAATTTTAGCATCTTTTAAATTGACATCATTTCTAATATATGGTATTTTTTGATTAAAGGTTTAAAAAATCAAATATTGGGAGTGGGGTAACTATGTTAAATTTAATATTATTTATACTTTATTGCTTTTTATTAATTTACACCTTAATTGTAACTTATTTAGAAACTAATAAAAAAATCTTCAATCCTTCAACTAAATATCACTTAAAGCCGATCGAAAAGGTCTTTATGTCAATTTTTAGCATAATATTTTTATATTTTTTAGCTTTGAATAATTTTAAATATAACTATAATTTCACATATTTTAAGTACGCTCTACTTTTATTTACTTATACCTATATACCTCAAACTTGGGGATTTTTCATTAGCACTCTTTTAATTAAAAAAAATATAAATTCTGAAATAGTTACAAATATTTTCGCACAGCTTTTATTATCAGCATTGCTTTTTTACTATGGCTTTAAACATACTCATTTTACTATATATACATTGATAATAGCTATTTTAGTATCTTTATGTCTAGGATTAATAATATACAAAATACAGTTAAAGAAAATCAAATCAATAAAGCATAAATAATAATAATAAGTATAAATTAAAATAAAAGCGGCAGATTAATGAATTAATCTGCCACCTTTGTTTAATTTCTATTGAAAATTATTAAATACTGGAGTTATTTCAGTGTCTAATAAGTTTAATCCTGCTTCTTCAAATGTTATACCTTCAATGCTGAAAGCTATGTCGGTAACTTCTTTAAATTGCTGCAAGCATAAAACTACAATTTTGCTTAAATCTTCATATTCCTCTTGACTAAGACTTAGAGCGCCCATGCTTAAATCTATTTTAGCGATTCCTTGTGATATGCTAACATCATTTAAACTAATACCATACGGTATATCATTTTGAACTGCTAAATCAGATGGAGGTCCATTAAATAATTTTTCTAGAACAATTTTCACTGGATTGCCTACAGCTTCAGCCGAGAATGTTATTGGCACATAGTATCCTGCTACTTCTGTTTCAGATGTCTTATAATATACAGTATAATTTGCTCCGTCCTCTGAGCCAACAAGATTTATGTTTTCTCTTTCAAATGCAACATTCACAGGATATCCTTTTGCAAGAGTTTCAAGCATTTGACCTTCTACCATTATTTCTACTCTATCAATAGTATCAAATTCTGTCAAAGTGTATGCTAATGCTGTCATCATGTCTTTCTCATCTTCAATTGTAGCATTATTTAATATATTTTTAGTAAAGTCAACTACACATAAGCCATCTTTTATAGACATACCTATTATTTCTGTACCTTCTGGTATTACACCATGTAAGCCTGATTGAGCTAGCTCCTTCTCCTTTTCGCTACCAATTACCATTTTTCTTACTGTAGCCTTTGCTATCCCTTCTTCCCAAGGTATATTTGTAATTACTGGAACTATAAAACCATTATTGTCTTTGTAGTATGCAGTTATGCTTCTTGCATTAGTATCTGAGTTTATTGTTATTGTTTCTACAGCATCTTCTTCTGTTGTTTCATCATCAATTATAGCAAGATCATCATATACTTTTAGATTTTCGTCATTTTTTAAACCTACCATCATATCAAGTGCGCTACAACCTGTTAGTGCTAGAATTATTGCTATTGCTAACGCTATATGTAATAATCTTTTTAAACTCACTTTTGTATACCTCCTCTAAGTTATCTCTATATCTAAATTATATTAATAAGTAATACAAGATATGAAAAAATTTATGCTAATATTTAAAAGTTCTCATGATTTTTTAAAATTCCAATATAATTAATAAACGACATTTTCATTATCTTTAATATAATTTTAAAAGATAGTGTTAGTGGTAAAGTTTTTCAATTGCATGGAGGTATAAACATGTCGCAATTTTTACTATCTATAGAAAATTTAAATAAAATAATAAATAGCATTATATGGGGACCATTAATGCTTATATTGCTGCTAGGAACAGGTATATATTTTACTATAAGAACTAATTTTCTACAGATAAGAAAATTTAAACTAATGCTAAATAAAACTATATTTTCTATTTTTAAAAAAACAGAAAACAAAAATAAAAAATCAATAACCCCCTTTCAGGCCCTTACAACAGCTCTTGCTGGAACTATTGGCACAGGTAATATTGTTGGAACAGCAACAGCAATAGCAATTGGAGGCCCGGGTTCATTATTTTGGATTGTTGCGAGTTCTTTTTTCGGAATGATGACTAAATATTCTGAGATATTATTATCTATAAAATATAGAAAGATAAAAATGGATGGAACAATTCTTGGCGGCCCTATGTACTATATACAAGACGGACTAAAAAGCAGATGGCTAGCTGTATCATTTTCTGTATTTGGACTACTGGCGTCCTTTGGGATAGGCAATATTGCTCAAATTAATTCAATTTCTACCTCAATGTACAATTCATTGCATATTAATCCTCTATATACCGGTATTATCGTGTCAATTCTTGTCTCACTTGTAATCATTGGTGATGCAAAAAGAATAGCTAAAACAACAGAAAAATTAGTACCTTTTATGGCTTGCTTTTATATTGTTATAACTATTACTGTTTTAATTACAAATTATAAAAATCTCCTTAATTCCATAGTTTTAGTTTTCACTTCTGCTTTTAATGAGACAGCTGCAATTGGCGGTTTTGTTGGTTCAAGCCTTATCTTAACAATTAAAAATGGTATATCAAAGGGTGTGTTCACTAATGAAGCAGGTCTTGGCAGTTCACCGATTGCACATGCAATAGCAGAAACCGACCACCCAGTAAGTCAGGCAATGTGGGGAATATTTGAAGTATTTGTTGATACTATTGTCTTATGTACTATCACAGGACTTGCAATTATATCATCTGGTAAATGGTCATCTGGGCTATTAGGAGCTGACCTTGCAATATCTGCTTTTTCTGTAGGTTTAGGCAATTTTGCACCATATGCTATATCTTTTTCTATATTATTTTTTGCATTTTCATCACTAATTGGCTGGTCTTTTTATGGAGAAAGATGTCTCGAATATATTGTTAAAACTAATAAATTTAATGTTATATACAAACTTTTATTTACCTGTATTATTGTTATCGGAGCTACAACCGATCTTAAGTTAGTATGGGATATTTCAGATACACTTAATGGATTCATGGCAATACCAAATTTAGTAGCTATATTAGCGTTATCAAATATAGTAGTTAAAACAACTAAGGACTACTTTAAATAATTCTGTACAAATATACATTTTTTTGATACAATGGTCTCGTATAATGTATAAATACTAAGATAAAAGATTTGAAAAGGAGTTTAAAATGCCTTCTATAAGTACACACTTACATTTTGGTAAGGTTTTACTTGAACATAATGATAATGATGTTGATTTATTAAGCTATATTATGGGTCTTGCATCACCAAAAACAATTTTTGATGAAATAGATGAATATCATACACTTGATGAAGATGGAAATATTGATGTTAGAGAATTTTATGAAAAATTTAATATAAAAGAATTATCTTTAGAGTCTAAGTCCTTTGTTTTGGGATACTATAGCAATTTATGGTTAGAAGAATATTATAAGTTTAATGCAAGAAAGCTTATTATACACAACAAAGAAGAGCTTTCTGATGAAGAGCTAATACTTGCATTAGAAAACACTGTTAGATATTATGACATAGCAGCTGTCGGAGATTTTTATAAAAAAATAAAAGATTCTATAAATGATTATAATCCTAATTTAAATTTGAATGAAATTAAATATATAGATTTAAACGAAGTAAAAAAAATATTAATAGATTATTTCAATGAAGTTACTCCTTTAATTACAAATAAAGAATTAATGGACGAAGATGAATACAATAATTTTATTAATAGAAGTTGCAGTAAATTTTTAAAATCATTATAATGAAAACTCTGTAAAAGAGTTTTCATTTTTTATCTAATAGGAAAGTTCACTTTTTTATAATATATTTAATAA
>DLNM01000065.1 GCA_002479485.1 Firmicutes bacterium UBA7510 | reverse complement strand
ATGTTTAATAGTACAAAATAATTTTTACTATCTTAAAATAGTTTTAAATACTATAAACTATATTTAATTCGCCCCTAAAAATACACTCTGACATTACATTAGCTTTTCACATAGGTTCTGTGTTCACGACATCGCTGAACCGGACATCCCTGACTTTCCCGCCTGGCGGTGGTCACACCCGGTGAAATGATGTGGTCTGACTTGCCCCATAAACGTTCTCTCTAAGACCCGAAGCGCGAACATGTTGTTAGGCGAAGTTATAAACGAAAGCATTACTATACGTTAAAATATTCAATAGAATCAACATAACTTTCGTAAATATCTATAAAATGTTGACTTTTTATAGCAACCTTATCGTTAAACCTTTTCAAATTTTTATAATTATTTTTCGCTATTTCTATAGAGTTATCACGAATAAAGTTTCCCTCATAATCTACATTAGACCGAACCGGAAGAATATAATTTGAAGGTGACTTAATTGATTTATTTGAGTTATATTTAATTGTAAACGATAGCTCATAAATCCAAGGAATTTCAGGTTCATCGTGATTACTAGCTAATACTATTTGAAACCTATCAACTGAACTTGCAGGTACTGATTGAGATACCTTCAAAGCCTTTGCTTTTGTCTTTAAATCTAATAAAGTATTATAAGTATGCGAAGCATCAATTTTTGAGTAAACAGTTAAATTGGGGTTATCCATCTTAAAGCAATCATGCACATAAATATCTACTTGTTTTACAAAACCAGCATTTTCTCCCAAATTTCTAAGCTTTATATCGATAATAGGGTACCCATCTTCATTATGCTCATCAATATCTATATCAACAATTTCTAATATCGCATCACTTCTGTTTTTATTATAAAACTGATTATTATTTCCTATAATATTTACATTATTGTTTCCCTTAATTTTCGAAGTTACTATTCTACTTTTATTGGTTTTCTCCTTAATAACTTTCTCCTAACGAAACCAAATAACACACCTATACTTGCAATACCAACACCACTAAAAATCCATTTCTTGTTGGTATTCATATAATTGAAAATATGTTCCATTTGTTTCTCCTTTTACTAGTTTATAATTTCACCTAACGTCTCTGTGTTCACGACATAGCTAAACCGGACAGTAAGAGCTAGACCGTCCTGGCTGTGGTCACACCCGGTGATATGATGTGGTCTGACTTGCCCTCTGCGTGACTTTCTTTCCTGATTATCCTACTCGCTGACGTTCCTACTAGACCCGAAGCGTTAACATGTTATTAGGCGAAGTTATTATTCAACATCTCCTGAATAAAATTCAATATGCATATTCTTTGATTCTTTTTTTAAAAAATTTATTGCTTCTTTTGCATTATCAACTATAAAAAATTTTTCTGGTATATCATTTCTCTGTAATTTATTATTTGATATATCATACAAAGGAGTGTGTATCTCTGTAAAAAACTGCATTAAAAATTCAAGCATATATTCTTTTTGTAGTTCCAACATGTCATTATCAAATCCACCAGCACTATTTCTATGACCTTCGATATCTAAATATAAAAACCTTTTTTGATTTGGATTATGCTTTTGACAATTCTTTAATAAATTAAATAAAATTTGAGCAGTAGTATTAAAATCTTCATGTTCATAAATATAGTGATATAATGCAATTCCTTTATTCTTTAACATATTTATATTTTCTGGGATTTCATTTATATTATCATTTATATAAATATCTCCTCTATATCGTTTTTCCATCTGCTCATACCAATGGTCTCTCATTTGTTTTATTTGTTTTCTCTTATCTGGATTACCACCGAATAAATCATGGCATGATGAACACAATGTAACAGCATTATCATGAAAAGAATTTCCTCCCGCAGATTCTGGAACTATATGATGGATCTCTACAAAAGGTTTATGGCATATAACACATCTAAAACACGATTTTTTCTTTACCTCTAATTTTATTTTTTCTGAAAATGGCATTTTATTCTCCTTTCTAACAAGTACTGATTTCGCCTAACAGTTCTGTGTTCACGACGTCACTGAACCGGACAGCAAGAGCTAGACCGTCCTGGCGGTGGTCACACCCGGTGAAGTGATGTGGTCTGACTTGCTTCTTGAACGTTCCCTCTAAGACCCGAAGCGTGAACATGTTGTTATGTAACGTTGTATATTCACATCTAATATTATTATCTATAAAAAAACTTATTTATTTAATTTTTTTATTCAGCTATATATGGTTCTTCAAAAAATCTAGGTAAAAACACTCCTGTGTTATAGTAATCAACTAAATTTTTATTAATATGAGGTAATATATTTAAAGAACTCAAATCTTTTATATCCACCCACTTTGGCGATGCTATAAGTGTTGTATCTATTGGATCAATATCAGGTAATGTTGGAATTTGCAAAGTATCGTCACCCATTAACTTACAACGAAAGAAAAAACTGATATGATGACCATCTCCATATATTTGCTTACCTGTTTTGGGTTCATATTCTAGAGAGAAAACCATTTCTGTTACAGAAACATTTAATCCTGTTTCTTCTTTAACTTCTCTTACTACAGCCTGTATTGCATTTTCTTCTTTTTCAATTCCTCCACCCGGAAAATTTTAATATTTTCCATTACCAAAACAGTTTAATAATACTTTACCTTGATTAAAAATGATTGCTCTCGAGCTTACTCTAACTTTATATTTATTTTCAAACATTTTTCTCTCCTTATAGCCCCTTATACCTCATCTTAATTTTCTAATATTAAAGTTACTTCCAAATAACCACTTTCCATTTCTTTGTTACAATATGGACATTTCATATCTAATGACATCCCTTTATATTTATTTTGCCGTTTAGCAAACTATTATAAGACCCAATAAAATTGCTCTGAAATGAATATACAATGTTATATAACGTCTCTGTGTTCACGACGTCGCTGAACCGGACAGCAAGAGCTAGACCGTCTTGGCGGTGGTCACAACCGGTGAAGTGATGTGGTCTAACTTACCCCGTCGACGCTTGCACTACTTATGATACAATTCTTTGTAGCGAATAAAACCTAATAAATAATGAATCAACTCTACTTAAATTTTGTCGAAGAAATATCAGAATCAATTGTTCCTTATCATTCTATATTTTGTTATATTAAATCCACATTTTGTATTCCAAAACCGTCTTGCGCTTATATTTGTAATTCTCCAATCCGCTGATAACCATTTATACCCGAAGTGGCTTGCCCTATCAATATTCCCTCTAAGACCCTTGCGTGAACATGTTATTATATACAGTTATCTCGACCATCCTCATAATCAAATTCTATACTTTACTAGTCATTATATTCTATTAAAGAATTTATTATTTCATTTCCCTATCTATTTCTTCAGGACTTAATACATTTAAATTTTCATTTGGATAACTACATAACACACTGTCCAAAAACTGAATTCCACAGAAGAATTTGCATATCGATGTATCTTTTACAGCGCATCTATGCTCATTTGTATTTTCTGTCACATTCCATGGACATTGCGAATTGCCAAATTCAGGATTACTAATTTAATATATATTTTAATGATGTGGTCTGACTTGCCCTCTGCGTGACTTTCTTCCTTGACATTCCTACTCGCTGACGTTCCCCAAAGACCCGAAGCGTGAACATATTGTTATGTGTAGAGCTAATGTAAGCTACTTGACTATCTATAATAATCTTCATTACTAATGATTTCAACAACCTCACATTATGCTCATTTTGCGTGAATAGGTAGATGAAAATCCAATCTGTCAAATTTTCTCAGTATATTCAAATCACGAGTAATAAAATGAGTACCCCAATAATAATTCCCAATTGTTTGTTCGGCGACACACCACCGTTTACCATCCGGATGAGGGGTGCTTTGCTCGTATGCGTCCAGATCTTCCGCAGAGGCAAACTGAAGCTCATATGTATTCAGTAATACGTCAACAATCGTATCCAGATTCATGTCAACGGCATGCGTACACTCTGCATAATAACTGCTTTTTGGCGAACCAATAAAATAAACCGGCAGCGGCAGCCAGGACGGCCATGTCGCAGGGTCAAAAGCCTTAATGTTCAATGATACCGGGTCATAATCGGGATAACCGTCAAGAAGTACCTGTTCACATTCTTTATACTTATCTTTCAAATCCACTACCTTATTGTAAATATCACTTCCTTCGTCTGCATATTTGAGAACAAAGTCCAAAAGGCGTTTGGTTACTCCGATATCAGCTTCTGCGGCTTTCTCTGGATCGAAATGAAACCATGGCATATGCGCATAATCATTGTTGCTGGGAACACCGTGCATACCTACCCATCCGGACTCAAACATATACGCACCGGACTCAAGGTACTTTATTATTCCCGAAATGATAGAATCCTTTATGCTGCTGACTGAATCATCCACAATATCTAGATAATCCAACGCTATACATATTGTGTAGGGGGATGAATTTGGGTTCCAGTTATTGCACTCAATATTGTACCCAAAACCGCCATCCTCATTTTGGTAACTGGACAAAACCCTAAGAAAATCGTCGCCGCTACCGTTTTCGAAAAGATATTTCCACATTGTATAGTCAAGCGGTCTTGCGTTACGATGAATCAGTTTTCTTAATCTCAAAAACTCATCAAATGATATTTTTTTCATCAAATTTCTTCCTCCATAAAATATAAATACTCCTTATATTTATTTCGTCCCAAAAAATACACTCTGACATTACATTAGCTTTTCACATAACGTCTCGGTGTTCACGACGTCGCTGAACCGGACAGTAAGAGCTAGACCGTCTTGGCGGTGGTCACACCCGGTGAAGTGATGTGGTCTGACTCGCCCTCTTGAACGTTCCCCCTAAGACCCTTGCGTGAACATGTTGTTATGTGTTTGAATGGTATAAGCACCTTGACTAACGCTAATGTTAATTTTATTTATATTTAAATGCAAATAATTTTTAATTACTTAAAGACTTCATATTATGTTCATAATCTTTGCAGCACAACAATTTGTATATTTCCATCTATAATAATATTTGTTTTATCAAAACCGTTACACTCAAACAATTCTACTATTTCGTTAGGAGAATAAAATCTAACATCTCCTGCCTTGGAAAACTTAATAAATGGATTACAAATATTTCTTAAAAATGATGGCAAGTATATCTCTGCAATATAAAGTATACCGCCCTTCTTGACCACTCTGCTCGCTTCACGTGCAAATGCGTTAACGTTTGGAAAATGGTGAAAAGATGCGCATACCGTAGCAATGTCACAATAGCTATCAGCAAATGGCAACTTTTCGCAACTACCCAATTGAAACTCCATGTCAGGGTTTAGTATTTTTGCTTGCTCTATCATTTTTTCAGAAATATCTATGCCCAAACCTTTGATGGTTGCCTTTTTAGAGAAATTGTTTAGCAATCTGCCATTTCCACAAGCAATGTCAAGCAAAACAGTTTCGTTACTTACATCAATTAAGCTAACAAGAGCCTGCTTAAATTTAACAGTAAATCTCCCATCAGCTGTATTTTCATAATCATCGGCTTTTTTGTTATAACTATCTCGAGAGCGATGCTCAAATTTATTCATTTTTTCTCCTTTAACTATATAAAATATAAATAATTTTTATTTTTCAAATGCTAATTAAATAATTAAATTACATTCGTTTTGACCCTAAAAAATTTACTCTGAAATTATACCATTCTTTCACATAACGTCTCGGTGTTCACGACGTCGCTGAACCAGACAGTAAGAGCTAGACCGCCTTGGTGGTGGTCACACCCGGTGAAGTGATGTGGTGACTTGCCCCATAAACGTTCCCTCTAAGACCCGAAGCGCGAACATGTTGTTAGGTGTTGGAATGGTATAAGCTACTTGACTGACTCTAATTATATAATTTTATTAATAATTGCTATTCTTTTAATTTCTTAAAAATTACATGTTATATTCATTCGATTTATCATCTATTCTCATATTGATATGGCACATAAGGTAAAATCGCCCAAGTAACATCATCTGCTGATATATTTCTAGGTTCTAAACCTTTATATCCCGCAGTGGCTTTATCACAAGGATATTTCTCACATTCAACGCAGGCGAAAAGTCCTTTTTCAGCGGCACATTTTAATTCTTCGCACCAATCTCCACCCATACAAGGATGCGCTTTGCCCACTTCTTGTAATCCACAACCTGGGCAACGGGCACTCCAGCCACTACCGTAAACATTATTTAAATGTAACTCAATCATTGATCTAAAATCATCGCTCATATCTGCATAATGAATACAAAGGTCGCAACGATGTCCACATTTTGAATAAATTGCATTTTCTTTTGGTAATGGTTTCCGATTTGGCTTTTTCTTTATTAATATCAACTTTTTAATTTCTTCAAAAACTTCAAGGGATGTTACATCAATAAACATCCATTTACCATCATGATAGGTTTTTGAGTTATCATAATAATCCTGTATATACTGTGAAAACTCACTTTTAATACTTTCAAATTTCTCTCGTTCTTTTTTTCCAAAAATCACTAAAAAAACAAACTTATCTTTGTGAATATAAATAGTTAGAATCGTTTTTTTACTTTGTTTAAACTTAAGCTCATCATTACCATCACCAACTTCGTCAAGACAATATTTGCCACGCATGAATTTAACTGTTTCAAGGCTTATTTTTTCAAGTTCCGTCATATACAACCCTCCTAATATAAAATATTTTTTATTTTTAAAGCTACTTTAGTAATATTAACTACATTTAATTAAACCCCAAAACTTTACTCTGAAATTATACTATTCTTTCACCTAACGTCTCTGTGTTCACGACATCACTGAACCGGACATACCTGACTTTCCATCTTGGCGGTGGTCACACCCGGTGAAGTTTTGTGGTCTGACTTGCTTCCTTGAACGTTCCCTCTAAGAACCTTGCGTGAACATGTTGTTAGACGATGTAACTTGTGACTTAATAATGTTTCTTAAATCTATTCATTAAATAATTGCATATCATTTAGTGTTTTATTTTTGATGAAACCAATATGTTCATAAACATCTATAGCTGCGTTATTATTGAAAACAAATAATCTGGTAGCAGAATATGCATTACTTGTATAGTTAATTGAGTGTCTTATCAAATAACCTCCAATACCCATACCTTGGTGATCAGGTTTTACAGCAAAGCTCATAATCAATGGAAATCCTTCAAACTCCATATGTAAGCATGTGCCAATTATCTCATTTGTATCTTTATGAACAACTATTCTTGAACTGTTATAGATCACTTCGTTGTCTTTGCTATCATTAATGAATCTTTCAACATGTTTTATATAGTTTTCTTTACTATCAACAAATTTAAAGCATGGATTGGCATTGTATGCTGACATTATTACATCTGCAATCTCATTTTTATACTCTTCAATTATACACCTTGATTCGTAATTGTCTGGTAAAACCGCATTCATTGCTTCAGTAGGTCTAATCATCCAATAACCATCTTCATATATTGTATAACCTTTGCTTACAAAAAAAGGTACATAAGGTTCTAATATTTCCTGAAGGAATATATTTTCGTTAGTCCTTGATATTGCTTTCAAGTAATTTAATATCTTATCCGCTATATTTTCGTAATCATTAAAGGGTGGCACAATAAATAAATCAGACATATAGTTTGGCTTCAAGAAAACTCCACCAATAACACTATCATCTTTAATAATAAAATAACCACAATCCATATATTCAGCTTTTTCTAATAGTGTGTTTGGTGAACTTCTAAAATAATAATTCCCAAATTTTTGACCATGATAAATAACATGATATTTAGAAAATATTTCTGGCTTTTGATAAATTAATTTTATATTATCTCCAATATTAATCTCTTCGCTTAAATTTTTTATTTCATTTGTATTCATGTTAGCTCCTTTTTTTGCCATATTAGTATTTACTTACTTAAAACAGTATTTTCAAATATGTTAATAATTTTTTCTCAAAAAATAATAATTACGTCGTCTAACGCCTCTGTGTTCACGACGTCGCTGAACCGGACAACAATAGCTAGACCGTCCTGGCGGTGGTCACACCCGGTGAACTGATGTGGTCTGACTTGCCCATTGAACGTTCCCACAAAGACCCTTGCGTGAACATGTTGTTAAGTGACGTATTAAGTTTAAGTTACTATATATTTGTAAACTATTCTTTTTTTATAAACTTTAGTAACTCAATAATTTTTGGATCAAATTCTTCAGTTGACTGAGATCTAAATGATGAACCACCATCAATATTCCATGCACTAAAAGCATTTATTATTTCATCTCTTGTTGCTTCTTCACCAAATGCATCTAAAAAGAATTTTCCAAATGAAATTGCATGTCTTCTATCCGAGTTTCTAATTGACTCAACCATAAAAGATTTACCTAAAATAAAAAACAATCTTGCCAAAGCAACTAATAATGTTGTAATAGCAATTTTCTTTAAAAAAAATGTACCTACCAATACAAAATTTTCAGTAGAAATTGTAGTATCACTATCAAATAAAAATCCAGTTGATATGATTAATGTAAATATTGATAAAGCATATAAGATAATAGCAAAATACTTATTTCGTTTTTCACCCATTTTAAGCACTTGAAATACTTCTGTAATGTATTCTGATAGACTTATCTTAACTTTTTCTTCTACTTTTCTCTTTTCCTCTTTTTGCTCTATTAATTTATGTTCGTGAAGTTTTAATGCTGATAAAACTTGTCCTATAGCTACTGATATATTATTATTTATTACTCTAATATATAGAATATCTCTTATAAAATTAGGCACTACTACATCATCATCCAAAATAATAGGAATAAATATAGATGATTTCTTTTTTTCTAAATTAGAATACGCATTTAACATTTCATGTTTTATCCATATACTATCTTCTGAATTCTTAGAAAGTAGTATAATAACAGCATCTGCTTTAAGTAAATTCTTGCTAATCTCACTATATAAGTTGCTTCCTGCAAGAATATAGTCATCAAAAAATACATCGAAGTTATTTTCTATTAATGAACTTGATAACAATCTAGCAATATCTCTATCTTTGTTTGAATATGATATAAAAACTTTCATTTTTTCTCCTCTATAATAAGCTAATCTAACTAATTTGGTATGTCACTTAACGTCTCTGTGTTCATGACGTCACTGAACCGGACATAATTAACTAGACCGTCTTGGCGGTGGTAACACTCGGTGAAGTGATGTGGTCTGACTGCCCTATCGACGTTCCCACTAAGACCCGAAGCGTGAACATATTGTTAGCTGTTGGAACTATATAAGCTACTTGACTTTCATTAATTTTTATAGTTAATATAAATAATTAAATATTAAAAACACTTCATATTGTACTCATAAACTCCAAAATAAAGTTATATCACTCTATACTCTCTTCATTTTGAATGCAAAGTTTTCTTTTGAAGAATAGCCAAGTTTTCCGTAAAAATGTTCGTGCATAACATCGGTCAGTGTTTCAAGTGTAGCAACTGTAGCTCCCGCATCTTTTGCTATTTTTTCTGCTTCAAGCATTAATGTTCTTCCTACTTTTTTATTCTGGTAATTCCTATTAACCAATATTTCAGAGATATGAAAATACGGCCCATCATCAAACCATTCAAGATACCCCATTAAAAAACCGCATATCATATTGTCCTGCTCTGCAATCAGATTAATACGGTCATCGATATTCCACATCTGATGGAGACGCTTATATGCTATTTCATATGTCCAATTGTCACCCTCAGTGTTAAAATAGTCAACATAGAAAGTTACCAGTCGATCCAAATCTTCTTTTTCAATACTTCTAATATACATTTTGAAATCCTTTCTGTTATTCCTGTTATATAAATAATATATATTAACTTAATATCTATTTTAAAAAATCTAAATTATGTTAAATCTAACCCTAAATATATACTCTGAAATTAAATAATTCTTTCAGCTAACGTCTCGGTGTTCACGAGTCGCTGAACCGGACAGTAAGAGCTAGACCGCCTTGGTGGTGGTCACACCCGGTGAAGTGATGTCGTCTGACTTTCCATCTTGACGCTACTTCTAAGACCTTTACGTGAACATATTGTTAGCTGTTGGAGAAATATCATTTTCTACGACTTGCAAATATGTTTATTATAAAAATTTATAATCATTTTTTATTTATACTTATATTTTTTTAATAACTAATTACTGAATAAAATATATAATATATATTAGTGTTATACCTAAATAACTCAATGAAACTGAAATTAATACAACTTTACAAATTCAGTTTATATTTATAATCCGAAAAGACTATATCTGTGCCTTTCTTTTTATAAGAGTTTTCGCCTACTACTTCAAATCCAAGATTTCTAACGATTTTATTAGAAGCTACATTCTTGTTATTTACAACAACAGTTATTTTTTTAGCTCCCTGTTTCTTCGCATAGTCAATCATTCCTTTTGCCATTTCTGTCGCATAACCATTTCTCCAATAGTCTCTATGCACACAATAAGCAATATCATAAATTTCTCCATCTTTGCTAGGAATAAAACTACAAGTTCCAATTCTCTCATGAGTATCTTTTAATTCAGATATTAAATAGCAACAAATTTCATCATCTCCTAATTCTTTTATCTCTTTCATATATTCCTCATCGATTTCATCCATAGCTTCATCTGAAAGATATTCGCCCATTTCAGGATCATTCCAAATACTTATTGCAAATCTTGCATCTTCTTTTTCAAATCCTCTTAAATATAATTTTGATGTTTCAATTTTTTCTATCTTCATTTTATACTTCTCCGTAAATTCAAATTTGAGTATCTCATATTATATAAATACTCTTTATAAACTAAATATCAATTTTAAATGCCTCTAAACTATGTGATATAGACCCAATAGTTATTCTCTGATATGATATTTCTGTTTCAGCTAACGTCTCTGTGTTCACGACGTCGCTGAACCGAACCCACTTGACTAGACCGTCTTGGCGGTGGTCGCACCTAGGAGAAGTGATGTGGTCTGACTTGCCCTCTTGACGTTCCCTCTAAGACCCGAAGCGTGAACATGTTGTTATGTAACGTTGTATATTCACATCTAATATTACTATCTATAAAGAAATTATTTATTTCATTTTTTTATTCAGCTATATATGGTTCTTCAAAAAATCTAGGTAAAAATATTCCTGTATTATAGTAATCAATTAAATTTTTATTAATATGAGGTAATATATTTAAAGAACTTAAATCTTTTATCTCAACCCATTTTGGATATGCTACAAGTGTTGTTTCTATTGGATCAATATCAGGTAGTGTTGGAATTTGTAAAGTATCATCACCCATCAACTCACAACGAAAGAAAAAACTGATATGATGACCATCTCCATATATTTGCTTACCTGTTTTGGGTTCATATTCTAAAGAGAAAACCATTTCTCTTACATAAACATCTAATCCAGTTTCTTCATTAACTTCTCTTACTACAGCCTGTAATGAATTTTCTTCTTTTTCAATTCCACCACCTGGAAAATTATAATATTTTCCATCTCCAAAACAATTTAATAATACTTTACCTTGATTAAAAATTATTGCTCTCGAACTTACTCTAACTTTATATTTATTTTCAAACATTTCTCTCTCCTATATAGTCTTTTATAACTTATATGAAATTTCTAAAGACTATTAATTTTAATGTTTACATAACACTTTTTTTAATTAGTTATCGTTGAAATAACACAAAAATATTTTTAAACCTTAAAAATTGCTCTGACATGAATATACAACGTTATATAACGTCTCTGTGTTCACGACGTCGCTGAACCGGACATACCTGACTTTCTGTCTTGGCGGTGGTCACACCCGGTGAAGTGATGTGGTCTGACTTGCTCCATGCGTGACTATCTTCCTTGACGTTCCATCTCGCTGACGTTCCCTCTTGACCCTTGCGTGAACATGTTGTTATATATCGTTGATATAATCATCTGTAAAAACTCTCTTAACTAACAAATTAAATTATTTTACTTTAATTCCCATTTTAATTTAAAATCATATATAACTTTACGTGGTTCTTTTTCCATAGTTGATTTTGATTCCTTAAATAACGTTCTCAATTCATCTTTATATAGCTTAAATACTTTTATTTTAGAATCTTCTCCTGAATAATTTGTTATATAAAAGTTAGTATAATAAGAAATTGAATCGTTAGTGAAATGAGAATTTAAAACATGATAATTCATCTCCAATAACATTCTGATAAAAAGTAAATTCAATTTAATATCATTTTTTATATCTTTACTATCAATCTCAATTTGTTGTGAATATACAGTTCCGTGTGTATATCTACACAACATATTCCAAAATCTTTTAATCTCATCTGATTTAGGATATGTAATATTCCTAAATATTTGCCTACTAAGAGAAATTTCTTCTCCATTTTCCCACTTTGTAATAAAAGTGGAATCATTACTAATAGAAGCATATTTAGCAATAAGCAGAAATTCGAAAACATTTCTCATAATAATTCTTGCTGAACCGACCAATCCATCAATTGTTAATCTAATAGCAGACGAAATAGAATACATATTTTTTACTAAAGCTGTTTTTACTAATGTAGTAAAATCATCTTCATTTAAATAAGGTTCTATTTCTATAATTTTCGCACATTCAAATAAAATATAATTTTGTATATCAAACATCTTCTTTATTTGTTCTAATTGATTTTTATATTCCGTTGAATTATATGTTATATTTTCATTTATTTTTTTCTCTAAAATATCAAATAACGAATAATCTTTCATAATATATTTCCTTCTAATTATTAATCACTAATAAAAGACCCAATAAACAAGCTCTGAAATGATTATATCAATGTTATATAACGTCTCTGTGTTCACGACGTCGCTGAACCGGACAGAACTAGCTAGTCCTACCTTGCGGTGGTCACACCCGGTGAAGTGATGTGGTCTGACTTGCCTATTGCGTGGCTTTCTTCCTTGACGTTCCTACTCGCTGACGTTCCCTCTTGACCCGAAGAGAGAACATATTGTTAGAAGATGGATTGTTACCACGCTCCAACGACTATACTAATAATTTTTATAATTGTTTTATATATTTACTTTAATAGTTTTAATATGGCTTCTTTTTCTATCTCACATTCCCAATATACTCTACGCATATATAATATATATTTTTGCTCATTATTTTTATCCTTTAATACACTTGCCACACCTAAAGTTTGTTTATTATTTTTGTATTCAACTCTTATTCCAGTATCTACAAATACTTTAGAGTTATTTTCAAAAATCCTATCCCATGGTCTATCAACCTCTATAATACTTAAAAATATAACATATGGATGTATTTCTTTATCAAATTGTAAAGTTTCTGTATCACCATTAGCATTACTTAATACAACAATTGTTGCATCTTCAATTTTTGTCATTAATCTATTTTTATAACTATTATCATTAAAATAATAAATACACACAATCGTTATTATAATGAAAATAACAATAATAATTTTATACTTTGATTTCATACAATAATTTTCTCCTAAAACATAGTTAACTTTATTTATAACAGTAACATGTAATGCAATATTATTGACCTAAAAACTTTTCTCTGAAATGGTAACTATCTTTCTTCTAACGCCCTTTGTTCACGACGTCACTGAACCGGACCTAAAAGATAGACCGTCTTGGCGGTGGTCACACCCGGTGATGTGATGTGGTCTGACTTGCCCCTTGAACGTTCCCTCTAAGACCCTTGCGTGAACATGTTGTTATAGGATGATCTGATGTAAGCTTCTTGACTCTCACAATATCAAGTATTCTAAATTAGCATCATAAGCATAAAATTAAATTTACAATTGATTCAAAATTTTGATTTATTATTATCATTCAATAATTTTGTTTATTACTTCTACAATCTGTTCTAGTTTCATACAAGTCGTATCAATTACTGGAAAATTGTATTGATCGTAAAAATCAAATGTATTTTTCATTCCATATTGTATTCGTGCTTCATCTCTTTTATCTGCTCGTGCGCGATTCATATTTTCATCATATGAACATTTTAAAATGATTATTTTCAATTCAACTTCAATGCCTTCATCTTGTAATCGAGCTATTATTATGTCAAATATATTCTTTCGTACTCCATGAAATGCATATGTAAAAATGACTTTTTCAACATCTTCGCATGCAAGATAATTTCGTAATAAACAAAAGATATTGTTTGCTACTAATTTTTGATCTGATTCTGTAAATGAAAACGGATTTTTTACTCGACACCAATCTGAATCAACATATGCACATTTAGAATTAGACTGAAAAAATTCTCTTGCAGTAGTAGATTTTCCTACACCATTGGGACCAACAATTAAAATTAATTTTTTCATATTACTCCTTTCCTAATTATAATATTATTTTCATATATATTGCTTTAAAATCTTATCTTGACTAATAGAAATACGCTCCGGAATTATATCAGACTTTCCTATAACGTCTCTGTGTTCACGACGTCGCTGAACCGGACCCGTATAACTAGACCGTCCTGGCGGTGGTCACACCCGGTGAAGTGATGTGGTCTGACTTACCCTATCAACTTTCCCTCTAAGACCCGAAGCGTGAACATGTTGTTAGAAGTTGGAATGATATAAGCTACTTGACTATCATTCTAATTTTATATATTAAATAGATTCTTCAATAAATATTAGGGAACATATTGTTGCTTAATACTTATAACAATATCGTCTTTTATCTCAATCCAATAAGGAGTAAAATAATTAATATCTTTTATATTTTCATCTTCCAATAAAGGATTAATAAACTCATTATATAATTGATTGTGATGAGCTATAAACTCATCATAAGTTGTATTTTTAATTGAAAAATTATTATTTTCATCAAGAAACTCAAATGTTGCATCTTTGCTAAGTTTATAAGTAGTATTATCAATTGAATGATTATATATATAAAATCCATTTGGAAAGTCTGTGTCTTGATTAAGTTTCAAATCTTCTACTCTTTTAATATCATTTTTTCTAACCCATTCGATTTCATCAAAATCAAATTGCATATTTTCTTTACTAATATTTGAAATATATCCTATTTTCGTTATGGTTTTTGGTACGTTACATCCTACCACTATGAAAAGTATCAGCAAGAGCAAACATGCAATTCCTATTTTTTTATTCAAAATAAACACCTCACATCTTTACTAACTTAACAACTTTTATAATAACTCTAAACTACATTCATCTTGACACAAAAGATACCCCCTGAAATTATCATTCTTTCTTCTAACGTCATGGTGTTCTCGACGTCGCTGAACCGGACATCCTTGACTTTCCGTCCTGGCGGTGCTCGCACCCGATGAAGTGATGTGGTCTGACTTGCTTCCTCTGACCGTTCTCTCTAAGACCCTTGCATGAACATGTTGTTAGATGTTGAAGCAATATCACGCTTCAATGACTATCTTAAACTATTTTTTTATTTTCCTATACGTATTAGCATTATATTTGTTTCATCATTCACCAATTGATAATATATATTTACAATTATTTTATTACACTATGTTCTGACCTAAAATAATCTTTGGCATTGTAGTTAGACATCTATTCCAACACTTATAAAAATTCTCAAGACCTAGTTTTGACACTCTAGCATGAGTTTCCTCATCTCTAACAGTCCAGTGTAAAACATATGTTACCTTTCCTACAAATCGTGTAAGAGTAATTGGTAATTCCCCTTGTTTTACCGCATTAAAGTCATCTTGACGATGGGTTCGTTTAATATATTTAACATCAATAACACCATCTTGTCCCATATAAAATTCTGCTACTTCCTTCATAAGTGCTTCTATTTCATCTTGTTTATCAATTTTCGCTTCATAAATACAAATTTCATTAAACATTATACTTATTCTCCTATACATTCTAATATATATCATTATAGTTAATATATTTGGCATTTCTTAATTTGACCATAAAATCATACTCTGAGATGATATTACTTTTTCGCCTAACGTCTCTGTGTTCACGACGTCGCTGAACCGGACCTACCTGACTTTCTGTCTTGGCGGTGGTCACACCCGGTGAAGTGATGTGGTCTGACTTGCTTACTTGAACGTTCCTTCTAAGACCCGAAGCGTGAACATGTTGTTAGGTGTTGGGCTAATGTAAGCAACTTGACTATCTATCATAATTTTATTTAAGAACTTTATATTGTGTTCGGAACTTGTCTATCAGACAACCTTATGGATAAGAAATCAGTGACATCACATCACTTAACCATTCTTTCTTATCTCTTGTAGTGCATCGCCATACATCGCCATCGAAATGGACTTCCAAAACACCAAAAAAATTATTGACACTTATTAAAGTTCCTGAAACAACACTTCCATCTGGAAATTCAACATCGTTAATTTCAAACATTACATCCCACTTAAAATCACCATCTTTAGTTAAATGTGTTTTAGTTCCCTGAGGCAACAAGTTGACAAGTGATCTACGAAATTTGCGAGATTCAAACAACTCTATTATTTGACCAAAACGCTCATCATCTCTATAAATTTCAAAGGGTGAAGTTGTCTCAACACTTGGTGCCCCATCACTTGTTGCAAGAAAAAAATCTCCCCTTACTGATACACTTTGAGTTATATCGACACCTAAACAAAGTTCAGCAAGTGTCATTGGTCTTGTGTAAATTAGCACAGAAACCAAAAGTATAAGAAATAATGTAGCGAATATAATTTTCTTAATTTTTTTCATCTTATTAACCTCCTCCTTATAATATATTATTTTATCACAGAAGACTTTTTTCACAGGCTCTTAAATACTCTAAACTATATGTAATTTGACCCTAAAAATATACTCTGAAATTACATTAGTCTTTCACCTAACGGTCTCGTGTTCACGACGTCGCTGAACCGGACATCAGTGCTAGACCATCTTGACGGTGCTCGCACCCGGTGAAGTGATGTGGTCAGACTTGCCCTATCAACGTTCCCCTAAGACCCGAAGCGTGAACATGTTGTTATGTGTAGGACTAATGTAAGCTACTTGGCTTTCAATCATAATTTAATTTTATCATTTTAAAAATTTTATATTATGCTCATAACCTACACGATAAACTGAAATTTATTTATTACTTTTTAGTTACTATTTTTATTGAAGAAACTATTGCATATATAATTACAAGTGCACTCAGTATCCATATTAAATTAATCAACCATCCTGTATCCGTTATAATTTCAACTGCTAAACACAAAAAGATAATTGCTAGAAATGCAAATACAATGCTAGATTGCCTATAATGTGGCTTTTTGTTCATTTTCTCTCGTTCTTGTTTCGAAGCAAATATATACTCATTATTGAACAAAAATCCTTTTTCTAAAAATTGTAGAATACTAATCACACAGCATCCCATCGCCAATAGTATAACAATAATTGCAGTAATCAAATTTCCCATATAACGCCTCCATAAATTCAAATATCTATATTTCTTGTTACATAAATTTCTCTCCATTGCTATCACAATCTACAACTTTGAGATCAGTTTTCTGTTCATACATAGAGAAGTAGTATTCTTATACTATGAGTATACCTCTTTTTCAAATTTAATTTTTCATTCTTTCTTCTGATTATAAAAATATTCTTTGCTAACTTAATATATTTTAAATAAAAATACACTAAATTTGACCCTAAAAATACACTCTGAAATTACATTAGTCTTTCACATAACGGTTCTGTGTTCACGACGTCGCTGAACCGGACATCCCTGACTTTCCGCCTTGGCGGTGGTCACACCCGGTGAAGTGATGTGGTCTGACTTGCCCTCCTGACTCTCCAACTAAGACCCGAAGCGTGAACATGCTGTTAGACAATTTTGATATAATCAGCTACAAAGCAAAACTCTAGAATAATATTTTTATTTTATTTAGTTACTTTCATATTTTATTATTTAATTATTTATTATAATTTCTTTAATTTTTTCGTTATCTGATAAACTACATTCTTTTATTGATCCATCAGCTGAGTTCTTGTAATAAATCGCATAATTTCCTAATTCATCTTTGTTACTCCAAGTTAAAAAAAGAATTAAACTTACACTTTCCGATGATAAACCATCTAAATCTACACTATCAACATTACTTTCATATTGATATGCGTCATTTGTTCCTATATCAAATCTCCACATTTCAGCCACACCTTCGACAGGTAATACCTTTACATAATCAAACTCAATTAATTGCAAAATTTCTTCCTTAGATTTACCGGATTTTAAGTTAGTTTTCAAATAATCTATATATCCTACTTTACTATAATCATTTACAATTATTTTAGTGTAATCTTCTTCTAGAGATGTTATCACTTCTTTAAGTTCATTATTGCTATTTTTTAATAACTTAATTTCCATTTCTAAGCTTGCTATTTCAAGTATATTTTCCTGGTTCTTTTTTGCGGCATTTTCATTTTCTGTTATTAAATTGGTGTTTATTATTGTTAGTCTATTATTTTCTTCTTCAAGTTCTAATAATCTTTCTTCTATTATATTGTTATTACTACATGAAGATAATACTAAACTACTTAATAATAAAATATAGATTAATTTCTTTTTCAAAATTGCCTCCATAGAAAATTTATTTTTTATTATAGTATTTACAAACAAGCTCTTAATGTTATTGTTACTATTTATTCATGACCCAAGTAACAAACTCTGAAATGATTATATCAATTTCGTCTAACGTCTCTGTGTTCACGACGTCGCTGAACCGGACATCCTTGACTAGACCGTCTTGACGGTGGTCACACCCGGTGAAGTGATGTGGTCTGACTTGCTTCCGCTGACCGTTCCCACTAAGACCCTTGCGTGAACATATTGTTAGATGTAGAAGTGATAACACTTACCTTGACTAACTAATACTATTTTTCTATTTACTATTATTTTGATTTATCCACTCTTTAAACAAAAGCCTCATCATAATAAAA
>DLNM01000059.1:268-45614 GCA_002479485.1 Firmicutes bacterium UBA7510 | reverse complement strand
TATAATAAAATTAGATGTATTAGAAATTGAGGTAGCTAAAATTGAATGATAAAATGATAAATAAAAGCATAAAAAGTAAAACTATTGATAATAAAAGAAGAATTCTCACTGCATTATATTTTCCGGCAATAATTTTTTATTTAGAAATCATATTCAAATTTTTTGGTCTTAATCAAGAAATTGATGGAACGATAATATATTTAGTTTTGTTTTCACTATCTTTTGGATTGATTTTAAATTTTATATCAACATTGTTTAACAAAAAAATAAATAGAATGATATCTATATTTTTTGTTATTTTTTTGTGCTTTACGGTGACTGTTCAATTTATTTACTATAAATTATTCTATACACCAATGGTTTTGTATTCGGTTACAGGCGCTGGGCAAGTTCTTGAATTTGCAGATATGGTTTTTGAAGCAATTATAAATAATTTTGCTGTGCTAATACTTTTATTTGCACCGGTATTTGGCATATTGTTTGGAAAAGCAAAGGGTTTAGAATATAAGAATACGGTTTTTAAGCAAAAAATAATAACTATATTGTCTATTGTTTTGGTTAATGTATTCATGTTGATGTCTTTATCTTTAGGTGGTAAGGATGTTAATTCAGACTATGATATATATTACGGTACTAATGTACCAGATTTAGTTATTAATAGATTTGGTATTTTAAAGGTTATGCAAAAAGATTTAGGTAACATAATTTTTAAAAATGCGACGACTGCATCATCTACAACAGATTTGAATAAATATATTGATGATGAAGATACTTTACCAGATAATAATATACAAGACGACTTTTGTAATATAATTGATGAGCCAAATAAAGATGATGATGAAGTAGAAAAAATAGATACCAGTCCTAATATAATGGACATAGATTTTAATAAGTTAATAGAAAGTGAAACTGACGAAAACATAATAGCTATGCATAAATATTTTTCTTCAGTAGAGCCAACAAATAAAAATGAATATACAGGTATATTCAAGGATTATAATCTAATACTAATTACAGCAGAAGGTTTTTCACATTTAGCTTTAGATAAAGAATTAACTCCTACCTTATATAAAATGGCAAATGAAAGCTTTGTATTTAACAATTTCTATAATCCAATATGGGGAGTAAGCACTTCTGATGGAGAATATGTTGCTTGTCAGGGATTAATACCGAAGTCAGGAGTTTGGAGCTTTTATACTTCTGGAGAAAATTATTTACCTTTTTCTATGGGTAATCAATTTAAGAAGCTTGGATACTCAACTCGCGCATATCATAATCACTATTTTGATTATTATAGACGTGATGTGTCACATCCTAATCTGGGATATGATTATAAAGGACTAGGAAATGGCTTAAAAGTAAAAGAAACTTGGCCGGAATCAGACTTGGAAATGATAGATTTAACAGTGCCGGAGTATATAAATGATGAAAAATTTCATACTTACTATATGACTGTAAGTGGTCATAAAAATTATACTTTTTATGGAAACTATATTGCTGGTAAAAATAAAGAGTTAGTGGAGCATTTAGAAGCATCTGAGCCTGTAAAGGCATATCTTGCATGCAACATAGAGCTTGATAGAGCTATGGAGACGTTAATCAGACAATTAGAGGAAAAAGGAATTGCAGATAAAACTGTAATTGCCATTAGTGCAGACCACTACCCATATGGATTAGAAAAAGAAGAAATAGATGAATTGTCAGGGCATGAAGTTGAAAATAATTTTGAATTATATAAAAGCTCTTTTATACTTTGGACTAAAGGTAGAGAAACTGTAATAGTTGATAAACCATGTTCTAGTCTTGATATAATACCAACCTTATCTAATTTATTTGGTCTTGAATATGATTCTAGATTATTGATGGGTAAAGATATTTTTTCAACGTCAGACCCACTTGTAGTATTTTCAAACAGAAGTTTTATAACAGATAAAGCAATGTATAACTCTGTAACAAAAGAGGTAACTAATTTAACGGATAATCCTATAGACGAAGATTACATTAAAAACATTAATAAAGAAGTTTCAGGAAAATTTGTTTTTTCAGCAGAAATTTTGGATAGGGACTATTATTCACAGGTGTTTAAAGAAGGAGAGAAATAAAAAACTGTGCACTTGGCACAGCCTTTTTTTAAATAAAAAAACAAGGGGGAGAGGGAAAAAAATTAATAGCTTACGCTTATTATTAAACTAATAAGCTTACTTATTAACTAATTTGATTATACCTTAAAAACCTTTAGCTTATCTTAAATTTTAGATTAATTTTTATTAGACGTTTTATCGACGTGAATTAATTATAATATTATTATAAATAAAATAATTAGGAGGAGTTTATAATGGTAAATAACAATAGTATATCTGAAGCGATGACTATCAAATTGGATAACAAGCTACCTGAGTATCCAGCATTTAAAGAGGGGATTAGAAGAGCTCCAAAACGTGAACTTAATTTGACTGACAGAGAAATAAAACTTGCTATAAAAAATGCATTGAGATATGTACCTGAGGAACTTCATGAAGCATTAGCACCTGAATTTCTTGAAGAATTAATGACAAAAGGAAGAATCTATGGCTATAGATTTATGCCTAAAGAAAGAATTTATGGTAGACCAATAGATGAATATAAGGGAAAATGTGTAGAGGGTAAAGCCTTTCAAGTAATGATAGACAATAACCTTGACCACGCAGTTGCTTTATATCCATATGAGTTAGTAACATACGGTGAGACAGGACAGGTGTGTCAAAACTGGATGCAATATCAATTAATAAAAAAATATTTAGAAGAATTAACAGATGAACAAACATTAGTTATGATGTCTGGACATCCAATGGGTCTGTTTAAATCTAATAAAACTAGCCCAAGAGTTATTATAACTAATGGTTTAATGATAGGTATGTTTGATAATCCACATGATTGGGCAAATGCAACAGCAATGGGAGTATCAAGTTATGGTCAAATGACAGCAGGTGGCTGGATGTATATAGGACCTCAGGGTATCGTTCATGGAACATTTAATACAATACTAAATGCAGGAAGAAAAGTTTTAGGTATACCTGCTGATGGTGATTTAGCAGGACATCTATTTGTAACATCAGGTCTAGGCGGTATGAGTGGTGCTCAACCTAAAGCTATCGAAATAGCAAATGGAGTAGGTATAGTTGCTGAGGTTGACTACTCAAGAATTGTTACTAGACATGAACAAGGTTGGGTAGCAAAAGTTAGCGATAATTTAGAAGAAGTATTCGAAATAGCTAAAGAATACATGTTTAAAAAACAGACTATATCTATAGCTTATCATGGAAATATAGTTGATTTGTTAGAGTATGCAGTTAAAAATAATATAAAAATAGATTTATTATCAGATCAAACATCATGTCACGTTCCATATGATGGAGGATATTGTCCACAAGGATTAACATTCGATGAAAGAACTGAAATGTTAGATAAGGATAAGCATAAATTTGAGGAATTAGTTAATGTATCTCTTAGAAAACATTTTGAATTAGTTAAATCATTAGTTGAAAATGGAACATATTTCTTTGACTACGGTAATGCATTTATGAAGGCATGCTTTGATGCTGGTGCTAAGGAAATAGCTAAAAATGGAATAGATACAAGTGAAGGCTTTATATTCCCTTCTTATGTTGAAGATATAATGGGTCCTATGTTATTTGATTACGGTTATGGACCTTTTAGATGGTGCTGTTTAAGTGGAAAACCAGAAGATTTAAGAAAAACTGACCATGCTGCTATGGAAGTTATAAACCCAGATAGAAGAGGTCAAGATAGAGACAACTATATTTGGATAAGAGATGCAGAGAAAAATAAACTAGTTGTTGGAACACAGTGTAGAATTCTATACCAAGATGCACTAGGCAGACGTGATATAGCTCTTAAATTCAATGAAATGGTTAGAAATGGTGAGATAGGACCTGTTATGCTAGGTCGTGATCATCATGATACTGGTGGAACAGATTCACCATATAGAGAAACATCAAATATTAAAGATGGTAGCAACATTACTGCTGATATGGCTGTACAATGCTACGCTGGAAATGCTGCAAGAGGAATGAGCTTAGTTGCTCTTCACAATGGTGGTGGAGTAGGTATAAGTAAATCAATTAATGGTGGCTTTGGTATGGTGCTTGATGGAAGTGAAAGAGTTGATGATATTCTTAGAAAAGCTATTCCATGGGATACGATGGTTGGAGTATCAAGAAGATCTTGGGCTAGATGTGAAAATTCAATCGAAACAACTATAGAATACAATAAAATAACAAATGGCGAAGATCATATAACAATTCCGTATGTAGCAAGTGATGATTTAATAGAAAAAACTTTTAAAAATTATAATAAATAAATAATTGACTACAAAGAGCACAATAATGCTTAAGTGCACAAAGTGCACTTTGTGTTCTTTGTGGTTATATCTACTTAAAGGGAGGATATTAAAGTGAAAAGAATAGTTGAGTGTGTTCCAAATTTTAGTGAAGGTAGAGATTTAGAAAAGGTTGAGAAAATAGTACAAGCATTTAGAGCAAAAGAAAATGTAAAATTATTAGATTACAGTACAGACAAAGATCATAATAGATGTGTGGTTACAGTGGTTGGAGAGCCAGAAGCATTAAAAGAGGCTATGATAGAAGCTATAGGAAATGCAGTTAGTTTAATTGATATGACTAAGCATGAAGGACAGCATCCACGTATGGGAGCAGTTGACGTTGTTCCATTTATTCCAATAAGAAATGTAACTATTGAAGAAGCTGACAAATTAGCTAAAGAAGTAGCTAAAGAAGCATCAGAAAAATATGGGTTGCCTTTTTTCCTATATGAAAAGTCAGCATCAGCATCTCATAGAGAGAATTTAGCAACAATTAGAAAAGGACAATTTGAAGGAATGGCTGAAAAAATGACAGATGATATGTGGAAGCCAGATTTTGGACCTTCAACCATACATCCTACTGCTGGTGTAACTGCAATTGGAGCTAGAATGCCATTAGTTGCATTTAACATTAATTTAGGAACAAGTGATTTATCTGTAGCTGATAAGATCGCTAAACAAGTTAGACACTTAGGTGGAGGATTTAGATTTGTTAAGGCTATGGGTGTTGAGTTAGAAGAAAGAAAAATAGTTCAAGTTTCTATGAATCTTACTGACTATACTAAGTCAGCAGTTTATAGAGTTTTCGAGACAGTAAAAATGGAAGCTCAAAGATATGGTGTTAATGTTGTTGGAAGTGAAGTTATAGGATTAGTTCCAATGCAAGCATTAATTGATTGCGCTGAATACTATTTAAGAATAGAAAACTTTAGTATGGATCAAGTTTTAGAAACTAGATTATAATTAGAGGTTTATATGAATAAGCTTATTATAAAAAATGCTACTGAGCTAGTTACCTGTAAGGGTAATGCTCCAAATCATGGTAGCGCCCCTAAAAAGGGCACAGAAATGTCTGATGTAGGCATTATAAAAAATGGAGCTGTAGTAATTGAAGATGGGATAATTGTAGCAGTGGGTGCTACTAATGAAATTTTATCAAAGTTTGATGAAAAAAATTATGAGGTTATTGATGCTGCAAATAAAGCAGTGTTACCAGGTTTTGTTGATTCACATACTCATCTTATATTTGGTGGTTATAGAGCAGATGAGTTTTCTTGGAGACTTAGAGGTGATACCTACATGTCTATAATGGAAAGAGGCGGTGGTATAACCAATTCTGTAAGAGCCACAAGAGAAGAATCTTTAGAAAACTTAGTAGAAATAGGTAGAAAAAGACTTCATAAAATGATGCAATTTGGTGTAACTACAGTTGAAGGAAAAAGTGGTTATGGCCTTGACATGGATACAGAGATAAAACAGCTTGAAGCTATGAAAATTCTTGATGCAGAGGAACCGATAGATATAGTTTCTACTTTTTTAGGACCTCATAGTGTGCTTCCAGAGTATAAGGGAAAAGAAGATGAGTTCTTAGATTTTATGATAAATAATGTTATGCCGGTGGTTAAAGAAAGAAATCTAGCTGAATTTGCCGATATATTCTGTGAAAAAAATGTTTTTACAGTAGATCAGTCAAGAAGATTTTTAAAAGCTGCTAAAGATATGGGCTTTAAATTAAAAATTCATGCAGATGAAATAGTTCAGTTAGGTGGAGCAGAATTAGCGGCTGAGCTTGGAGCTGTTTCAGCTGACCATCTGCTACAAGCATCTGATAAGGGTATACAAGATATGGCTAAGGCTGGAGTTATTTGTTCCTTGTTGCCTATAACAGCATTTTCTTTAAAGGAAGAGTATGCTAGAGGTAGATATATGATTGATAACAATTGTGCGGTTGCGCTTGCTACAGACTTAAATCCAGGTAGTTGTTTTTCAAATTCAATACCTCTTTTAATAGCGGTTTCTGCTATACAAATGAAACTTTCTATTGAAGAAATAATAACAGCTCTTACTATCAATGCAGCAGCGGCGGTTAATAGAGCAGATTCTATAGGTAGTATTGAAGTTGGTAAAAAAGCTGATATAATAATACTTGAATATCCATCAATACATTTTTTACCATATCATGTAGGAGTTAATATAGTAGAAACAGTAATTAAAAACGGGAAAATTGTGAAACTATAATTGTAGAGTGGATAAATTCTAGCTTCACATAAAAGCGAAAATTTAATATAGATTCATGGAGGAAAATATGAAAGAAATGAAATTAGTTGATTTTGCTGCTCAAACTGCTTCAGCAGAGCCAGTTCCAGGTGGCGGAAGTATTGCTGCAGTAAGTGGTGCTTTGTCTGCTGCTCTTACAGAAATGGTAGCAAACTTAACAATTGGTAAGAAAAAATATGAAGAATTTGAAGCTGAAATGAAAGATATATCGGCTGAAGGTGCTAAGTTAAGAGAAAGATTGCTTGACGATATTCTAAGAGATAGTAACTCATTTAATGATGTAATGAAAGCTATGAAGATGCCAAAGGATACAGAAGAAGAAAAAGAAGCAAGAACTTCTGCTATGCAAGCTGGTTTAAAAACTGCTGCATCAGTACCTTTTGAAATTGCATGTGATGCTTTTGAAATAATGCCTTTAGCAGATAAAGTAGTTGAGCATGGAAATGCAAATGCAGTAACTGATGGATTAGTATCTGCAATGCTTGCTAGAACTGCTGTTTTATCAGCATTATTAAATACAAAAATAAATCTTGCATCTATAAAAGATGAAGCATATGTTGTTGACATGAATAAAAAAGTTAAGGATTTAGAAGAAAAAGTTATTGAATTTGAGAAAAAAATACTAAACAAATCACCATATTAATGATAAAATTAGGAAAGGAGTAATCCTTTCCTTTTGTTTATAGATGAAGTCTAATGTATGAAATTATTTCATAATAAAATAATATAAAATATATAGAGGTGTGTTGATTTGAATGAATATAAAGGTATAGGCAAAATAGCTCTACTTTTGACATTATGCGATGATTATGATAGGATGAAGGAGTATTACGAAAATAAAGGTTATACTATATACAGAGGTACTGCTGGATCTATGGATTCTCAAAAGATAATTGCTGCAATTGAAACAGCTGCTTTAAGAGAAGACATAATAAGGGAGAATTATCATGATGAGCATTCTTTATATCACGCAATTGTAGAGGCCTTAAGTGGTTATTGTAGAGGTCAGGTTGTGCTTGGAGAAGTGCTTAGAAGTGTTGGATTAACCTATTCAATAGTTAGAGGTAATTTAATTGAAGAGGATAAATCAAGTGGTGAGTGGATTGCTGTTGTTTTATATGGACAAATAGGTTCACCTCGAAAGGGCTTTGAACATGAAGCCATTGGTATGGGTATACAGTCTATTTAATTAATCTATAGGGAGAAAAGGTTTAATGAACACATCATATTTAAAGACATTTATTGAGGTTATAAATTTAAAAAACATATCTAAAGCTGCTGAAAAGCTTTATATAACACAACCAGCAGTATCTAAACAGCTTCAACTTTTAGAAAAAGAGTTTGGGATAGTTTTACTTATAAAAGATGGAAGAGATATGATTCCCACAGAGGCTGGAAAAGAGCTTTATAAATTTGCTTTAAATATACTTTGTGAAGAAAATAAAATTTATGATAAGCTAAAAAAAGAAGATAGCACTTTAGATGGAGAAGTTAATATTTATTCAAGCTCTTTACCCGCTGACTATTTTCTTTATAATATTATATTTGAATTTAATAAAATTTACCCAGCGGTTATATACGATGTTAAAAAGGTAGATTCAAAAATAGTATTTAACTATATAGAAGATGGTTTGGTAAATTTTGGTTTTACAGGAGCGGTATATAAAAAAAGTAAATTAAACTTTGTTACTATAGCTGATGATGAGCTAGTTATTGCTGCATCTGCAAATAAATATTCTAAATTTAAAAATCAAAGTGTACCAATAGACTTCTTATTTGAGCATGATTTTATCTCAAGAGAAAAAGGCTCTGCAACTCTTAAAACATTTGAAAACTATTTAAATATGAAAAATTTATATTTAGAGGACTTAAAAACAAAGGTAAGAGTTGAGGATAACGACATTATTAAAACCTTAGTAAAAAACGACATGGGTATAACAATTATATCTAAGTTAGCTATAGAAAAAGAAATAAATGAAGGCTCTATTGTGCCTATTAAAATAAAAGATTTAGAACTAAAAAGACATTTGTATTTTGTTTATCACATCAATAGATATTTCTCTAGAACTGAAGAAGCTTTTAGAGATTTTATAATAAAGAAATTTGGAAAATAAAAATATTGCGTCTTCTTTAAGGACGCAATATTTTTATTAATTAATAACAAATTTTATTTGTTGTTAGCAACAACCGCTATTATTACCACAGTTACAGAAAAGTACTACTAACAAAAGGAAGAAAAATAATAAATTACTTCCACCTCCACAGTTCTCTCCACATCCGCCGAAAAATCCCATAAACTTTTACCTCCTTGATTATTATGTTTGGTATAGTATATGTGGTTATATTTATTGCGTTACAAATATAAAAATATTTTTTGAGAAGTAAAAGTAAATTATTAATTAATTCCCTAATCTATTGTTTACTACTTTAAAGTCTAGATTTCTAAAAAATGCTTCTATGTATGCGCCTTTATCTATTCCAAAATCTATCATGTATGCATGCTCATATACATCCATAACAATAATTGGATAAGTATTCATAATTATTTCTGTATTATGAGAATCCTGACCATATATATAGTAATCATTTGTAAAGCTGTCATAGCAAAAAACAACCCAACCTCTCATTGTAAGACCTATACATTTAAATTTTTCTTTGAAATTATCATAAGAACCAAAAGTCTGTGTGATTACATCGTCTATTTTTCCATGCATTTTGTTGTTAAGTCCGGTCATATTTTCAAAATATAGCTCATGAAGCTTAACTGCATCTAAATTAAAAGAACGTGTTACAATTGCACACCATAGATTGCTGAAATTCATGTTACAATTTTCATATGTTAAATTATTGCTTAATTCAACAGTTGCCTTGTTAGTAGCGCTTATATAACGGGTATATAATATGTAATGTTGATTTAATTGTGAATTAGATATATCCTTAATGCTAGAAAAGTTAAAAGGTTTTGCTTCAATAAATTTCAATAAATCATCCCCCCTATAATAATCTATGTAATCACAATGCATATATGCAAATAAAGTTAATATAATTTAGCACACTATATAGGCAAATTCTTATTTTATTATGGATAAAACTTTTTTGTTGTGATACAATTATCTATATTACTGTTTGATAAAGATTGGAGATTAGTATGAAAAGTAAAATAATGATAATTGATGGAAATAGCATATTGTTTAGGGCATTTTATGCCATGCCACCTTTGAAAACAAAAAAAGGTCAATTTACAAATGCTGTATATGGTTTTTTAAGTATGCTTTATAAGCTTTTAGATGATTATTCTCCAGAGTATCTATGTGTTGCTTTTGATCCAAAAAAACCAACATTTAGACATGAACAATATAGTGAATATAAAGCGGGGCGTGCTAAGGCGCCGGATGAGCTAGTTGAACAGTTTGAACTAATTAGAACTGTTTTAAAAATACATAATATAAAGTGTGTAGAAATAGATGGTTTCGAAGCTGACGACGTTGCAGGAACTATGTCAAAGGCTTCTGTTGAAAATGGAATTGATGTTTATTTGGTTACAAGTGATAAAGACTATCTTCAATTGGTAGATGATAATGTTAAGGTACTATTAACTAAAAAAGGCGTTACAAACATAAAAGAAATGGACAGAGCTGCTATAAAAGAAGATTATGAGATACAACCTGAAGAATTTGTTGATTTAAAGGCACTTATGGGTGATCAGTCAGATAATATTCCAGGTGTTTCAGGTGTTGGAGAAAAAACAGCAATAAAGCTTATTAAAGAATATCATGACTTAGATAATTTATATTCAAACATAGACAATATAACAGGTAAGTTAAAGGAAAAGCTAGAAAATGACAAAATGCAAGCATATATGAGCAAAACTTTGGCGAAAATTGTAACGGATATACCTGTTGAAATAGATTTTAATGAATACAAGCGAGTAGATGTGGACGGTGAAAAACTTATGAATCTGTATGATGAGCTTGAATTTAAAAACTTTAAAAAGAGAATATTAAGTAGTGCTAATGATGAAACTAATGAAAATTTAAACTCTCAATTTTCAATTTTTGATATGCCAAAGGCACCTATTACTATGGGTAAAGAAAATAATGATGTTAAATCTAATATGACTTTTATAGATGATTCAAATCTAGAAGCCATTAATGAAATAAAAAATAAAGCTAGAAAAAGTGGAAAATTAGCGTTAAAATTTTTGCTAGATGGCGATAGGGCTTTATATTCAAATGCTGTGGCTATTGGCTTATCATCATGTGAAGATAAGATATTTTATATTAATGTAAATGAAAATAATGAGGTAAAAATTTTAGATAATTTGAAGGATGTTTTTGAGGATAATAGCATTAAAAAAATTGGTCATGATTTAAAATCTGATATAATTTATTTACTAAAAAAGGGTATATCATTAAATAATGCTAATTTTGATGGAGAAGTCGCTAAGTATATATTAAATCCTTCTGACAGCTCTTATAGTATTGATAAACTTTCCTATGAATTTTTAGAAATTGATATACCATCAATAAATGATTATTTAGGTAGTGGAAAAGCACGTGTTAGCTTTAAAGAATTAGATGTTGAAAAAAATAAACAGTATTTATATGACTATATTTCTACTGTTATAAAAATTGAAAGTAAAATAGTTGAAGAAATTGAAAAGTTTCATATGTGTGATTTATTTTACAATATTGAGATGCCTCTTGTAGAGGTGTTGGCATATATGGAATTTGTAGGTTTTAAAATTGATTTAAATATTTTAGATGAACTTGGAGAAAAATTCAACAATAAGCTTACCATACTTGAGGAAGTTATATATGAAATGGTTGGAGAAAAGTTTAATATAAATTCTCCAAAGCAGTTAGGAGTTATATTATTTGAAAAGCTAAATTTAGAGGTAATTAAAAAGACTAAAACAGGATATTCTACTGATATAGAAGTTCTTGATAAATTAAAAAGCAAGCATCCAGTTATAAATAAAATTATAGAATACAGACAGCTTACTAAATTAAACTCAACCTATGTAGAGGGACTTAAGGCTGTAATTGGTGAAAATGACGGCAGAGTACATTCAGTATTAAATCAAACCATTACTACAACAGGCAGAATCAGTAGTACAGATCCTAATCTGCAAAATATTCCAACTAGAACAGAGGAAGGAAAAGAAATTAGAAGAGCCTTTATTGCTGAAGACGGCTATGTTTTAGTTGATGCCGACTATTCTCAAATAGAGCTAAGAGTTCTGGCTGAGCTTTCAAACGAAGAAAATTTGATAAATGCTTTTATTAATCATGAAGATATACACTCTAAAACAGCGTCTGAAGTATTCAAGGTTAAACTTGAAGAAGTTACATCAATGATGAGAAGTAGAGCCAAGGCTGTAAATTTTGGCATAATTTATGGAATCAGCGACTATGGACTTGGGAGAGATTTAGATATATCTCGTAAAGAAGCTAAAGAGTATATTGAAAATTATTTGAATTATTATCATAACATTGATAGCTATATGAAAAATATAGTTGAGCAAAGCAAGAAGAATTTATATGTAGAAACTTATTTTGGCAGAAGAAGATATATTCCAGAGCTTGAGTCAAGAAATTTTAATATTAGATCTTTTGGTGAAAGAATTGCATTAAACACTCCTGTTCAAGGTACAGCAGCAGATATTATAAAAATTGCAATGATAAGAGTATATAAAAAGCTTAAAGAAAACAACATGAAATCAAGACTTTTATTACAGGTACACGATGAGCTAATAGTTGAGGCTTGCAAGGATGAGGTAGATAAGGTGAAAGAAATTCTTAAAAATGAAATGGAAAATGTTGTTGACAGTTTTAGAGTTCATCTAGAAGTTGATATTAATGTTGGAGATAGCTGGTATGAATCAAAATAATAATCCTTATGTAATTGTTATAACAGGAGGAATTGCAACAGGAAAAAGTGAAGCTTCAAAATACTTAAGAGAGCTTGGATACACTGTTTTAGACTGTGATTTAATTGTTCATAATGGATATGAGAAAGATAGTGATTTATATAAAATATTAGTTGATACATTTTCAGAAGTAATATTAGACGATGATAAATATATTGATAGACAGAAGCTAGGTAAGATAGTTTTATCTGATAATGAAAAATTAAATAAGTTAAATAGCTTAGTTCATAAATATGTTGTGGACGAGCTTTTATACGGTATCAAAAACACTAGGGATAAGTTAATATTTTTAGATATTCCACTAATGTTTGAGCAAAAAGAAGCTTTAGATAATATGGGGCTTAAGTATGATGAAATTTGGCTGATATATGTAAGTGAAGAAACTCAAAAACAAAGATTAGTACAAAGAGCAATCAAAGAAAATAAGGATTTGGAGCAAACTTTAACTATTATTAAAAAGCAAATGCCAATTGAAGAGAAAAAAATATTAGCAGATAAAGTTATTAATAACGAAGGAAGCATAGAGAATTTAAGAAAAGATATATTAAAATTAATTCAAAATATAAGATAATAAAGAAGGCTTTTTTAGCCTTCTTTATTAATCTTTTCTGTCATTTCATTTAATAAATCATAATAAGTTTGATTAACTTTTAAATAGGATAATCGTCCTTCTTCTTCACATCTGGCTAAACCTGTTATTTTTTTTGTCTTCTCTGTACCATCATCTGTAAAATATTTTAATTCAACCTCAAAAGTATAATCCGTGTCGAAGTTTTCAACCTTTTTTATATCTAAGTTACTTACATTTATTTTATAACCGCTATTTTTAGATGCAAATTGAAGACTTTTTAACCAATTGGATAAAAAAGTTTTATATGTCGAATCGGTAGTATATTTATTATATTTATCAAACAAATATTCATCAAGTTTTTTACCATGAACTGTATCTGATAATACACTATATACCCCGAATTCATTTTTAGTTGGTATTTCATCAATTGCTTTTTCTAAATATTCATTCAAAATTTCATCAGGGCAGGTAAACATATTAGTAATAACATATTCTATTGAAGCCATGTTGTTACTATCCACTTTAGAACAGCCTGCTAATACAATACCTAGCAATAAAACTAAATAGTTTAAAATTAATTTTTTACTATCCACTTTAACCTCCCAATATATGTTAATATACATTATATGTTATAAAAATAAATAATACAATAAAAATAAGAATTTAGTAGAGTAACTTTTAATAAAGTATGTTGCTAAAAAGCTTAGCAGGTGGTAAATTGCTCGACATACTGTGATGTGAAGCAAAGTATAGGAAGGTATATAGAAAACGTTTCTGTTTCCGTAATTCGGTTTCCCTTGATCTTTATAAGGAAGGGAAATCCTCATTAAGTCACAGCAACGTTTTTTATATACCTTCCTATTCATAGCGACGAAAAAACAAGAAAAATAAAAAGGATTTTTCTTGTCTTTTCTGCGTTATTGGTATGTTTGCCTGCTAAGCTTTTTAAGACGCAATGTATACTACAAGTTTGACTATAAAAATTAATAGTAAAATTTAAAAATCAATACTTTTTACAAGAAAATCATATGATATTCTTATGAAAATATTATATTAAAAAAACTAATAAATTAGCAGACTGTTACGCCAAAATTGCAGACATTCAAAGAAAAATCCTTTTATTTTTCTTTGAATGTCGGTTGCTACAAATAGCGAATAAAATAAGAAACGTTGCTGTGACTTAATGAGAGCTTCCCATCATTAACAAAAATCGAGGGAAGTCGAATTACGGAAACAGCAACGTTTTTTATTTTGTTTGCTTTACTTCGCCTCACAGTACAGCGTAACGGAGAAGTTAACTTGTCTGCTAAACTCTGTAACAATATTTTTACTTTCAGCAGTTACTCAACTAAATTCTTATTTTATTAACTTAAATATAGTACTTACATATAATGAATAAAGATATTTTTTATATGGGGGATTAAATATGAAATCTTTAAGGGGTTCTAAAACTGCTGAAAACTTACTTACTGCTTTTAGAAATAAAACATATGACCAACAAAAATATACAAACTATGCATCTATTGCAACAGAACAAGGATATATTCAATTTGCGAACTTGTTTAAACAAATGGCAAAAAGTGTTAATGAACATGCGAAGCTCATTGCTAGGTTTTTGCTATGTAGTGGATATACAGCTGATGAAATTTGTACATTGATGCAAATGCCAATACATTCAAGTGATACACTGACAAATTTGGATACAGCTGCACTAATTCAGACTGCAAATGCTACTAGAATATACCCTGATTATGCAAGAATAGCATATGATGAAAAATATTTAGAGGTATCCATTCTGTTTGGTATGATAATTAGAGCAGATGAAAATTTTGGGAAACTATGTGCAACAAATGCCGCTATGCTAGAAAATGGTACTTTTTTCAATAAGAAAGAAGTAAAAAAATGGGTTTGCAATAGATGCGGATATGTTTATAACGGATATATTGCTCCAGAAATATGTCCTCTATGCTATATGAGTCAAAATTACTTTGAAATTCAACACATAGAATAATAAATAAGAATTTAGAAAGAATTTAGCTTAGCTAAATTCTTATTTATCTAATAGGAAAGTTCTCTTTCCTATTAGATAAATGAAGAATCGGAACGATTCTTCCATAGAGTGAACGTAGTTCACTTTTTTATTGGTTTACAATTCATTTTGTTTATATTATATTAATATAAATGAATAAATTCGGAGGACTACAAATGAAGGATAAAATTATAAATTTTTTGAAGGAAAATAGCAATGAATTTATTTCAGGTGAAGAAATAAGTAAGAAACTAGGTGTTACAAGAGCAGCGGTATGGAAGCACATAAATTCTTTAAAAGAAAGCGGCTATAATATAGAATCTGTTTCTAAAAAAGGATATCGACTAACACTTTGTCCTGATATATTAACCTATGAAGAGATAAAAAACCACTTAAATACAGAATTTATGGGAAAACATATAATTCATTTTAATGAACTAGATTCAACAAATTCTTATGCAAAAAAAGTTGCTGATACACTAGAAGGCGAAGGTCAGGTTATTATAACTGAAAAGCAATTAAGTGGAAGAGGCAGAATGGGAAGACAGTGGATATCACAAAATAATAATGGTATATGGATGAGCATAATTTTAAGACCAAAGGTTAGCATTTTTGAAGTGTCAAAAATTACTCAAGTTGCAGCTGCAGCAGTAAATTTAGCTTTTACTAATCTAGGTATTCATACTAAAATAAAATGGCCAAATGATTTGATAATTAATGACAAAAAAATTTGCGGTATATTAACGGAAATGAATTCAGAAATTAACGTTATTAATTATGTGGTTGTTGGTATAGGCATAAATGTAAACAATAATAAAGATGATTTTTCCGATGAACTGAAAAATATAGCAACCTCAATAAAAATTGAGACATTTAAGGAGTTAAAAAGAAATGTTTTAGTTGCGGATATATTAAATAATTTTGAAAAATTATACGTAGAACTTAATAATAATGATTTTTCTAACTCTTTAGATATATGCAGAAAAAATTCTTATGTTATTGGCAAGGAAATAAATCTAATAAAAAATCAGGAAGTAATAGAAGCTACAGCAGTTGATATCAACAATGAAGGTGAACTTGTTGTAAAGTATAAAAATGGTGAATTAGACAATATAATTTCTGGTGAAATATCTGTTAGGATTAGAAAAAAATAATGATTTAATTAATATTTTATATTATAATAGATAATACTAATCCCAAATAAAAACCTTACTAAAAATTTTTAGAGGTTTTATAATTTAGATTAGTATTAGCAAATAAAATAGAAAGGTGGATTTTGCCATGTTAAATTATGATTATGTAAAATATGAGAAGAAAAATAACATTGCTTTTTTAACAATTAATAGACCAGAGGCCTTAAATGCACTAAATCAAAACATTTTAAATGACATTAAAAGTGCATTTGAAGACATGAAAAATGATGGTGATATAAAAGCAGTTATTATAACAGGAGAAGGCAGAGCTTTTGTTGCAGGTGCTGATATTGCGCAGATGAGAGATCAATCTGCACTAGAAGGCAGAGAATTCATAATATTTGGTCAAAAGGTTATGAATTTGATAGAGAATTTTGAAAAACCTGTAATTGCTGCAGTAAATGGATTCGCCTTGGGTGGAGGATGCGAATTATGCTTGTCTGCTGACATAAGAATAGCCTCAACAAAAGCTAAATTCGGTCAGCCTGAAGTTAGCTTAGGTATAATTCCAGGATTTGGAGGAACACAGCGTTTATCTAGATTAGTTGGAAAAGGTATGGCGAAATATCTAATCTATACTGGTGATATAATTGATTCAACAGAAGCTCTAAGAATTGGTTTAGTAGAAAAAGTAGTAGAACCGGAAAAGTTAATGGAAGAATGTGAAAATATTGCAAATAAAATAACTTCAAAAGCACCTATTGCTATTGAGATGGCAAAACTTTCTATAAATAATGGATTGAATATGGATTTAGGTTTAGGTATAAACTACGAGGCTGAATTATTTACCACATGTTTTGGAACTGAGGATAAAATTGAGGGAATGACAGCATTTTTGGAAAAAAGGCCGGCAAATTTTAAAAATGCATAAAAATTACATATATTAATAAAGGTGAAAGTTTTGAACTTTTGCCTTTTTTTATTAAAGTGATTTGTCAATTTCTTTTTTAAAATTAGAATGAAGATATTTGTAAAATCAAGTAATTTTTTATTATACTTGAATACAACAATTTATAGTGCTATAATATAGTCGCTGTTTATTATAAAATTAAATTAAAAATATCTATAAAATCTATTATCGCATAATTAAAAAATTAATTATAGTATAGTTAAGAAAATTAATTATATAATAATTAATTTAGGGAGGAAGAAATGTTTAAGATTAAAAAGGCACAATTTTTAACTGACATCATATATTTAATGGAAGTTGAAGCCGAACATATAGCAAAATCTTGCCAACCAGGTCAATTTTTGATTGCAAAAATTGATGAAAAAGGTGAAAGAGTTCCGTTAACTATATGTGATTATAATCGTGAAGAGGGTACTGTAACAATAGTATTTCAAATTTTAGGTGCATCTACACAGAGAATGGCAGAATTGAAAACTGGAGATTACTTCAGAGACTTTGTAGGTCCACTAGGTGTTCCATCAGAATTCGTAAGTGAAGATATAAATGAACTTAAGAACAAAAAAATATTGTTTGTTGCTGGTGGTGTTGGTACTGCACCAGTTTATCCACAAGTAAAATGGATGCATGAGCATGGAATCGCTGTAGATGTAATTGTTGGTGCAAGATCAAAGGATATATTAATTCTTGAAGAAGAAATGAAAGCTGTTGCTGGCAATTTATATATCACTACAGATGATGGTTCTTATGGTAGAAAAGGCTTAGTTACAGATGTAATTAAGGACTTAGTTTTAAATCAAGGTATTAAATACGATGTAGTAGTAGCTATAGGACCTATGATTATGATGAAATTCGTTTGTATAACTACAAAAGAATTAGGTATTAAAACTATAGTAAGTATGAACCCAATTATGGTTGATGGTACTGGAATGTGTGGAGCATGCCGTTTATCAATTGGAGATGAAATCAAATTTGCTTGCGTTGATGGACCGGAATTTGATGGACATTTAGTTAACTTTGATGAAGCAATGAAAAGACAACAAATGTATAAGTCAGAAGAAGGAAGAGCTGTATTAAAGGAACAAGAAGGAGATACACATCATCACGGTGGATGCGGATGCGGAGGACATGAAGAGAAAAAAGATGTACTAAAAAGAGTTCCCGTAAGAGAGCAAGATCCTGTTGTTAGAGCTAGTAATTTTGAAGAGGTTTGCTTAGGTTATAACATAGAAGAAGCTATGGACGAAGCAACAAGATGCTTAAATTGTAAGAATGCAAAATGTGTTCAAGGATGTCCTGTTTCTATCGATATACCTTCATTTGTTGATGAAGTTAAAAAAGGAAATATTGAGTCAGCTTTTGAAATAATTAATAAATCTTCTGCTTTACCTGCTATTTGTGGACGTGTTTGTCCTCAAGAGTCTCAATGTGAAGGCAAATGTATAAGAGGAATAAAAGGTGATTCAGTATCCATAGGAAAACTTGAAAGATTTGTTGCTGACTGGGCAAGAGAAAACAACATAGTTCCTAAAAAACCAGAGCAAACAAACGGTAAAAAGGTTGCTGTTATTGGTTCTGGTCCAGCGGGATTAACTTGCGCTGGAGATTTAGCAAAACTTGGTTATGAAGTTACAATATTTGAAGCTTTACATGAACCAGGTGGAGTTTTAGTTTATGGAATTCCTGAATTCCGTCTACCAAAAGAAAAGGTCGTTTATGCTGAAATTGAGAATGTTAAAAAGTTAGGTGTAGAAATAAAAACTAATGTTATCATTGGAAAATCAGTTACAATAGATCAATTAGAGCAAGATGGTTTTGATGCTATATTTATAGGATCGGGCGCAGGACTTCCTAAATTTATGGGTATCCCTGGAGAAAATGCAAATGGCGTATTCTCTGCTAATGAGTATTTGACTAGAAGCAATTTAATGAAAGCATTTAGAAGTGATTATGATACACCGTTATTTGAAAGCAAAAAAGTTGCTGTTATAGGTGGTGGTAATGTTGCTATGGATGCTGCAAGAACTGCAAAAAGACTTGGCTCAGAGGTTCACATTGTTTACAGAAGAAGTGAAAAGGAATTACCTGCAAGAGCTGAAGAGGTTCATCATGCTAAAGAAGAAGGCATTATATTTGACGTTTTAACTAATCCAACAGAGATTTTAGTTGATGAAAAAGGTTGGGTAAAAGGATTAAAATGTGTTAAAATGGAACTTGGTGAGCCAGATGCATCAGGTAGAAGAAAACCAGTTGAGGTTGCTAACTCAGAATTTGAATTAGAGGTTGATTCTGTTATTATGGCTCTTGGTACATCACCAAATCCACTTATTTCTTCAACAACAGAAGGTTTAGATCTTAACAAGCATAAATGCTTGGTAGTTTATGAGAATGGCGAAACTACTAGAAAAGGTGTATTTGCTGGTGGAGATGCTGTAACAGGCGCTGCAACAGTTATATTGGCAATGGAAGCAGGAAAAGCAGGCGCTAAAGGAATACACGAATATCTATCATCAAAATAGTTAAAAATTAATATGATAATAACCATAGACAAAATAAAATATTTTATGATGTTTATGGTTATTTTTATGTTTTTGTGGAAATATAGTAAAGGCATATTTTGTTATATTATTAACACTTGAAGCTTGTGTATTTATGTGGTAAAGTGTTATTAAAGGAGTTGAGATAATGGAAATGTTTTTACCGAATGCTCTACCGTTTTGGGATGCATTAAAGGAAGATGAAAAACAATTAATACTTAATAGCGTTCAAAAAAGAAGTTATGCTGCAAACTCAATAGTTCACCATGTAGGTTCAGATTGTATAGGAATGAAAATTGTAAAATATGGATTGATTCGTGTTTTTGTATATTCAACAAATGGTAGTGAAATTACACTATATAGACTTAAAAGCAAAGATATATGCGTTCTTAGTATTTTATGTATGCTAAAAAATCTAAATCTTGATATCAATATAGAGTCAGAAGAAGACTCTTTACTCTATATAGTGCCTATAGATATATATAACAAACTTCTAAGTAATAATAAAGCGGTATATGATTATGATAGAGAAGCAACTGCTCAAAGACTAACTGAAGTAGTATCTGCTTTTTCGGACGTATTATTTTTTAGTGTAGGAAAGCGTATTGCTGATATTTTAGTATATTATAGCAATTTATATAATAGTGATGTAATATCAATTACACATGAAAAACTTGCAAAAGATATTGGTACTGTAAGGGAGGTTGTAAGTAGAACTCTTAAAAATCTTCAGGATTTAAAATTAGTTGAAGTATCGAGAGGACAAATAAAAATTTTGGACATCAATAGGTTGAAAAGTACGACGATTTAATATTTTTTATAGTTCTGTGATTTATGTCACAGACTATTTTTTATTTATGTATTATAATAGTACAGTAAATATTTTTATTCAATTATGAAGGGGAGAGTGCGTTGAAAAACATAGTTGTTATAGGTGCTGGTTATGCAGGAATATTAACTGCGAAAAAACTAGAAAAAAAATTAAGAAAACACGAAGATATTAACATTTCAATTATTGATAAGAATCCATTCCACACAATGCTTACTGAGTTACATGAGGTTGCTGCTAATAGGGTTGAGGAAGATAGTATTCGTATCAGTTTGAAAAAGGTTTTCGCGGGAAGAAAAGTTAATGTAGTAATGGATAATATTACAAAAATTGACTTTGATACAAAAAAAGTTATAGGTGAAGAAAAAACTTATTCATATGATTATTTGGTACTAGCTGCAGGTTCCAAACCTACATATTTTGGAACTAAAGGCGCTGAAGAGTTTTCATATAAATTATGGTCATATGATGATGCTGTAATTCTTAAAGATAGAATTCATGAAATGTTCCGTGCAGCTGCTTGTGAAAGAAATATCGAGAAAAAGAGGAAATTATTAACGTTTTATATTGTAGGTGCAGGCTTTACAGGAGTAGAACTTGCTGGTGAAATGGCTGAGTATGCGCCTATATTATGTGATCAATATGAAATTGACAGAAATCTAGTGTCAATATATGATGTTGATATACTACCTAGAACTGTACCAATTTTACCTGAAAAGCTTTCTGATAAAGTTGAAAAAAGACTTACTAAAATGGGTGTAACAGTTAAATTAAATACTGGTGTTGTAGGTATTGGAGAAGACTTTATTGAACTTAAATCAGGTGATAATGTAACGAAACATGTCGCTGGAACAGTTGTATGGACTGCGGGTATTGAAAGCTCTGATGTTACTAAAAATGCATCGGAAGTATTAGAATCAGCAGGTAGAGGCCGTATAAAGGTTGATAAATTTTTAAGAACTCTAGATCGTGAAGAAGTTTACGTTGTTGGAGACAATATGATGTATATACCAGAAGGTGAGACTATGCCAGTTCCACAAATGGTTGAGAACTGTGAGCAAAGTGCTCATACTGCTGCACATAATATAATTAGTGCCATAACTGGGAAAAAAGAAATGGAAGAATACAAACCATCATTCCACGGTGTAATGGTATGTGTAGGTGGTCGTTACGGAGTAGCAAGAGTAGGATTGCCAAAACTTATGTTTAACCTACCATCGTTTTTAGCGATGTTTGCTAAACATTTTATAAATATCGTATATTTTATTCAAGTTTTAGGATGGAATAAAATCTTTAGTTATGTAAGACATGAATTTTTTACTATTAGAAATTGTAGAAGTTTTGTAGGTGGACATTTCTCAAATAGAACTCCAAGCTTTTTATTAGTACCATTAAGAGTTTGGCTTGGTGCTGTTTGGTTGTTTGAAGGTATATTGAAAATTGCAGAGGGCTGGATGTCATCACCTAAATTAGCAGGATTCTTTGGTGGAGCTAGTGCTTGGTTTGAAGGTATAATATATGGAGTAACTGATGCTGCTGCTGGAGCAACTGCTGCGGTTGATGCTGCTGCTGGAGCTACTGGTGCTGTAGATGCTGTTGCTTCTACTGGAACTGCAATATTTAGCTTTAATATTATGGGACTATTTGATGCAATGTTTGTTAGTGGTAAAGCAATAGCTGAATCAAAATTATCAGATTATGCTTTTAAATTAGATGTTCCTTTAATGAACTGGTTTGTAGATAATGTTATATTATCAGGTGATCAAATACAGGTATTTATGCAAATTTCTATAGTTGTTATCGAAATATTAATCGGACTTGCATTAATAGGTGGACTATTTACTACTCTTTCTTCAGGCGTTTCTTTAGTGTTGCAAGTAATGTTTGTATGTACAACAGGATTATATTTAAATACTTTCTGGATGATTTTTGCGGGTCTTGCAGTGCTAATTGGCGGAGGAAGAACACTAGGATTAGATTATTATGTAATGCCTTGTTTAAAGAAACTATGGAAAAAGGTGCCGTTTGTTAAGAGGTGGTATATTTACAATGACTAATTTAGACACTAAGACGAAAGAGTTATTAAACTCCGAGTTTAAAAACTCAAACGAATTACTCACTCTTGATGTCGCATTTGAACAAACTAAAAATACGGTAGACAAGGTTTTGTCTACCGCTCCATTTGTTATTAGGACATATACACAGCATTTAATAAAAAGCAGAGGAAAATTTATTAGAGCGTGGGCTTTGCTAGTATGCGCAATGGATAACAACGATAAAATAAATCAAAATGCTGTTGCATTTGCTTCTGCAATTGAAATACTGCACTTAGCGACCCTAGTTCATGATGACGTCATGGATGATGCATCTTTACGAAGAGGAGTAATTACACTACAAAAAAAGTATGGAAAAAAGACAGCTGTAATTTGTGGAGATTACTTGTTAGCTACAGCTCTTAGACTTGTTACCTCAATTAAAAATAGAGATGAGTTTTTAAACTTTGAACTACCTAGTTATATTGATCAAATATGCATGGGTGAATTGAGACAACATTTAAATAATGGAAATATGGACTTATCTTTTTATCGTTATTTAAGTATAATTAACGGTAAAACCGCAGCATTGTTTGAAGCATCTTTTTATGGCGGTGCAATATTGATTGAAAAAGAAAAAGCAGTATTGAATAATTATCGTCAGCTTGGAAAATATGTTGGCATGATATTTCAATTAACAGATGATTGTATAGACTTTGAAGTTGATGAGTTAACTGCTAAAAAAAATGTGCAATCTGATTATGAACAAGGTGTTGTTACATTGCCGCTTATATATACATTTTACAATAACCCAGATGTTAAAAATAAAGCTAAAGAAGGTTTGCTTACAAGGCAAGAATTAAATAAGGCCGTATTTAAAGCTGGCGGACTTGACTTTACAAAAATGATATCCAAGAAGTATTATGATAAGTTTATGAAAACTATGTCTTCAATGGATTTATCATATGAAAAGAAATCTCAACTAGTAGCAATTTTAGACAAAGCTTTTTTTGGTTTAAAAAAGGATAAGGAAAAAAAGAATTTAGTAAATGAAAAGTAATGTATTGAAAAGGTTTTTTAGTTATGTTGAAATAATGACAAAGATAACAAGTGTGTTCACTTTTATTATGACGCTTGCTTATTTATTTTATATGAAGCAACCAATAAATATTAAGCTAACAACTATATTTTTTCTATCGATGTTTCTTTTTGACTTAACTACTACAGCCATTAATAATTATATAGATACTAAAACAAATACTCAAGAACTACAATTTAATAGAAAAACAGCTTTAATAATAATTATTGTTATGTTTAGTATTAGTGTAGCTTTAGGTTTGTATTTAGCTTGGTGTACTGATATTGTAGTTTTAATTTTAGGTGTTCTATGTTTTTTATGCGGTGTATTTTACACTTATGGACCAATACCAATATCAAGACAACCTATAGGAGAGATTTTTTCTGGAATATTTTATGGGTTGATTATTCCGTTTATTTTATTATATATTAATATGCCTAAGGGTACTTATGTTGATTTACAAATTATAGATACTAAAGTGCTTTTAAGCATGAACCTTGTACCGATTGCTGCTGTTATTTTATTATCAGTAGCTCCAGTATGTACTACTGCAAATATTATGTTAGCTAACAATATTTGTGATTTAGAAAGAGATATACTGGTTAAAAGATATACTTTACCATATTACATTGGCAAAAAAGCTTTATGGCTGTTTGGATTTTTATATTATATTATTTATGCAGTAGCTATAATCATGGTAGCTTTTAAAATTCTACCACCTATATATTTATTGTTTTTAATCTCAATTATACCAGTGCATAAAAATATTAAGTGTTTTTTGCAAAAACAGGAGAAATCGTCGACATTTATATGTGCCATAAAGAATTTTATCATAATAATGAGTGCTAATGTTTTAACAATCTTTATAAGTGGGTTGATAGGATAATGAAGTTTATAAAAAAGAGAGATTTTATAATTATCGCTGTAATATTATTGGCTGCCTGCATTTTTTATTTTGTATATAATATGCAGTCTGATAAGGGTACGGCTAAGGCAGAAATATACTATGAATCAGAACTTGTGATGACAGTAATGCTTAATGAAAATGAAGATAGAATATTTAAATTACCTCAAAATGAAAATGTAGTTTTTCATTTGTATGAGGATGGTTCTATAAGATTTGAAGAGTCAGATTGTCCTGACGAGGTATGTATCAAAAGTGGAAAATTAAGACACATTGGCTCTAGTGCTGCATGCCTGCCTAATAAGGTTATATTAAAAATAGTTCCAGTAAAAGATACAGATGATAATGATGTTGATATAATTGTAAGAAAGTAAGGAGGTAGTATATGAGCACTCAAAATGAATATAGAATAGATGTTATGAGCATGGGTAAAACTAAGAAGGTTGTTCTAACAGCAATTCTTTTTGCTGTAGCGTTAGTCTTATCAATAGTTGAGAGCTTAATACCTTCAGTACCAATACCAGTTCCTGGTATTAAATTTGGACTTGCAAATATAGTTATAATGTATTCTTTATTTTTCTTAGGAAAATCTACTGCATTTACCCTAGTTGTATTAAAAGCATTATTTGCCGTTATAACTAGAGGTGCTGTGGCTGGTTTATTAAGTTTTACAGGTGGTATGTTTTCTATATTAATAATGATTATTCTATTAACTATATTTAGAGATAAAATTTCATATTTAATTTTAAGCATTTTTGGAGCAGTTTTTTTTAATATAGGTCAATTCACTGCAATATCGCTTATTTATGTAGGTATGAATTTATGGTTTTACTTGCCTGCTTTGCTTATATTTGGTGTTATAGCAGGACTGGTAACATCAACACTATTAAAGTTTATTTTACCTGCTCTTAAAGAGCTAGGTTATAAATAAAAAATTATAAATTTAATTATTTTGGAGGGAACAATGAACAAAAAATTATTATTAGCTATAAGTTTAGTACTTGCTATACTTATGTTAGTTGGATGTTCTTCTAACTTACCTAAGGATTCAGCTACTGACGGCAAGGTTGATGAAAAACCTGCAACAGATAATGAAAAACCAAGTGGAGAGAATACAACACCTGAAACTGAAGGCTTAAAAACAGGTTTAGCTGTTATAACATCACTAGGAAAATCAAAGGATGCTGGTGAGGCTGATGGATTAGCTCAAGTTGATTCTACAGTTGTAGCTGTTACAGTTGATGGAGAAGGAAAAATAGTAGAGTGTATCATTGATGCAGCTCAAACTAAAATGAATTTCTCTAAAGAGGGAAAATTAGTTACAGATTTAGCTACTGAGTTCAAATCTAAAAACGAATTAGGTGCTGAATATGGTATGGCTAAAGCATCAAAAATTGGTAAAGAGTGGAGTGAGCAAGCAGCTTTTTTAGCTAATTATGTAGTTGGTAAAACTGTAGAAGAAGTTAAAGGTATAGCTGTAGCAGAAGGAAAACCTACAGATGCAGATTTAGCTGCTTCAGTTACAGTTAGTATAACTGGTTATGTTGATGCTATAGAAAGAGCAGTTACAAATGCTCAAGATATGGGAACAAAAACTGGAGATAAATTAGGTCTTGGTATAGCAACTAATATGTCAAAATCTAAAGATGCTGCTGATGGAAATGAAGGTCAAGCACAAGCTTATTCTTACTATACAGCTGTAACAACTAACGCTGATGGAAAAATCACAAGCTGTATAATAGACGCATCACAAGGAACAGTTAAATTTGATGCAACTGGTAAAATCACAACTGACTTAGCTGCTGAAGTTAAGAGTAAAAACGAATTAGGTGCTGAATATGGCATGGCTAAAGCATCAAAAATAGGTAAAGAGTGGAATGAACAAGCTGCTGCTTTTGCTAAATATGTAACTGGTAAATCAGTAGATGAAGTAAAAGGAATAGCTATATCAGAAGGTAAAGCTACAGATGCAGAGTTAGCTGCTTCAGTTTCTGTTACTATAGAAGATATGATAGTAATTGTAGAAAAAGCTATTAATTCTGCTAAATAATAAATAAATTATTTGTTTATAACTATTAAATTTGAGTGCTACTTTTGTAGCACTCTCATTCTTATTGGGGTGTAAAATATTGAATAAAAAACTAATTATTTTAATTTTTATTTTATGTTTATTGTTTGTTGGTTGTAGTTCACAAGAACAGACTAAGTATCAAGCCGAATTTTTAAATTTATTTGATACAGTTACTCAAATTGTCGGATATGATGAAAATGAAGAGAGCTTTAAAGAAAAAGTGCAGCTTATTCATGATGATTTAGAAGTATATCATAAGCTTTATGATATTTATAATGATTATGAGGGTATTAATAACATTAAAACTATAAATGATAATGCTGGTATTAAGCCCGTTAAGGTTGATAAGAAAATTATTGATTTATTGGTGCTTTCAAAAAAAATGTATGAAGAAACTAATGGATATGTAAATATTGCTTTTGGAAGTGTATTGAATATATGGCATGACTATAGAGAAAAAAGCATTGATGATCCTGAAAATGCTCAAATTCCGCCTATGGACATGCTAGAAGAAGCAGCTAAGCATACTGACATTTCAAAGCTTATTATAGATGAAGAAAATCAAACTGTATATTTAGAGGATGAAAAAATACGTCTTGATGTTGGTGCAATCGCCAAGGGTTATGCAGTACAAAGAGTTGCAGATAGTGCTAAGGAAAGAGGAGTTAAATCTGTTTTATTAAACGTCGGCGGAAATGTTTGCTCTATAGGACCTAAACCAGACAATAAAAAGTGGAATGTAGGTCTTCAAAATCCTAAGATGGATGATAAAAAACCTTATATATATAAAATTTTACTTGAAAATGAATCTTTAGTATCTAGTGGTAATTATCAGCGATATTTTACAGTTGATGGTGTAAATTATCACCATATTATTAACAAGGATACTTTAATGCCATCAAATTATTTTGATGCTGTATCAATTATTTGTAAAGATTCAGGTTTAGCTGATGCCTTATCTACAGCTATATACAATTTACCATATGAAGAAGGGCTTAAATTAATCAGTAAATATGAAAATGTTGAAGCGATATGGGTTTTTGAAGATGAAAGTGTAAAATTCACAGAAAACTTTAATGATTATGTTGATGATAAGGTTAAATAAAATATTAATAAAAAACAAAGGTTTATATCAATAAAATGATATAAACTTTTTTAGAGTGAACTAGTTCACTTTTTTTATTTTAAGGTAAAAAATATTTACTTATCAAATTTATTATGCTATAATGATAGATAATTGGAGAAATTTGCTATATTTAATAAATTATATTAATATTTTGGGAGGGGTTTATGTTAATTAATAGTATAAGTAACAAATTAAAAGAAAACGTTTCAAAAGTCATGGTCGGGTGCGATGAAGCAGTGGAGTTAATTTTGATGACAATGCTAGTTTCTGGACATGTCTTACTTGAGGACGTTCCAGGTACAGGAAAAACTATGCTTGCAAAATCTATATCAAAGTCTATTTCAGCAGAATTTAAAAGAATTCAGTTTACTCCAGATTTACTTCCATCTGATTTAATAGGAGTGAATTTTTACAACCAGCAAAAGGGAGAATTTGAATTTAATCAGGGGCCATTATTTAGTCAAATTGTATTAGCAGATGAGATAAATCGTGCAGCTCCAAGAACACAATCAAGTTTACTTGAAGCAATGGCTGAGTCTCAAATATCTGTTGATGGAGTTACATATAGTTTAAATCAGCCATTTATAGTATTGGCTACTCAAAATCCTGTAGAAAACTCAGGTACATCTCCATTGCCAGAAGCTCAGCTAGATAGATTTACAATTAAAATGTCACTTGGTTATCCAAGCTTAGACAATGAAATAAATCTAATAAAAAATCATGGTTGTAAAAATCCTTTAGAAGAAATTAAACCTATAATTAATTGTGAGGAAATATTAAAGTATCGGGAAGAAATTAATAATGTTGTGTTAAACGATACTGTTTTACAATATATGTTAGAGATAGTAAATAGAACTAGAAATAATGAGCAAATACTTCTTGGCGTAAGTCCAAGAGGTAGTTTAGTATTTTATAAATGCCTAAAGGCTTATTCGGCAATAAAGGGTAGAGAATATGTTTTACCTGATGATGTTAAATACTTAGGTAAGTATGTTCTATCACATAGAATTATTGCTAATGGTTTTTCATACTCATATGAAAATATTCAAGAAAAATTAATTAAAGAAATAATAGAAGGCATAAATGTTCCTACTGAAGATTTTAATATGGTAAAGGATGAAGCCTAATGATTGAATTTTTATTAATTTTAGCTGTCTTATTAATTGTTTTTATATCAAATAAATATTTTAAGGCTTTCTGCGCATCTAAGCTTAAAATAAAGCTTTATTTTGATGATAATAAAACCACTGAGCAAGAAGAAGTTAAACTAAACATTGAATTAATAAATAGAAAATTTTTAATTATACCAATATTTAAAATAAATCTTTTTATTAATAAAAATATAGAGCTAGAAGATGAGAGTTTAAAAGAAGATTTAGATAATGAGGATTTTTATACCTACACTGTTGTAACATCTTTGTTGTCATATCAAAGATTGAAAAAATCTATTATTTTAAAGCCGATAAAAAGAGGTTATTACACTATAGCTGCTAATGTAACCTTAATAGATATTTTTGGATTTACTAAAGTAACCTTAGCCGTAAATAATGAAATTGAGTTGTTTGTAACCCCTAAGCCTAAAAAGACAGATGAGTGTATAAGTGATAGTACCTCTATGCAGGGAAATTTTTTAGTAAAAAGATGGATTGCACCTGATCCAATATTTTATTCTGGTGTTAGGCCTTATAACACTCATGATAGCTTCAAGGATATAGATTGGAAGGCAACTGCCAAGCTAGGAGAATTTTATGTTAAAAAATATGATTTTACCTCAGATCCGTCGATTATGATTTTTATAGATGTTTTTAGTGGCTCTGAAACTAAGACATATGATGAAATATATATTGAAAAGGCAATAAGCTTTGCTGCCTCACTGGTTAATAATGCATATAAAAATAAAATACCTGTAGGATTTGGAACTAATTCGTATATGAAGCACTATGTTAAAAATATTGTATTCCCAGATATGAGCCTTAATAATATTATTCTTATAAATGATATGCTGACATGTATGGAGTATAAAAGCTTTGATACCTTTAAAAACACAATGGATAAATATATTAGAAGCTTTATGGATAATAATATAATTGTTTTTATTAAATATGAAATGTCAGGATACTTATATAACATAGCTAGATTTTTATCAAGTAAAAATTACAAGGTATGTATATTTTTGTATAAAAATAGTGACGTTCAATTAAATGATAAAAATATTAGAATTTCATACTTTAAATGATAGTTGAGGAGTGGAGGTTAATATGAAAAGATTTAATCATATTTTTTTATATATTATACATTCATTTTATTACATGATAGGAAGCATACTATTATTTATTAATGTATGTGATAATATACTTGAAAATAGACCTAATTATAATCTTGTAATTATATTTAGCGTATTTTTTTACTTTATAATTTTTAATTTGTTAAATATCTATGAGAATAAAGAAGATATTGATTTATCAGAAAGTAAAAAGTTTATTATTTTAAATGGAATATCTTGCATATTAGCAGGAATAGCTAGCGCCTTTGAACAAGGCTTTTTCATGATTACATTTACATCTGCATATTTTGCTATTATATCAATATTTGCTCTTAGGACGAATAGAGTTAATACATCAGTATATATAAAGGTAGCTAAATCACTTGCACTTATAATTGTATCAACTTCATTTTATATTGCTGATAAAAGGATTATAGCATTTGGTAATAAAGTTATTGATTATATACTTATTTACTCTGCTGTCAGTGTTTTTTATGTTGTGTGTATCAATTTCAATGAACATTTTGAGGGCAAAAATACTATTAATAAAAATAAAAATTTATTTATGTTTAATTTTTTAGTAGCTGCTATTACTACTATTTTTACGTTTTTTAAACAAGGGCTTTTACATCTTGTAAAAATATTTTATGATTTTATTGAACCAGCTACTGATTCGTTGTTAGAAAAGATTTCAAGTTCCTTTACATCATTTATGGAGAGATTTTTTAATTCTGATTTCATGCTTTTTGTTGGTGATAGAATTAATCAGTTGAAAGAACATTTTGGTATTGAACAAACACCGTTACCGGAATTACCTAAGGAAGAGGTGTTAGAAAAAGTAGGAGAGGTTGCAGATTTTAGTGTAATTTATAACACATTGTAAATATTATTAATAGCAGGTATTATATTTATACTTTATAGGAGCTTAAGAAGTTATAAACATAAAAAAAATAAGAAAAAAAGCTTTGAAGAAAAAGAGTTTATATTTAAAAAGGATGATTTTCTAAATGACCTAAAAAGTACATTTAAAAATATATTAAGAAAAAAGGAAATCTTACCTAAGGAAAGACTAATATATAAGAAAACTGTCAATAAATTAATAGAGGAAGGCTACGAAATATCAAAAATAACAACTCCTAATGAATATATAAATAGTATATCCATAGAAGATATAAATAAGTATAATTTTGACATAATAACCTCTGATTATAATGCCTATAGATATGGTAAAGACAATACTTAGGCTAAAATTTAAAAAAACCTTTGCCCCTTTTATATATTTACAAAACGTTAAAATAATTATATAATAGTAAGAATGTATTAATATTATTTTAATATAAGTATAATAACTACTTTCGATAGTAATAGATATATAAATTTTAGGAGAAAGTGTGAAATAAAAACATTTTACACCGCTGCGAAACAGCGTAATGGAGGTAATTATGTATAAAAATATAGGTCATATTTTTTTCATTGGAATTGGTGGAATAAGTATGAGTGGTTTAGCAGAGTTAATGTTAAACAATAATGTAAGGGTGTCAGGCTCAGATGAAAATAACTCGGACTTAATACAAAAGCTTAAAAACGATGGAGCAAAAATATATATTGGACACAAAAAAGAAAACATAACTGATGATATAGACTTATTAGTATACACTTCTGCGATTAGAGAAGATAATGAGGAATTACTTAGAGCGAAAGAGCTTGGTATTAAAATACAGGGTAGAGCAGAATTCTTAGGAAACATTATGAAGGAGCATAATCATTCTATTGCTGTTTCAGGTACTCATGGTAAAACAACAACTACAGGTATGCTATCTTCAATTTTAATCAATTCAACTCTTGATCCTACTATATTTTTAGGAGGAGAATTAGATGTTATTGGAGGAAATATAAAAATAGGAAAGGGAGACTTATTATTAACAGAGGCTTGTGAATATAAGAGAAATTTTTTGAACTTTTTCCCTACTATTAGCATCATACTTAATGTAGATGAAGATCATTTAGATTACTATAAAGATATTAATGATATCAATGATGCTTTTGTTGAATTTGCTAATAAGTTGCCAAGTGATGGTCTTTTAATAGTTAATGACAAAAACAAGCATTTATTTAAGGATATTAATTCAAGAATAGTATCATTTGGATTTGACAATAATGCTGATATATATGCAATTAATGTTGAATATTTGCCATTCCCTAAATTTACAGTTGTCTATAATAATGATAGATTTGACGTTGAACTAGGTGTATTTGGAGAACATAATATACTTAATTCATTGTCAGCTATAGTTACTGCAATGGAATTAGGTATTGATATTGACACTATAAAACTTGGTTTAAAGAAATTTACAGGAACTAAGAGAAGATATGAGTTAAAGGGAGTAAAGGATGGTATAACTATATTAGATGATTATGCACATCATCCTGAAGAAATAAAAGCAACCTTAACAAGCGCTAATAAAAATACAGAGGGCAAGGTTATAACTATATTCCAACCTCATACTTTCACTAGAACAAAGGCTCTTCTTGAGCAATTTGCCAGAGTTTTTGAACTTACTGATGAAATTATAATAGTAGATATATATGCATCGAGAGAGAAGGATACTGGTCTAGTTAATTCTAATGAACTAGTAGAGGCTACGAAAAAATATAATGCAAATGCTTTATATGCTGAAAATTTTGAAAATGCTGCTTTACTTGCGTTGAAAAAAGCAAATAGTGGTGATATAATAATTACTATGGGTGCTGGTAATGTAAACGAGATAGCAAAGATTTTATTAAAATAAAACCACGTACATTTTTACTTTAGAGGGAAGGGTGTCCCCCGAATCTAGATTATTGCATGGAAGGAAGAATAATGATTATTAAAGCAAGTAATTTACAAGATACAGACAAAATAGGTAAAATAATTGGTGAAAGCTTAAAAAGTGGGACTGTTATATGCTTGGAAGGTGACCTAGGTGCTGGTAAAACTACACTTACACAGTCTATTGCTAAAGGACTAGAAATTCACGATTATGTTACAAGTCCTACATTTACAATAATCAAGGAATATAATGGAAGGCTGAATTTGTATCATATGGATGCCTATAGACTTGATTCTGAGGATGAAATGTATGATTTAGGCTATGATGAATACATTAATTCGGATGGAGTTTGTATCATTGAATGGGCAAGTAAAATAAAAGGACTTATACCTAAATCAGCAATTAATATAACAATTAATATTAATTATGAAAATAACAATAGAGAGTTAGATATTAATGGAGAAGGCGAACAATTTAATATTATAAAAGAGGAGTTGCAAAAGTATGAAAATATTAGGAATTGAATCAGCAAGTATCACAGCATCATGTGCAATCTCAGAAGATGAAATATTACTTTGTGAATATACGCAAAATCATAAAAAAACTCATTCTGAAAAATTAATGCCACTTATTGTTAAAGCACTAGAGGATAATGAAATTAGCCTTAATGATATTGATGTTATTGCTATATCAAAAGGACCAGGTTCTTATACTGGATTAAGAATCGGAGCTGCCATAGCTAAGGGATTAGCACAGGCCTTAGATATACCTATGGTAGCAGTACCTACAATGAAAGCACTAGCAGCAAATGTATTTGACAGTAGTAGATACATTATACCTATACTTGATGCTAAAGGTGGCAGAGCATATTCTGGTATATACAAATGGGAAAATAATAATCTTGTTACAGTTAAGGAACAATTTCCAATCAATATTGATGAACTTGTTGATATAATTAATGGTTTAGACAATGATGTGGTGCTAAATGGGGATGGATCAATTAATTATAAAGAAGTATTACAGAGCAAAATAAATAAAAAAATCTATTTTGCTCCAGAAAAATATAATATATTAAGTGCATCATCTATAAATCATGTAGGATATCAGTTAATAAAGGAAAATAAAATGGTATCTTGTTATGACTTTTCACCTGAATATTTAAGACCATCTCAAGCAGAAAGAATGTGTGATATTAAATGAAAATTTCCATACGAGAAGTTAGGCATGAAGATTTAGATGACATATTAGAAATAGAAAATGCATCATTCTCAGTTCCATGGTCAAGAACAGCATTTGAAAGTGAACTTTTAAATAATATGGCTTTATATATTTGTCTAGAATGTGATGATAAAGTTGTCGCATATGTTGGAATTTGGAAAATATATGATGAAGGACATATTACAAACGTAGCTGTCTTGCCAAACTATAGAGGATTAGGATTGTCTAAACTATTATTAAATTATTTATTTGATGTATGTAATAAAAATGATATATTTAGACTTACTTTAGAGGTAAGAGAGTCTAACGCAGTAGCTATTAAATTATACGAGCAGCTTGGATTTATTAATACTGGTAAAAGGCCAAAGTATTATTCAAATCCAATTGAAGATGCAATAATTATGTGGAAGGAATTATAGGTTGAAAAAAATGAAAAATAACAAAAAAATAAGTACAAAAAAATACAAAGTTAAAAATTTATTAACAAAACACCATGTGTTATTGGTTTTACTAATAACATCATTGATATTTTTTACTGCTTGTTCAAAACCAACAAGTAACATAGATAAACCGAATAAAGATTCTGATAATATTCAGGATGGAGAAGATATTAAAATCAACGATAATAGTGAGAAAGACAATAATGATGATAATAATAAAGATGATGTTATAGATGAGCCTGAAGATGATGACACTGAGGTTGTAGAGACATTTCTTGATGAAAATAACATTGTTACTAACCAAGATTCAATAGAAGTAGTGGTAAATAAAGAGCGTAATTTAAGTGATGACTATGTTCCTGAGGATTTAGTTAAAATTACCGATGTTCCTACATGCCTTGAAAACCCTGAGATAAATCAGCTGAGAAAAAGTGCTGCGGATGCTTTAACTACTATGTTTGAAACAGCTATGGACGAAATAAAAATTCAGCTTTACGCAAGATCAGGTTATAGATCATATGATACACAGGTATCATTATATAATGGTTATGTAAGTAATCATGGTAAAGAGGCGGCTGACAAGTTTAGTGCAAAGCCTGGACAAAGCGAACATCAAACTGGTTTAGCAATGGATATAACTAGTGATAGTGTAAATTTACAATTAACAGAAGACTTTGGAGATACTGAAGAAGGAAAATGGATAAGTGAAAATGCATATAGATTTGGCTTTATAGTTAGATATCAAAAAGGAAAAGAAGATATCACAGGCTATATGTATGAACCGTGGCATGTTAGATATGTAGGAGAAGATTTAGCTAAAAAAGTTTATGATAGTGGATTAACTCTTGAAGAATATTTATTTGAAGAATAAAAAGCGAAATAAAAAACAATTTCGCTCTATGTGATTTTGTTTGGAGGTTACAATGGATAAAAAAATAATTAATATACTTGCAATAGAATCATCTTGTGATGAAACGGCAGCTTCAGTTGTTAGAAATGGACGTGAGGTTTTATCTAATGTTATTTCCTCGCAAATAGAAATTCATAAAAAATATGGTGGTGTAGTTCCTGAAGTAGCTTCTAGAAAACATATTGAAAATATAAGCAGTGTTGTAAAGGAAGCTATGGAAGAAGCCAATGTTAGTGTAGATGATATAGACGCAATAGCTGTAACTTATGGTCCAGGACTTGTTGGAGCTTTGCTTATAGGTATAAATTATGCAAAATCTCTTTCATATGTATGGAATAAGCCGCTTATAGGTGTTAATCATATAGAAGGACATATAAGTGCAAATTATATTGAGGATAAAAACTTCGAACCTCCATTTATGTGTCTTGTTGTATCTGGAGGACATACACATCTTGTTTATGTAGAGGATTATGGCAAATATGAGGTTATGGGAAGAACTAGAGATGATGCTGCTGGGGAAGCATATGACAAAATTGCTAGAGCACTTAACCTTGGATATCCTGGAGGACCAAAGGTCGATAAACTTGCCAAGCTGGGAAACAAAGATGCAATTCATTTTCCGAGAGTAAAATTAGATGAGGAAACATTAGATTTTAGCTTTAGTGGATTAAAGTCAGCTGTTTTAAACTATATAAATCAAACAACTCAAAAAGGTGGGAAAATAGTTGAAGCTGATGTTGCGGCATCCTTTCAAGAAGCAGTAATTGATGTTTTAGTTGAAAAGGTAATAAAAGCAGCAAGATTAAAAGGTTGTAATAAAATAGCATTAGCTGGTGGAGTAGCAAGCAATAGCAGACTTAGAGAGGCATTAGGAAAAGAATGTGAAAATAGTAATTTATTACTATATAGGCCTTCTCCTATTCTTTGCACAGATAATGCAGCAATGATTGGCAGTTGTGCGTATTTTAAATACAACAATGAAGAATTTTCTGATTTTTCTCTTAATGCAAGTCCAAATCTAGAAATTGCAAGTTTATAAACAGCAGTTAATAAAGTTATCAACAGTTGTTGATAAATGTGTTGATACTGTAAAAATAGCAAAAAGTTATCCACATCCAATATATGGCTAGTGGATAACTTTTTTATTATAACTATTCCTCTGTTAATTCAGACCAAATTGCGTATAAGTTCTCTAGCTCAACGTTTAACTGTTGCATTTGCTCATTTATTTCAAGAACCAAATTCTTGTCATTGTATGTCGTTTGCTGACATAACTTGTCCTCTAATGCAGCAATTTCATTTTCATTGTTTTCAATTTTTTTCTCAATATCCTTAATTTCTTTTTCCTTTTTTTTCTTTTCTATTTTAATATTTCTTTCTTTTTTTCTTTCAGCATTTATCTGTGTTTTTGTCTTTGTTACTAGAACTTCATCATCGGTTTGTTCAAGCTCTGCCTTTTTTTCTACATAATAATCATAGTTTCCTAGATATTCAAATAAGCCATCTTGTGACATATCAATTATTTTATTAGTCACTTTATTAAGAAAATATCTATCATGAGATACAACAAGTATAGTACCATCATAATTTACTAACGAATCCTCTAATATTTCCTTCGAATCAATATCTAAGTGGTTGGTAGGCTCATCCATAAGAAGAAAGTTAGACTCTGAAAGCATAAGTTTTAGTAGTGATAATCTTCCTTTTTCCCCACCACTTAAATCACCAATTATTTTAAATAAGTCATCTCCTGTAAATAGAAATTGTGCAAGCAATGACCTAACATCATAATAATTAAACTTAGGGTTATCATCCCAGATTTCATCTATAACTGTATTTTCAAAATCTAAATATGTTTGCTCTTGATCATAGTAACCAATGTTCACAAAATGTCCAGGCACTATTTCCCCAACATAGCTATCAATTTTTCCTGCTATAATTTTTAATAATGTGGATTTTCCTATACCATTTGGTCCTATAATTCCTACCTTTTCTCCTCTATAAATATTAAATGAGATATCTTTAAATATATTATTTTCACCGTAGGATTTAGCTAAATCTTCAACTTTTAAAACATCCTGACCGCTTCTAAGTTTAGGTGTAAATCTAAGTCTAACCTTTTTGTTTTCGTAGCTAGGACGTTCCATTTTTTTTATTTTATCAAGAGCCTTTTGCCTACTAAATGCTTGACGAATATTTCTTTTACTACCATAAGCATGTAGCCTATTTATCATTTCCTCTTGTCGTTCAATTTCTTTTTCATATTCTTCGTATTTTTTTAGTTCTTGCTCTATTTCTGTTTTTCTTTTTTTCATAAACTCAGAATAGTTGCCATTATATGATTTAATGTTTTTATTTTCTAAAAGCATTATTCTATTGACTATATTATCTAAAAAATATCTGTCATGGGAAATAATAATAACTGAGCCATTAAAGCCTTTTAAGTATTTTTCAAGCCAAGATATAGCTTCAATATCAAGATGGTTTGTAGGTTCGTCTAAAAGTAGAATATCTGCTTTTTCTAATAAAAGCTTTGCAAGCATTACTCTTGTTTTTTGACCACCACTTAAAACATTGATAGGCTTGTCAAAATCTTCATCGTTGAAGCCCAGTCCCTTTAATACACCACGAATTAAACTTTTATAGCTATAACCATCTAGCTCAATAAATCTTTCATTTAGCTTAGTATATTGATCCATCAACCCTTCAAGCACTCCATCTTCATCGTGCTCAGTAAACTTACTTATTTCAATCTCTAACTGCCTAATATTATTTTCCATAGATATAATATCTTCAAACATAGTAAGCATTTCATCAAAGATAGTTTTAGCACTTTCAATCTTTGTATTTTGCTTTAGATAAGCCATTTTTTTATTTTTAGGTATAATTATGTTACCGCTGTCATAATCCAGTTCACCAGTTAATATGTTAAAAAGAGTAGTTTTACCTGCTCCATTGAGCCCAATAAGGCCAACCTTCTCATTATCATTTATTGTAAAAGATATATCTTCAATTATATTATCAACAACATAAGCCTTTGATATGTTGTTACAAGATAAAATTATCATAAAAACCACCTGTGCCATTATATTTGTTTACTTTTATATTTTAGCGTGTTTTTCTTAAAAGGTCAAATAAATAAGAATTTTAGTTGAGTAAGCTTAGTAGATTATTACGTTTCTTCGGTATACTTTTACCGCGAATCTAAGTAGAGCAAAGTATATATTTAACGTTTCTGATTCCGTAATTCGGTTTCCCTTGATTTTTGTTAAGGAAGGGAAAGCCTCATTAAGTCACATAAACGTTAAATATGTACTTCGCTATTCATAGCAACCGATAATCAAAGAAAAATAGAAAGAATTTTTCTCTGATTATCTACTTTTTTAGCAGGTTTATTTACTAAGCTAGTCGGCTGTGGGTCGTGAAAGTGCGTTTACTCAGTTAAATTATTTTTTCAATTTCCTATTGACAAATATAAAATTATGGTGTATCTTTAATAAAAAATAAATAAAGCTTTTTCATCAAGAGAGATGGAGGGAACGGCCCTATGAAGTCTCGGCAACCTGCGTTATGCAAGGTGCTAATTCCGTCAAAGCAATTGCTTTGAAAGATGAGAGGACGCTAATGTGATTGTACTGTAAGCCTTCTCATCGAGAAGGCTTTTTCTATTTGTTTTTTAAATCAATATTTGGAGGATTGAATGAATATAAGTAGATTGTTTGAAAAGGAAAAAATAGTTTTTTCTTTTGAAATCTTCCCGCCAAAGTATGAAACACCAATAGAAATTGTGTACGACACACTGGAAGCATTAGGAGATTTAAGTCCTGATTACATTAGTGTTACCTATGGAGCGGGTGGAAATACAAGAGATAGTAGAACCTGTGAGGTGGCTAGTATTATTAAAAATAAGCATAAAATAGAGCCACTGGCACACCTTACATGTATAGGATCAACAAAAGAGGATATAAAGGAAATACTAGATGATCTTAAAAAAAATGGAGTACAAAACATCTTAGCTCTTAGAGGAGATAAAAGGGATGGAGAGGCAAGGGTTGGAGATTTTCGTTATGCATCTGATTTAATTGAGTATATTAAATCAATTGGTGACTTCAATGTAGTTGCAGCCTGTTATCCTGAAAAGCATTTAGATTGTAATTCTATAGATGAGGATGTTGATAATTTAAAGAATAAAGTTGATAGGGGTGTAGGACATTTAGTATCTCAATTGTTTTTTGACAATAATAACTTTTATAACTTTAGAGAGAAATTGATAAAAAATGATATTAATATACCAATAACAGCTGGTATTATGCCATTGACACAGAAAAATCAAATAACAAAAATGGCTAATATGTGTGGGGCAAAAATTCCTGGTAAATATTTAAAAATGATTGATAAATATGAGAACGACAAGGTTGCTCTAAGAGATGCAGGGATATTTTATGCTACTGAGCAGATAATCGATTTGATAGCTAACGGAGTAAGGGGTATTCATTTATATACAATGAATAATCCAGTTGTCGCTAGAAAAATAAGCATTAATATGGCTAATATTATTAAGTAAGGGTGATGCCACTACAATGTCTCGAAATAGTCGAGACTATGGCATGAGAGGTTAAAATGATAAAAATACCAAAGGATGAAGTGTTAAGATATTTAGGATATAAAAATCAAGAAATTGACAAGAGTTTAAATCAAAAAATAGACGATATTATTGTTGAAACAGAAAAAAACTTATCTGTCAAGTACATGTATAAACTCTTTGACATTGTTCATTTAAAAGATGGAGTTTTAATTGATGGTACTAATACTGTAATGTATGGTGAGGATATTAAGAATCATCTAAGCAAGTGTAAAAGATGTATTTTGATTGTTGTCACCATTGGTGCAGATATAGAAAAAAAAATAATGGCTAAGCAAATTTGTTCAATCAATGATGCCTTTATCATGGATGCTTGTGCGACAGCAGCGGTAGAGTGTACATGTGACGAGCTTGAATTAGCAATAGTAAATAGTATAAATAATTGCAACATAAATTACAGATATAGTCCTGGCTATGGGGATTTTTCTATAGATTTTCAGCCTAAGCTTTTAAGTTTACTTGATGCAGGTAAAAAAATCGGACTATATGTTAATCAATCTAATATATTAACTCCTAGAAAATCCGTAACTGCTGTTATTGGAGTTTTGGATGAATGTGCTGATAATAGATTAAGAAAAAAGAATAAATGTGATTTATGCGAAAATAAAGAAGGGTGTGAGTTTAGAAAAAAATGATAACCAACAATATAATTGAATACCTTAAAGATAATGTTGTATGCTTTGACGGTGCCATGGGTACAGAAATTATTAAAAAAGGTCTTAAGCTTGGAGAAGTACCAGAACTTTATAACGTAGAAAATAGAGAAATAATAAAAGATATACACAAATCCTATGTAATGGCTGGCTGTGATGTTATTACTGCAAACACATTTGGAGCAAACAGATTAAAGCTTAAGGATATAAGTTACAGTGTAGAAGAAATCATCAAAAGTGGTATAGAAATAGCTAAAGAAGCATCAGACGGTAGATTTATTGCCCTAGACGTAGGTCCTCTTGGACAAATGTTAAGCCCTCTTGGGACATTAGAATTTGATGAGGCTTACAGTATATTTAAGGAACAGGTAATAGCCGGTGAAAAATATGGTGCTGACTTAATTTTGATTGAAACAATGTCAGATTTACAGGAACTAAGAATTGCTTTGCTTGCAGCTAAGGAAAATACTGAATTGCCAGTATTTTGTACTATGAGCTTTGAAAGCAATGGACGTACGTTTATGGGGTGTAGTATAGAGGCTATGGCTGTAACATTAGAAAATATGGCTGATGCAATAGGAATAAATTGCTCGCTTGGACCAAAGGAAATGGCGCCAATTGTGAATAAACTAACTGAATTAACAAATGCATACATAATTGTTCAGCCTAATGCAGGGCTTCCAAGATTAGTTGACGACAAAAGCATTTATGATATAGATGCAGAGAACTTTTCAGAATATGCATTAGAATTTGTAAAGTCTGGAGTAAATATTATTGGAGGTTGCTGCGGAACCACACCAGAGCATATTAAAAATGTTGTGCAAAAGGTAAAAGACTTAAAACCTAAGGCTAAGTATGCTGTTGATAAATTTTGTGCTTGTTCTCCATCAAGGGTTGTGGAAATAAATCAGGTTAGAGTTATAGGTGAGCGTATTAATCCTACAGGCAAAAAGGCCTTTAAAGATGCTTTAATAAATAATGACATTGATTATATTTTGAGGCAAGGAATTATGCAAATGGATGCAGGCGCTGATATGTTGGATGTTAATGTTGGAATTCCTGACATAGATGAAGCGACAGTTATGGAAAATGTCATACAAAGGCTTCAAGCTATTACTGACGCACCATTGCAAATAGATTCAGTAAATTCAAATGTTATAGAAAGAGCGCTTAGAGTTTATTGTGGCAAGGCTATTGTGAATTCTGTTAATGGTGAGAAAAAATCTTTAGACACGATTTTACCGTTAGTTAAGAAGTATGGAGCTAATGTAGTTGCATTGACGCTAGATGAAAATGGTATACCAAAGACTGCAGAGGAACGTTATAACATAGCAAAGAAAATTCTAGACAGAACACTTGAATATGGCATATGTAAAAATAACATATTTATAGACTGTTTAACATTAACTGTTTCAGCACAGCAAGAGGATGCAATTGAAACGTTAAAGGCTATTAAAATGATAAAAGAAAATTTAGGATTAAAAACTGTGTTAGGTGTTTCAAATATTTCATTCGGACTACCTAATAGAAGTATTATAAATGAAGTGTTTTTATCTCAAGCCTTGGCTTATGGTCTTGATTTACCAATTATTAATCCTAATAACGAAAATATGATGAATATCATCATGGGGCATAATGTTTTGCATAATATAGATAAAAATTCAAAGAGATATATAGAAAAATTCTCTGATGTATTAATTACTTCGGATTCAAGCCATAAATTAGATAAAAAAACGCTTGATCTTTCACAAATAATAATCAGCGGAACTAAAAATGAAGCAAGGTCTGCAACTATTAAATTATTGCAATCAAATGAAGCATTAGAGATAGTTGATAGTATTATAATACCTTCGCTTGATAGGGTCGGTGAAATGTATGAAAAAGAAAAAATTTTTCTACCACAATTAATTCAAGCAGCAGAGACAGTTAAGGAAGCATTTGAGGTAATAAAAGAAAATTTAACAAGTTCTGCAGATTTAAACAAAGGAACAATTTTACTTGCAACGGTTAAAGGAGATATACATGATATAGGTAAAAATATTGTAAAGGTTGTATTAGAAAACTACGGATACAAAATTATTGACCTTGGAAGAGACATAAGCGCTAAACGAATTGTTGATGAGGCTAAGAAAAATAACATCAAATTAATAGGCTTAAGCTCGCTTATGACTACAACTGTTAAAAGTATGGAAGAAACAATAAGGTTATTAAGAAAAGAGTATAGTGCCTGCAAGGTGCTTGTAGGTGGGGCTGTATTGACTAATGAGTATTCAGCTAAAATCGGAGCAGACTTTTATGCAAAGGATGCTAAGGAAGCAGTTGATATAGCTAAGAAGTTTTTTAAATAGTTTAATATATTTTATAATTTTGGAGGTAAATATGAAAAAAGAATTTGCAATAGAAACAGCATTGGTACAATCATTGGAAAATCATACTGAAGGAGAACCAAGAGTATATCCTCTTGTTCAAAGTACAACATATAACTATAAGGACCCAGATTTTATAGCAGCATTATTTGATTTAGCAGAAAATGGACATATGTATTCAAGGATTAGCAATCCCACTGTATCTGTATTTGAAAATAAAATAGCACAGATTGAGGGAGGGGTAGGTGCTGTTGCAACAGCCTCAGGACAGTCCGCAACAACAATGGCTATACTTAATATATGCAGTGCTGGAGATCATATAGTGGCTTCATCAACACTATACGGTGGAACTTATACATTGCTGTCATCAACGCTAAAAAAATTAGGTATAGAAACTACATTTGTAAAACCTGATGCAACAATTGAGGAAATAGAAAATGCGTTTAGACCTACAACAAAGGCTATTTTTGGTGAAACCATAGGTAACCCTGGTGTTAATGTATTAGATCTTGAAAAATTCTCTTATGTTTCAAAAAAGTATCAGGTACCATTGATAGTTGACAATACTCTTGCTACCCCGTATTTATGCAGACCTTTTGAACATGGTGCTAATATAGTAGTTCATTCTGCAAGTAAATACATTGATGGTCAGGCTGCGTGTCTTGGAGGTGTTGTAGTTGATGGAGGTAATTTTAACTGGAATAATGGTAAATTCGATTGTTTAGTTAAACCAGACCCAGATTACCATGGTATAAGCTATGTTGAAAAATTTGGTAATGCAGCCTATATCGTGAAGGCTAGAGCGAATATTTTAAGAGACTATGGTTCTACAATGAGTCCATTTACTGCATATATTTATAATAGAGGGCTAGAAACTCTACACTTAAGGATGGAAAGACACAGTGAAAATGCGTTGAAAGTAGCTAAGTTTTTACAAAGCAATAAAAATGTCTTGTGGGTTAATTACCCTAAGCTTGAAAATAGTAAGGACTATGAGTGTGCTAATAAATATCTTCCAAACGGAGCAAGTGGAATAATATTATTTGGTATAAAGGGTGGTAAGGAAGCAGGCAGAAAATTTGCCAAGAGTTTAAAATGGATAAATAATGTTGTCCATGTAGGTGATGCAAGAACGTGCATTTTACATCCAGGCAGTACAACTCATAGACAGCTTAGCGAAGAACAGCAAATTGCAGCTGGTGTACTTCCGGAGGCTATAAGATTAAATATTGGTATTGAAAATGTAAATGATATTATAAAAGATATAGAGCAAGCTCTAGAGGCTTAATGGAGGTTAAAGTGCCTAATAGTAAAGTAGTTAATCTAGTGCTAGTTAATTTGATGCCAACAAAGGAACAGACTGAGGCTCAATTTAGAAGAGTATTAGAAGTTAAAAATACTAAGGTAAATATTGAATTAGTTTGTGCAAAGTCACATATCTCTAAAAACACTGATTTGTCTTATATAGAAAATAACTATAAAAGTATATATGATGTTCAACACAGAAGCTATGATTTAGTAATTGTAACGGGAGCACCTATAGAACATCTTGAATACGAAGAGGTAGATTATTGGGATGAAATGAAAGCTATTCTTGATTTTTCTGCTAAAAACGTACAAAAAGCTATGTATATTTGCTGGGGAGCTCAAGCGGCACTATATTATTTTTATGGATTAAATAAGGTTAAACTTGATAAAAAAATATTTGGTGTTTTTAAAAATGATATATTGGATAGAGATTGTACTTTGTTTAGTGGTATAAGAGATTACTTTTACGCTCCACATTCTAGACACACTGAAATTAAGATTGAAGATATATTAAAAATAAATGAGTTAAAAATAGCCGCAATATCAGCGGAGGCAGGGGCTCACATAGTAGTATCAAAGGATTATTCAAGAATATTTGCAATGGGTCATTCGGAATATGACCTAAATACTTTAAAAAGTGAATATGAAAGGGATATAAATAAAGGATTAAATATTGATATTCCCAAAAATTATTTTGAAGATGATAACCCAAAGAATTCACCTATAGACATGTGGAGCTGTGACGGAAACAAAATCTTTGATAATTTAATTAACAATAAATAATAGGGCATAATAAAAACTAACTTTTTTACTTCTCATTCTCGCATCCCTCAATCTGATAAGGAAGGGATGCTCCGAGGAAGGCGTA
>DLNM01000059.1:0-143 GCA_002479485.1 Firmicutes bacterium UBA7510 | reverse complement strand
GGGATGCTCCGAGGAAGGCGTAAACTTAAACTACTGCTTCGGTTAAATGTGTTAGTGCGCTTTCACAAACTCCAGACTACTAACAAGCTTAGTAGACCGCTCTGCCAAAAACACAGATAAACAAAGAAAAATCCTTTTATTTT
>DLNM01000022.1:25845-49859 GCA_002479485.1 Firmicutes bacterium UBA7510 | reverse complement strand
CCATACTTAAGGTAAAATGTAAACGTTTTGTATTGGGCTAAATAAATTATTAAATAATGAATGGAATAACTACACCCTAATAATATTAAAGAATTTTGAATATGATAGTAAAATAATTAATATTATACGTATTAATATATCATATTAATAGTATAAATAATAAAAAAAGTACTAATGATAGATATTTATTATAAATATTTTAATCAATTTAAAGAAAACTATAGAAAAATGGATTAAATTAATGTAAAATATGTATAATATTCTTGTTTATTAAAAAAATAATAATATTTGGTGAAATATGACCTATAATCAATATTGATAACCGAGTGTCAAATAGTTATTATATATAGTATGTTAGCACTCTGTATAGACGAGTGCTAATGGTTGGATTGTTTATTAAATTAACAAAGAAATTCTAAAATATTATTGAAATTATTAATAATTTTTAGATATTTTTAAGTTTATTAAAATAAAATTTTAGATATAATATTTAGGAGGTAACAAAATGAACGTTAAGCCATTAGGTGAAAGAGTTGTTATTAAAATGATTGAAGCTGAAGAAAAAACAAAAAGCGGTATAGTTCTAACTGGAGCTGCTAAAGAAAAACCACAAATAGCAGAAGTTTTAGCTATAGGTGCAGGAATAACTTCAGATGAGAAGAAAAAAGATGAAATAAAAGTTGGAGATAAAGTTATATTCTCTAAATTTTCTGGAACAGAAGTGAAAATTGATGGAGAAGAATTAATAGTTATTAAATTGGCAGACATTTTAGCCGTAGTAGAATAATAAAAATAAAATAGAATAGAAAGAGGTGCATATAAATGGCAAAATTAATTAAATTTGATGAAACAGCACGTCGTGCTATGGAAAAAGGTGTTAACGTATTAGCAGACACTGTAAAAGTTACTTTAGGACCTAAAGGAAGAAACGTAGTATTAGGCAAATCATTTGGTTCTCCAATGATTACAAATGATGGCGTTACAATAGCAAGAGAAATAGAATTAGCAGACCCATTTGAAAACATGGGAGCACAATTAGTAAGAGAAGTTGCTACAAAAACAAATGATATAGCTGGAGATGGAACAACAACAGCTACATTGTTAGCACAAGCAATTATTAGAGAAGGATTAAAGAACGTTGCTGCTGGAGCAAACCCTATAATACTAAAAAAAGGTATTAACAAAGCTGTAGAAGTTGCAGTTGAAGAATTAAAGGGAATGTCTAAGCAAGTAGAAACTTCAGAAGACATAGCGCAAGTTGCATCAGTATCAGCAGGAGATGAAACTATAGGTCAGCTTATATCTCAAGCAATGGATAAGGTAGGCAAGGACGGAGTTATCACTGTTGAAGAAGCAAAAACTATGGGTACAGATTTAACTGTAGTTGAAGGTATGCAATTTGATAGAGGATACTTATCATCATATATGGTAACAGATACTGAAAAAATGGAAGCAGTAATAGAAAATCCATATATATTAATAACGGACAAAAAAATCACAAGCATTCAAGAAATATTACCAGTGCTTGAGCAAATAGTTCAAACTGGCAAGTCTTTATTATTAATAGCTGAAGATATTGAAGGTGAAGCTTTAGCAACATTAATAGTAAATAAATTAAGAGGAACTTTCAATTGTGTAGCAGTTAAAGCTCCAGGCTTTGGTGATAGAAGAAAAGAAATGCTTAAAGATATAGCAATATTAACAGGTGGAGAAGTTATATCTGAAGAATTAGGATATGAATTAAAAGAAGCTACTGTTGATATGTTAGGTACAGCTTCAACAGTTAGAATTGATAAAGAGAACACTATTATAGTTGATGGCGCAGGAGACAAAGCTGCTATCCAAGATAGAGTTAAACAAATAAGAGCTCAATATGAAGAATCAACTTCAGAATTTGACAAAGAAAAATTACAAGAAAGATTAGCTAAATTAACAGGTGGAGTTGCAGTTATCAACGTTGGAGCAGCAACAGAAACTGAAATGAAAGAGAAAAAATTAAGAATAGAAGATGCTTTAAACGCTACTCGTGCAGCTGTAGAAGAAGGTTTAGTACCAGGTGGTGGAACTGCTTTATTATTAACAGTATCAGCAGTTTCAAAAGTAGTTAAAGAATTAACTGGAGATGCTAAAACAGGTGCTGAAATTATAAAAAGAGCATTAGAAGAGCCACTTAGACAAATAGCTATAAACGCAGGACTTGAAGGCTCTGTAATAGTAGAAAAAGTTAAAAACAGCAAAAACGGTATCGGTTTTGATGCTTTAAACGAAAAATATGTTAACATGTTTGAAGCTGGTATAGTAGATCCAACTAAGGTTACTCGTTCAGCATTACAAAACGCAGCAAGCGTTGCATCAATGTTGTTAACAACAGAAGCAGCAGTAGTTGACGAACCAAAAGAAGAACCAGCAATGCCACCAATGGGCGGCGGAATGCCAGGAATGATGTAATAACTAAAGAGCTCGTTGAATTTTCAACGAGCTCTTTGATATGAATTAAGTATTTAAAGATTTATTCATACCTTTATTATTATGCCAATCCGTAAACTTCACTAACATTTCCTGCTGTTATAAATACTTTAAACTCATTTTTATTAATAAATTCCATTAACCTTGAAAATTCACTTCTTGTTAATAAATTTCTAATTCAACATATTGTTCATTTTTATATACTCCTGTATTTCTCTATATTGCTCAGATATAATACATGCACGTTTTTTTGCGTTAAAGCCTGTTGCAAAATTGTCTACAACTAAACCATTTACATATGTACCTATTAAACCGATAATAACTATTCTTAAATAACTTAAATAAAATAGCTTGTGCAAAACCAAGTGCTAATACGAATCATACTAAAATGCCAAAAGGCATGACAAAATAATTGAAATATGATAAAATAAAGAAAATCAAGGAGGCTTATTTATGAAGAATGAAGATATGTTGACTTACTATAGGCAGGCTTATGATGAATTAAAGCTAATATTAGATATGAGCTTTGATCAGATAACTATAGCAGACGGAGAAGGAGTGTTCACCAAAGTAAGCAAATCTTGTGAAATGTATTTTGGAGTTTCTGAAGATAAATTAGTAGGATATAGTGCTTTTGAGCTTGAAAATAATGGTGTATTTGATATCTCTGTTACAGCAGAGGTTGTGCGAAAGGGTAAGAAGGTAACATTGATACAGAGAACTGGTGCTGATAAAACGCTTATGGTTACTGGAATACCTATGTTTAATGAAGAAGGAAAAATAATTAAAATAATAAATATTTCAAAAGATATAACTGAAAGCCAAATGCTTGGACAGGAACTTAAGGATACACAAAGTCAATTGCAATGGTTTCAAAATGAATTAAACAAAAGAGAAGCTATACATAACTCGAAGATAAGCTATAAAAGTGTTGCCATGAATAAGATAATGGACTTGGTGCTTCATATTTGTGACTTGGATGCAACTGTATTGTTGTTAGGGGAAACTGGCTCAGGGAAAGGATATGTAGCTAGGCTTATACATGAAAGTAGTATTAGAAAAGAAGAACCTTTTATTCCTATAAATTGTGGTGCAATACCTGAAAATCTTTTAGAATCAGAGCTTTTTGGTTATGATAGTGGTGCATTTACTGGAGCAGTAAAAGGAGGTAAAAAGGGTTTGTTTGAAATTGCAGGAAAAGGTACTATATTTTTAGATGAAGTAGGTGATATGCCTATGAATTTGCAAGTAAAGTTACTTCATGTATTAGATGAAAAGAAGGTATTTAGAGTTGGTGGAAAAAAGCCTATAAAGGTAGAGGGAAGAGTTATAGCTGCAACTAATAAAGACCTTAAAAAGTTAATTCAAGAAGGTAAATTCAGAGAAGACTTGTACTATAGGCTAAATGTAGTTCCTATAAATATACCTGCACTTAGGGAACGTAAAGAAGATATACTTATATTAATAAAGATGTTTCTAAATGAAAACAACAAGGAACATAGGACAAACAAAATTATTTCGGAAGCAGGATATAATGTATTAACAAACTATGATTACCCTGGTAATATCAGAGAATTAGGAAATATGATTGAAAGGCTTGTAATAACTACAAGAGGAGATATAATTGAAGCTTTACAAGTTAAAGAAATAATAGAGCCAACAGAATCATGTAGAAAATCTAATTTTAGTACTGATGAAATAATTCCTATCAAACAGGCAGTAGAAAATCTGGAAAAAGAAATATTGCAATCAGCATTTATAAAGTATAAAACTACTAGAAAAGTAGCAGAAATTTTAGAGATAGACCAATCTACTGTTTTAAAAAAGACAAAGAAATTAAAAATAAAATATTGAAAATGGTGTATAAAGAGGATGGTGTCTTAAAAATAGTAGGACACTTTTCTTTTTTTGATTGTGATGATTAAATTCATCTGTAATGATGAATAAAATCATCAAAACAGTCTGATTAAATTAACTATTTATAAAAAAAGCTCTAGATACAAGTGTTTGAGAATTTATTAACAATTGGCATGAGTTTTGCTATTTATTATAATAAGAAAAAAGATAGGAGGAATAAGATTGGAGTCTTGTATTGAGAGATTAAAGGACTATATAGAAAACATAACAAAGATTACAGCAACTCCAAACATGGGATGCACAAGATTTTCTTACAGTGAAGAAGATAGGCAGGTGCGAGAATATCTGATGAATGAGATGAAAGCGCTTAACCTATCTATAAAAGTGGATGGCGTAGGTAACATTAGAGCAAAGTATATTGATAATAATGAAGATAAACCATCTATAATGATTGGTTCTCATATTGATACAGTTGCTAATGGAGGAAAATTTGACGGACTCACTGGAGTTGTGACTGCATTGGAAGTAATAAGAATAATAAAAGAAAACAATGTAAGTCTCAATAATCCACTAGAGCTGATTATATTTGCAGAAGAAGAAGGTTCAAACTTCGGAACTACTATGATTGGAAGTAAAATTTTAACTGGTGCATATAATCTTGAATACTTAAAAACGATTAAAAATGACATAGGCAAAACTGCCTATGAAGTAATGAAAAGCTTTGGATTAGATGTAGACAACCTGGAGAAAAGTTTATTAAAGAAAGAAGAAGTAAAAGCGATGATTGAACTTCATGTGGAACAGGGTGGAATACTTGATACAGAGCAAATTCCTATAGGAATAGTTCAAGGCATAGCAGGAATGAAAACCTACAAAGTAATATTAAACGGAGTTTCCAATCATGCAGGCTCCACGCCAATGAAATTAAGGAAGGATCCAATGGTAGGAGCTGCTGAAATTATTATTCATATGGAAAGGGTTGCATCTGAAAGAGCATTTGAGAGTACAGTGGCAACAGTAGGGAAAATTCACTGTAAACCAAATGGCTCAAATGTTATTCCAGGACAGATAGAATTTAACGTAGACATTAGAGATGTAGAAGCTAGAGGTATGGATATAGTTGCTAAAGAACTAGTCAATAAGGTAGAAGAAGTATCAAGAAATCGTGGTCTTAATTATAGCATAGATTTGATTGGTGAATCAGATGCTGTGAGACTTTCATCTAATGTTATCGATACAATTCAACAAACTGCGTTGGAAAATAAGTACAGTTTCAAAATTATGCATAGCGGTGCAGTACATGATGCAGCTATGCTTTCGGGAATGACTGATGTAGGTATGATATTTGTTCCAAGTATCAAAGGACTTAGTCATTGTGAACAGGAGCTTACTAAATTTGAAGACATTAAATTAGGATGTGATTTGCTGTTAAGTTCAGTAATTAAGCTTGCCAGTGAATAATAAATAAACTATAAAAAAGGAGTTGTTTTAAATTAAGAAAAACTTAGGAATTTCCATATCAGTAGGTTTGTTATCTGGTATATGGGTTATAATTGCTGAAAAGCTTGGAGTGCCTGCATGGCCTGGGTTTATCGGATGGTCACTATTCTTTTTCACGGGAGGAGATTTTGAAGCATGTAAAAAAAGTTTTCCGCCTATAGTATTAGGTCCTATTTTGGCATTTTTAACTGCATATACACAAACTGCATTAAACACATCAGGAATAACATCAGCATTAGTAGTTGTTGTTCTTGGATTTGTTATGACATATGCTCAAAATGTTTCATGGTTTAAAGTATGCTCTGTAACATTTGTAAGCTGTAATATTTACTTTGCATCAGGAAACCTGTTTCACTCAATAGTAGTTACATCAGTAGGATTAATTATAGGAATAATTTCAGTAAAATTAGGAGCTTTTATTGATTCTGCTATATTAAAAAATAACACAGTTAAAAATAATTAAAAGTATATTATTGCTGTTCCTAAAAGGAATTTGCTATAAAATAAATTTAAAGGAGAATATTGAAGATGAGTTTATTAATTAAAAACGGTACTATAGTTAATGCTATGGAAGAGTACAAAAGTGATATTTTGGTGGAAAATGGGAAAATAGTAGCGATGGGAAAAAATCTAAATGTTAATGCCAAAGAAACAGTAGATGCACAAGGTATGTACGTACTTCCTGGTGGAGTTGACCAACATGTTCACTTTTCATTTGAATTTAACGGCTCAAAGGTAAGAGGATTTGAAACATCAAATGCTGCTGCAGTAGGTGGAACAACAACTGTTATAGAATTCGTAAACCAAGTAAAAGGTAAGGGTTTAATCGATACAATAGATGATTATAGAAAAGAAAATGCTGAAGGAATAGCTATGGTTGATTATTCTTTTCATGGAATAATCACAGACCCTTCAACAGGAGTTTATGATGAAATCGAAAAGCTTCCAGAGGCAGGATATCCAACAGTAAAATTGTTTATGGCATATAAGGGAATGTTCTTCCATTGTGATGATGACGTAATCGCTAAATCAATGATGAAAGCTAGAGAAGCTGGAGTTACTATAATGGTGCATGCAGAAAACGCTGACCTAATAGATGTTTTACAAAAAGAATGTGTTGAAAAAGGAAATATTGAGCCATACTATCATGCAGTATCAAGACCTCCGATGGTGGAAACTGAGGCTACTGAAAGAGCTATCAACATTGCTAGACTTACAAATGCTCCTTTATATATAGTTCATGTATCTACAAAAGGTGCAGTTGATGCTATAAAGCGTGCTCAAGATGAGGGTCTTCCAGTATATGGTGAAACATGTACTCACTATTTAAATCTTGAAAAAGAAAATCTTGCAAAACCTAATTTCCAAGGTGCTAAATATGTTTGTTCGCCAGCACTTAGAGAAAAAGATGATATAGATTATCTATGGTCATCAATTAAAAATGGTTGGTTAAATGCAATAAGCTCTGACCACTGCGGATTTAACTGGGCAGAACAAAAGCATATGGGTAAGGATGACTTTAGAAATATCCCAAACGGTGCACCAGGTCTTGAAAACAGATTGGGAGTGTTATGGACTTCAGGGGTTGAAACAGGAAAGATAACTAGATCACAATTAGTTGATTTATTTGCAACTACACCTGCTAAAATCAATGGTATAGGAGACAGAAAAGGACATATAGGCATAGGCTATGATGCTGATATCGTACTATACAATCCAAATCACAAATCAATAATCTCAAATGAGACAAGCTTACAAGGCGTTGATTACAACTCTTATGAAGGATTTGAGCAAGTAGGAAGACCTGAAAAGGTATATCTAAGAGGCGAATTGATAGTTGAAGCAGGAAAATATACAGGCAAAAAGGGACAAGGAGAATTTATTCCAGGTAAAGCATTCGGACTTTGCTATGATGGCGTAGAAAAATAAATTATATAAAAAAATAAAGATAATTTCACAGGCTGTTTACCAATTTGGTGAACAGCCATTTTAATGTTGATAAAACTTATAAAAAATAAACAAAACTTTGTTTAAACTGCACGTAAATTAACATAAAACACTACCTGATATACCAATACATGATGCCAGGAATGATGTAATAAAAAAGAACTTATAAAAAATAAGTTCTTGTATAAAAAGCGCTGAAATTCAGCACTTTTTTAATGTAAGATTTAAAATACTAACAATTTGCTAAATCATGCTCATAATGGGGACGTCAATCAAAAATAAAAATATCTTCTATCGAAATTTTAAATCTAACTCTATTGAGACTTTATTTTAAAGTTGTTAACTATTTTTCTAAATTAGGCATTCTTAATGGGGGACAGTAATTTTCAAGCAGTAGCCCTGCCTCAAACAATCTCTTTTCATCAACACCATAAAGTATCACGCTTCTTGGTGTTTCATCGTGTGCCATGCAAAGTCTTATTGCAATTGAAGGAAAACCTACAAAATTCATTATATTGCTGAGACCAGATAAAATGACAGCATCATATTTTGAAATATCAGATATTAATGCTTCACGCAATCTTTTTCTTTCATTTAACGCATCAAGATATTCTTTTTCATTGAGTTTACCTGAAGTATTTTCTACAGCCTTTTTTAAAATATCACATCCATACTTCATCATTGTTTTTGGATTGTTTTCATAGAATTTAAGTATTTCACTTAGCTTTTTATATTTTGATTTAGAATTTCTCAAGTATTCATCAACATAATGACTAAATTCGTATATCATAATATCCCCAATACTGTCTGTGCCGGGATTGGTAATTTCATCGAGTGAAACACCATCTCCAGATAGCTTAGAATATAAATTTTCATATCTTTTCAACTGTGCATCAGAAACTTCTTCTTTATCAAATATATTTATAGCTAGCTTAATGTTTTTTGGTGACATCGGATTAATTTGTGGTAATTTTGTATCTCTCATACATGAATAAGTCAATATTCCATCTGACAAATCTCGAGTTATAGGGCCTACCATATCAAGTGTATGCGATATGGGTAAAATTCCTTTTGTAGATAATGAACCATATGCGGGTTTTAATCCTGTTACACCGTTTTCTGTTGCACAACCTACTATTGAAAAATTAGTATCTGTTCCTATAGCAGCTGCACAAAATCCTGCTGACATAGCTACAGCAGAACCCGTACTTGAACCTCCGGATTCTTTTTCCCTAATATATGCATTTTTTACCTGTCCTCCTCTTGAACTATATCCATTTTTCATTTCAGAAGAAGTGAAATTTGCAAATTCAGTCATATTTGTTTTTCCAAGAATTAATGCTCCATTTTTTCTTAGGTTTTCTATAATATGAGCATCCTTTACAACAATATTATCTTCTAGTGCCAGACTGCCTGCTGTTGTATGCATACCGGCGACATCAATATTATCTTTTACAAGTATAGGTAATCCAAACATATCTCCTGTTCTATTTTTCGTATCATCCAATTTTTTTGCTTCACTGATTATGTTTTCATTCATTTCAACAATTGAATTTAATCCATCATGCCCATCATATTTATATATTCTTTCTAAATAACATCTTGTTAACTCTTCTACACCTATCTTTTTATCTGCTATCAGTTTTGAAAGCTCTTTTGCACTCATTTCATGCAGTTCCATTAATATCATCTCCTTATTTCCAAAATTAAACATATAAATAATACTCTACCATATATATTTGCTATAGTAAACATAAACGTAAAAATTAAGTTGAAACTTAAACCAAAAAAGTAATGCCAATTAATTTGATTAGTAAATATTTACAAATATTCATTATTGTTGTATAATATCAGAAAATACATACGAGGTGTGAAATGATTAGATAATCTATATTGTATTAAAAACATAATAGTGCCTATTTGTTAGGTTACGTTTTGTTGCCCAAATATAGATTTTTTATTATTTCAAATAATTTTTAACAATAGTTTAATATTTCTTTTACTATTGCTATTTATATATGTAAATAATCAATCATTATTTGGTGACAAATGATGATTTTATTTTTTTGGAGGAGAATATATGAATATTAAATTAAAAAGAAGTGAATTAAATAGCTATATGGATAAATATAATGATGAATTTTTGTTTAGTGGTACTGTGTCTGTTAAGAAAGGTGATGATATTATTTTTCAAAAGGGATATGGATTTGCAAGTGCTGAACATTGTGTTTTAAATACCGTAGATACTGTATTTAAGCTTTATTCTATAAGTAAGCAATTTACTGCTGCTGCAGTATTATTGCTAGAGGAAAAAGGATTGTTAAAGCTAAGTGATAAATTATTAGACTACTTTCCTAAAGTTACAAATTTTAATAAAAATATTACTCTTTATCATTTGTTAACTCATACATCTGGTATATTTAACTACTCAAATATTGAGCTTTCACATACTAAAATATATAATTTGCATTTAAGCAATGATGAAATGATATCACTATTTAAAGATAAAACGCTTAGTTTTGAGCCTGGAACTGATTATGAATATTGCAACTCAGGCTATTTTTTACTAAGCTTGATAATAGAAAAAGTTTCAGGTTTGTCTTATGAAGAATTTTTAAATGAAAATATTTTTAAACCTTTAAATATGAATTATACATATGTTGATGAAGGTAAAAAAATAATAAAAAATATGGCTACCGGATACTATATAAACTATAGAAATTTAGTTCATTGCAATTATATTGACATGAATAATTGTAGCTATATTGAAGTTTATGAGAATGATGATAATTTGTATTTTAGGTTAAACAAATGCAATGTATTTCTTATATATCCAATATCAGAAGATACTTTTCAAAATGAACTTTTGGATGAGACATACAAAGTAGAGTACGATGGTGATAAAGTTTTAAGCTTTTGGGGTGTAGAAAAATTTAATAATTAATATTAGTTGAATAGACAACGTAATATATAAATATTCAATTGATAACTTTAAAAACATATATTATAATTATTTATATATAATGTAAATTATAACAATTTAATTAGGAGGAAAAACAATGTATAAGTTCCCAAAAGATTTGTACACAGATGTGAGGCTTGAAAACGTATTCGCTACAACTATTTACTATGAGAACAAAGTATTAGTGCAAAATAAAACTAAAGTTGAAAGCGGAGCAATGGTTAGAGTATTTGATGGTTCTAGGTGGTACTATAGTTCAATAACTAATCTAGATGACATCCAAAAAGAAATTGACTCACTAGCTAATATGGCAGTAGCTAATCCGAATATACTTGATAATGAGGTAGTTAAAAGATTAGAAGTTCATAATAAAGTTTGTTTAAAGTATAAAGATAATGATATATCACAAGTTTCTAATAAAGATAAAGTTGAGATATTAAACACTTATCTTCCTTTGCTGGATGAATATGAAGAAATAAAATCTTCAAAATTATATTATGTAGATAATTACACTAAAAAGCGTATTATCTCAAGTATTGGAGCAGATGTTACTTTTGATTCCCAAAATTGTGCTGTTTCAATACGCTATACTTTGATGGCTAATGATCTGCCGCATAAAGGCTCAGAGGATATATATAAAATGTCTTTTGATGAATTAAGTGGACATCAAGATTTAGTTAGAAAAGCAATAGAAAAGGATTTAGAATATGCTTCTAAGGCAGTTTCTGTAGTTCCAGGAGAATATACTTGTGTTTTGTCCCCAGAAACAGCTGGAGTATTTGCCCATGAAAGTTTTGGACATAAAAGTGAGTCTGATTTTATGATTGGTGATGAAACTATGAAAAAAGAATGGGCAATTGGTAGTAAAGTAGGTTCGGATATACTAAATATCATAGACACAGGTTGTATAGAAGGCTCAGGATATGTTCCTTTTGATGATGAAGGTTGTGAAGCAAAGGAAAATTACATAATTAAAAATGGTATTTTAACAGGACGTTTACATAGTGCGTATACTGCTGCTGCTTTGGAAGAAGAAGCAACAGGAAATGCTCGTGCTATGAGCTTTGAATTCGAACCAATTGTGCGTATGACTACTACATATATTGGTGCTGGAAAATATACTAAAGACGAACTTTTCTCGGAAGTTAAAAATGGAATTTATATTGAAGATATATTGCATGGCTCAGGTATGACTACATTTACTATAGCTCCAAAAAAAGCATATATGATAAGAGATGGAAAAATTGCAGAACCAGTTAAAATTTCAGTTATATCTGGTAATGTTATGAAAACTCTAAATGAAATAGATGGGTTATCAGATACAGTTGAATTAAAATCATTTGTACTAGGTGGCTGTGGAAAAATGGAACAATATCCGCTACGTGTTGGTTTTGGCGGACCATATGTACGTGTAAATGGAATAAAGGTTCAGTAGGAGGATTATGATGATAAAAGAATTATATCAAATAAAGTTGTATGAAACTACTTTAAATGTTACACAAACGAGTATAGATTCAATTAGGAAGAAAAATATTACTAAATCTGGCTGTCGTGTATACAAGAATGGATATATAGGAGTTGCTGGAACATTTGGAGAAGCAACAGAGGATACTTGGGAAAGAGCAACAAAAAACTTAGAGCTTAAGATACCATATGATTATGAGGTATCTAAAAATGCACAAAGAACACGAGATTTAAGAATATTAGATTTATCGCCAGAACAATTTGTTGAGAAATCTGAAATATTTCTAGAAACTATTAGAACAGAGTTTCCAGAATTTATATTTAGTAATAAAATAAAGATTATAGAAACAGAAGTTGTTTTAAAAAACGATGAAAATCTTGAATATATAAATTATGATAGAAGTGTAATTTTAGAATTGATTTTTAAGCATGCTAATTCTGTAAATATCTTTGATAGTGGGGTTTTTTATCAAGGTAGAGAATTTAATGTTGAAGAAATATTAAATGAGACAAGACAGCAATTGAAAGCGTTTAATAATGAAGTTGAATTACCTGATTTAAAGAAGGCTCTTGTAGTAATTAGTAATGAGGCTTTGGATAAAATATATGAGTCATTAAACGGTGAATCACTTGGAAGAGGTACTTCAATGTTTAATAACAAAGTTGGTACTAAAGCGTTTAATGATAACTTTACATTTTATGGTGATTTAAGTGATGAAGCATTTCATATACCTTTCTTTGATGCAGAGGGTAGTGTTCTAGAAAATGATGTATGCTCTTTAATAGAAAATGGTGTTATATTAAGAGGCTACACCGATAAGAAAAACAGCAAGGAATTTAGTGTAATGAATACTGCTTCAGCAAGTGCTTCCTATGATGATGTACCAACATTAGGTGTGATGAATATTAATGTAAAAAAAGCAGATGAAACTTTTGTCGAACTAGTTGGTGATGAACCTGTTATATTTGTTATAATGGCAAGTGGAGGAGATTGTACCAATAATGGAGATTACGCTACTCCTGTTCAAATGTCATATTTAATGCAAAATGGAAAATATATAGGTAAACTACCTGAGTTTTCGATGGGCGGTAATATATATGAAATGCTAGGCGATGACTATATAGGCTTAAGTAAGGATAAATTTGCATTTAATCAAAATGTATTAATTTGTAGAATGAATATAAATAAATAATTATTAAAAAAGGGGATGGTATTAGTACCACCCCCTTATATTTCATAAGAATAATATATCATTATTGTTTTTAAAGAAAATTGTAATTGTGTATAATTAAAGTATTCCTGCAAGTATTAAATTCATATGACCTATTACTAAAAGAGACATTGTTAAGTCTATGATGAACCCTCCTACTATAGGAATTGTAAAATATGCTTTAGGCGAAGGACGTCCATATTTGTCTACAACTGCAGACATACTTGCCATAGCATTTGGTGTAGCTCCCATTGCATATCCGTAGAAACCAGCAGTCATTACAGCACTGTCGTAATCTTTTCCCGCTGCTTTGAAAACAACAAATATATCAAATAAAACTAGCAATATTACTTGACCAATTAGTATTGTTATTAGTGGTAAGGCCATACCTGCGATTTTCCAAATTTCTAAGGACATAATTGTCATTGCAAGGAATACACTTAAGAAGATATTACCTAGTACTGCTATTTCAGCATGTGGTAATTCAACTTTTTTACCATCTGCAACATTACGAATAATAGCTGCAGCAAATATAGCACCAATATATGCTGGTATAACTAAGCCAGTTTTGCTTATTAGCATTGTTATAACTGTACCAATTCCCATTGCAATTACAATCATGAAAAATCCCTTGCTAAGTTCGCTTGTTCTAATAATTTCAGGATCATCATCTTCCACCTCTAAGCTTGAATAATCAATGTTTTTAGAAATATTTGCTTTATCGCTTAATTGTGCCTTTTTTAATAAGTCCTTTTTGTCTATTAAAAATTTTGCTATAGGTCCCGATACTAATCCTCCCATAACTAAACCAAATGTTGCGGATGCAATAGCAACTGCCAATGCTCCGTCAGCACCGTTTGCCTCCATAATAGGCCCATATGCAGCCGAAGAGCCAACTCCACCCATTAGTGAGATAGAACCTGCACATAGTCCAAACAATGGATTTATGTTAAAAAATCTTGCAATAGTAACTCCCCATACATTTTGTATTATAAGCATTAGCACTGAAACTATAAACATAATAACGATTGCTATACCACCCTGTTTAATAATTTTTAAGCTTGCACTAAAACCTATGGTTGAGAAAAATGCTATCATAAAAAAGTCTTTTAATGTATTATCAAATTTAAAAGAAAATGCTCCAGTTTGTACTCCTATTAGATTAATAATTGCTAAAATTAGACCGCCTATAACAGGTGCTGGAATACAATATTTTCTGAATATTGAAACTTTCTTAACAAAAAAATCACCTAGTAAATATACTAAAACTCCAACACAAACAGTTTGAATCATATTAATTTCTATTACCATGTTAACCTCCTAAATGTAGTATCAAAATGCAGTTTTGTAAAATCGTTTTCATATAATTTAAAATAATCACTTCCTTTGTTTCTGTTAATTATATATCTAAATTACAAACAACTCCAAAAAACTCCAAAAAACTACTTATATAATTTTCTTATTTTTGTAGTTTTTTGGAGTTAATATATTTATTGTGATAATAAATTATCATAGAGTGAACGCAGTTTACTTTTTTATTGTATTTTTAAGGAATGTAACGGAATTGACATTATAAATTCAGTTTCTTTTTTATTTGAATTGATTTTTATATCACCATGTAGTTCATCCATAATATTTTTTACATGAGATAGTCCTATACCAGTGGATGGGATGCCAGTATTTTTATTAAACTTTGTAGTAAAGCCTGGGTTAAATATATATGGAGTCAACGTATCTCCAATTCCTTTACCATTATCTATAACAGTAAAAATTATATTTTCCTCAATAATATCCTGAACTATTTTAATATATCCATCTTCTTCAATAGCATCAATTGAATTTGTAATTAAGTTATTTAGAATTGTAAATATGGAATAATATTTGTTGATATATATATTATCATTTATTACAATACTAAATTCTATTTTTTTATTTCTTTCTTCTATATATCTTTTACTATTTCCCTCTATAATAAAGGCAATATCTTTAAAACTCATTGATTCACCCTTAGCAAATTCCTTTAGGAAATTTTCGAATCCATTTAATACTCTATAATAATCTTTTTTTATCTCATGTACTTCTCTAGCAATATTTAAGGCATCTTGATTTATTTTATCATTATCTTTAATATTTTCATATAATAAATAACTTAAATTCATTACGTTTTCAATATCATTAGTAGATTTTTTTAAATAAAACAATTCAGCCTGTATATTTGATACCAGTGTATTTAACTGTATGTATCTTTTCTGATGTTCTTTTTTTCTAATTATGTTTTTTTGTGATTCAACAATAATATAAAATCCAAAGGCAACAATACTTCTTATAAGTCCAATTAATAGAATAAATTTAAAAAGTGTAAGATTAAGGTCTTGTCTTATAGTAGCTTCAATTATATTACATAAAGCATCTATCAAAAATAATGATAATATTACTCTTAATGGGTTATCTCTATGTTTCCTTAATGAAATAGCATAAGCTATAATTCCGTACAACATGTAATAAATGGATGCAGGTAAGTTAGTAACTATTATTTCTATTGTGCCATTATTAGTTGTGATAATGCCTAAAAAAATTCTTAAAATAAGCACAGAAAATCCAGTAAATATAGATAACTTGATTTCATTAAAATCGTCAATTACTAATAAAACTATATTAAGTGCAACAACACCTATAGAAAATCTAAAGCTTCCATTTATTGGGTAAAAATATAATTCTCCTAATAGTGTAATAGCAATAATTATAATAAAATGCTTCTTAACTTTTTCCATATAAACCTCTCCTATTTTCATTATTATAGCATATAAAAAATTTATAGTAAAAAAATAAAAATATATTTCTATAAAAATTTGTTTTTTAAAAAAATATATTGTATAATTACTGTGATTTATAGATAAACTGTATAATTATGGAGGCTTAATTGAAAATATATATAATTGATGATGACATTTCTGTTATTAAAATGCTAGAAAATATAATAGAAGATTTTGATTTAGGATCAGTGTGTGGCTATTCCTTAAATGGTAATGATTGTATTGAAGAAATAAGCGCTTTGTCACCTAATATTGTTTTAATAGATTTATTAATGCATGGTAAAGATGGAATATCTGTTGTTAAAGAGCTTTCAAATATAAATAGTGATTTAAACTTTATTATGATATCTCAAGTTTCTTCTAAAGATCTTATAGGTAAAGCTTATGCGGCAGGTGTGGATTTTTATATAAATAAGCCTATTAACTCCATAGAAGTTAAAACAGTTATAAACAATGTAGCAGAAAAAATCAAATATAAAAATACAATACAAAATATTAAAAGTATTTTTATAAATGATTCTGAACATAACATGTTATCCGCCATACAAAACAATGAAGATATAACAAAATCAAAATTAAAAAAAGTTCAGTTTACTTTAAATAAATTGGGTATGACAGGAGAAAAGGGGTCTAGTGATATTATAAGCATATGTAAATATTTAATTGATAAGAATTTATGTATGTCAGATACAAGTTTAATTGAATTAAGTCAAATTTTCAATGTAAATTCTAAAAGCATGGAGCAAAGAATAAGACGTGCTGTTGCAAAGGGTATGTCTAACATAGCACATTTAGGAATTGAAGATAATCTAAATGAAATTTTTATAATGTATTCAAATAGTCTGTTTAATTTTGAAGAAATAAAAGCAGAAATGGATCTTATTAGAGGAAAATCCTCATATTCTGGAAAAGTAAATATTCGAAAGTTTATTGATGGTCTAATTATAAACACAGAATATTAAATTGTTAATTTTGTAAATAAAAAGTGGAATGGCTATTACCATTCCATTTTACATATTATCTAACGGAGGGACAAACTCAAATAAATCTCCAGGTTGACAGTTAAGCGCTTGGCAAATTGCTTCCATCGTACTAAGCTTTACTGCGCTAATTTTTGCATTTTTAAGGTTTGAAAGATTAGCTGTTGTGATGCCAACGCGTTCAGATAATTCGTTTAATGATACTTTTCTATCAGCCATAACTCTATCTAGTCGTATAATAATAGGCATATCATCCCTCCTAAACTGTAGAATCATGCTCTGATTGCAAAATACATCCATATTTAAAGATTTCAGCTAAAATGAGTATACATAGTACTAAAACTATTTTATCTGGTAAAATGTTAAATCTAGATTGCAATATAGGTTCGATTCCGTTTTTGATGTACCAATTGCTCAATTCATTTACATACAGATAATTTAATAACTGTTTTAGATAAGCCTCGATAAAAAGTGTCCATCCAATGATTCTCATTCTTTTTACATTATTTAGAGTGAATGGTGAGTTTATTTTTAACGAATTAACAATATTTCGCAGCATCCAAATACATATAATGCCTGAGCAATATGTTGTTAATGTTATAATAATGAATAACCAATGCAAATCATAGGATTCAGAAATGTTATTATGAACAATAAGAAAACCATCAAATGATAATCCAGATGTCATAAATGTTTGATTTTGATTGAAAAATAAGATAATTAAACTAAAACAGGATAGTGCGATTGCTATCCAAAGACCAACATTAAGTAATAAATAAAGTATTTTATATAATTTTGAGTTTGTAAAAGAATTAGACATAATAACCTCCTAAATTTAAGTGTGAAATGATTTTTTTCTACTATAAATTTCTTTAATACAAAAATATCACAAACTATAATGTATGTCAACATATATTTATTGTAGTACGATAAATATATGCTTTGAAACAATAAAAAACAGCCTTTATTTAAAAGGCTGTTCATATTTATTAACATTTTAATATGTATATCATTATTCTTCCCAATTCATTTCATTATCGGAAATACCTAATTTTCTGCATTCATTACATACATAGTCTTTTTGTTTTGAATTTCCTATTTCATATTTTAGTATTTTGTTTTTAAATACTATAATCTTAGTATTTCTGATTTTTAAATCAATAAACCAGTTCCCACCTTTTGTACTATCAGCAATAAGTGACTTTGATAATAAGTCTGGTAAGTTTTCATCGTTAGAAGTGAAATATACTGCTGTCCAGTATTTTGGTGTGCTTTTGGTTTTCCATAATTCAACTTTATTAACATATACATAGTCAAGAACTAATTCATCTTCAAGACTTTCCTTTATTATTATACCTGTATATAGACTTTGTACTTTATTTGATTCTGTTAATGTACTACATGAGTGATTTTCCTTTACATAACTAATCTCTAAATCATCTTTTAGCAATACATCAATAGAAGTATTAAATAATTTACTTAATAAAATTATTTTATCAACATCGGGCAATGAAATATCCATTTCCCATTTTGATATTGCTTGTCTACTCACATTGCACAGCTCTGCTAATTGTTCCTGAGAATATCCATAAATTTTTCTTAATAATTGAATTTTATCTGATAATTTCATTTGTTCAACCTCCTTGAGGCTACTATACTCTTTTATATTATTATAGTCTACCATGTGTAGGTTTCTTTTTCGCAACTTGAAGTTGCGTAATATAATAGAGACATTTATAATTAAACTATAATTTTTCCCATTTCAATGCGAAATTCTTTACCTTCAATATCTTGATTTGTATATGCAAATAAATCAAATCCTATAATTGAAAGTCCGCAAGACCTATAAAATGAAATTGCATTATAGTTGCATGCCTGTGTTTCTAAAATAAGCATTCTTGCTTTTTTCTCAACAGCTGTAGAGTAGGCTTTTTCCATTAATGCTTTTCCTATACCATGACCACGATAGGCTTCTTCAATTAAAATGTTTGAAATTCTCATTCTGTTATTCCACTGCTCGTGACTTAATTCTAAATAACCTACTATATTTCCGTTTTCAATTGCTCCAAAAAGCATAGGATTTTCAAGCCAATCTGATAAAAGTATATCCTCAAACTGTTTCTCTATTGTTTTATTAAAGGGCTTTTTAACAAGATAAAAACCAAAACTATTTTCATTTTCTTTAGTCTCGATATCGTAAAAATATCCTGTTTTATATTTAAATAATAACTTTTTTCCTTTATAAACATCATTGTCTAATAGCTCAATTTTCATAATAAATTCCTCCATGTTTAAATTTATTCTAACATTATATGAATAGATATTCAATTAAATTTCATACTAGGATACTTGATAAGCTAATAATATAAAATAAAAAAGCAAGTTAATCTTGCTTTTTTATATTAAAAATATTTTATTTCAACATTGTGCTATTGTTTATAATAGCGGAGCTATATAAAAATAATACGTCTTGATTATTAAATTCAATAAAATCTTTGATTAATGTGCTAGCCATATATCTAGTATCTATAAGAGTTATTTTACTATATTCACTAATTAATAGTGGAGCTAAGCTACTTGTATATGAATCTCTAAATATTACAAGCTCCTTATCACTGTTTGCTGATGAGTTTGTAATTGTAAGAAATGGTGTTGCACCTGATAAAAATACATCATATGATATGTCAGTGTTTAAACGATTTGTATCATAAACGCTTGTAAAATTTTTATTTTGATAATTGTCTACAGTGGCATTTGTTATATGATCATTTGTTAGATATTGAAGTTCTTCCTTATCTTTAGCATTAGTTACATACTTAGAGTACATTCCTTTTAAGCCAGAGTAAGATTTTTTCTCAAAATTATTAGCGTTAATTTTAAAATTTAACTTTTCTCCAATTCTATTTGCAACATCAATTATTTTTTCTTGTCTCCAATGGTTGTCTGTTCTGTAATAATCATCTAAACTTAATAAGTCTTTTAGCTTAATATATTCCATATTTTTTATGTTTTCATTAAGTATACTAACCATTTTATCGTAATCGAGCTTATCATAGCTTGATGATTTGTCATAGTAGGTTTTATCTGGAATTACAGCATAAAAAACTTTATTGTTTTCTGTTAGATATGTTTCTTGCAAGCTTTTCATATAATTTGCAGCTTTTAAAACTGATTTTTCATCAAGTGGGTAAATTGATTTGAAATAATGATTATTTATAGCATAGATGCCTTCTTTATTTATTTCCATATTACCCGTGCCAGCATTATCTTCACCCTTATCAGGCGGAGTGGTGTTGCCAGAATTATTGTTGTTATTTGATGACTGGTTGTTATCTTTATTACCTGAAGATATATTATCTTTGTCGGTATTTGAATTTTCTTTATCCTGTGAGTTATTTTCACTGTTTACATTATCATCTTTACTACCATCAATTTCATCTTTTTTATCTTCAGTTGATTTGTCATCTTCGTTATTATTGTCTTTATCCTTTTCAGAATTATTATTCTGTTCACCATCTGAGCTGTTATTGCCATCTAGGTTATCATTTATTGATGTGTTAGTGTCTTCAGAAGGTTTCTTACTGCATGATGTAAATGCTAAGATTGATCCTACAAGTAAAACAGCAGATATACCAATTATTAAAAGTAATCTTTTATGATATTTCATTATTTTAATTTTAGGAAACCTTCGTGTATTTCTGTAGGATTTGCTCCATCAATAATCATAATTATCAAATTGCCGATATTATCAACTATTACCTTATCTTTTTCAACACCAACACATACCCATTTTCTTGGGTCAACTTTTTCTTTTATTTCTTTTTTCAGTGCTTCTATGTTACTACCTTCAGGAGCTCTAAGTAAAACAACTGAGTGTGCTATAGAGCCTATCATTGGTTCTGATGCTAAAGCTTCTGCACCTTTTAATGATTCAAGTCCCAAATAGTATTTTGAATTTTCATCTGTTACAACAGTGTTTGCTAGCATCATTGGTTTTTCTTTAATTCTTGAGTACACTGATTCCATTATTGTTTCAAGTGAATCATTTTCTAATGATAATGTCACATTATCCTCTAATAAAACCTTTCTATTATCATTATCCCAATCAACACCTACTCCAAAAATATCCGCAACACTTCTAATAGGGATATATGTAGTACCTTTATACATGATAGGATCTTTAATTTCCCCATTTACATCAACAAGCTTCTGAGCTTTATCCTTGTACATTATTTTAACTCCGCTATCCATCGTTGCCTTTATTTCGAATTGTGTACCAGCTCCAAAAGCTACTCCCATACTTGTAAGCATTATTAATCCTGTTGCTAATCCTCTTGTAATTTTTTTGTTCATAATCTTATTCCTTTCTTTATGTAATAAATTTTGCTTTTACACAAAATTAGACGATAAGAAATAAAATTTGTTCCATGTTTTTTAAAAAAGACCAATTTCTAATATGAAATTATACCCAAGTTTTAAGCCATAGTATATAAGTATAGCTCCACAAACAATATTTATAATCTTTATAACTTTCTCATTAATTGCATTTTTAAATATACTAACAATTGTTGCTAGTGACAAAAACCAAGTAGCTGAGGCTAAACAAGCTCCAATTATAAAAAATGTTGAAAAATTAGCTTGCAACGAAGCTCTAAAACCACCAAACAAAAGAGTTCCATCGATTAATGCTTGAGGATTTGCCCACGTTACAAGAAAACATGATAATGCAACCTTTTTTATTGGCATATTTAAATCAATATTGTTACTTTGCATATTAGGAGTTGATTTTATAAGTGATATACCTATCCAAATTACAGCTAGTGATCCGATACCATATATTATAGTTTTTAAAATTTCAACATTATCAATTATTGCTCCAATACCAAAGAAACATGCCAATGCTAATGATATATCAAATAAAATAGTTATAATTGCTACTTGATAAACTCTTTTTTTACTTTGAGACATTGCAGTATTTATAACATATAAATTTTGCATCCCTATAGGTGCGACATACGCTATTCCTATAGCAAAGCCTTTTAATAAAATATCTAACATAAATATTCATTCCTCCTTTTTGCTTATTATAAAGCTTTTAAACAAAATTGTATCCTACCAAGTATTGACTGGCGCCCAACCAAGTTATATACTAAAATAAAGTAAAATTTACTAGAGGTTTTTATGTCAAATTCTCAGATTAAATTAGAAGAAATTAATTTTGTACCAGATAAAAATAGCAATACACCAATTTATAAGCAAATTGTTGATTATGTAAACTCAAAGGTCGCTTGCTGTGATTGGGTTATAGGTAGTAAACTGCCATCTCAAAGAGAGCTTGCTGCTTTTTTTAATGTTAATAGAAGTACTATAGTGCAAGCTATGGATGAGCTAAAAGCAACAGGGATTATTGAGGGAACTGCTGGTGGAGGAACAAGGATAATAAATAATACATGGTCACTGCTTATGTCTTCAGCGCCTCCAAATTGGAGTAGTTATATTAAGTCTGGTAGCTTTAAATCTAATATAGGAACTATACAAACTATTAATAAGCAAGAATTTGAAGAAGGCATTATTAGGCTTGGAACTGGAGAACTTTCACCGGAGCTTATACCTAATATTTTAAACGATGAAATAATTAAAAGAGTGCAAGAGAACAATGTAAAACTTAACTACTTAGGGCCTTTGGGACTTTTAGAATTAAGACAAGCAATAAGTAAATATATCAAACGCTTTGGAATTAATGTATCTCCTAACTCAATACTTATAGTTTCGGGCTCACTACAAGCTTTGCAGCTTATTTCTGTATGCATGTTGAGAAAGGGTTCAACAGTGTATGTTGAGTTACCATCATATTTGAATTCATTACAGGTGTTTCAATCTGCTGGAGTTAAGTTATTTGGTGTTCCGATGGATAGAAGTGGTATTATGTACTGGAATATGAAGGTAGATAATCATGCTAGTGATAATTCATCATTACTATACACCATACCAACCATTCACAACCCAACTGGCATGATAATGTCAAATGAAAGAAGAGTTGAGTTAGTTAATTATTGTAAGAGCATTAGACTTCCGATAATTGAAGATGATGCTTACAGAGAACTTTGGCTTGAAGATGAACCTCCAGCGCCTTTGAAGTCACTAGATGATAATGGTAGTATTTTATATCTAGGAACAGTGTCTAAAACATTAGCTCCGGGACTTAGAATTGGTTGGATAGTTGGACCTGAACCAGTAGTTGAAAGGCTAGGTGATGTTAAAATGCAAACTGATTATGGTGCAAGCTCTCTTTCACAGTGGATTTTATATGAATGGTTAGAAAGTGGCTTGTATGAAAAACATCTAATTGGATTAAAAAAGCATCTATTAGACAGAAGAAATTTTGTTTTAGATATACTTAATAAATACTTTAAAGATATAGCCTCATGGTCTGTACCTAAGGGTGGGTTTTATATTTGGTTAAGATTAAATAAGAAAATATCAACAGATAAGTTGTTTACACTTGCATTGAATAAAAAGATATTGATTAACCCTGGTAATATATATGATTTTTCAAAAAACCAATATCTAAGGATTTCATATTCCTATGCATCATTAAAAGATTTGGAGTATGGACTTAAATGCTTATCAGAAATAATATTTGATATGTAGCATTTAAATAATGCATTGGTAAGTAAAGCTTAGTAGAAAGTTGTTTCTTCGATATACTTTTACTGCGAATTTAAGGTGAGCAAGAAATATAAAAAAAGTTTCTGTCTCCGCAATGAGATTTACCTTGATTTTTGTAAGGTTGGTAAATCTCATTGAAGTCGCA
>DLNM01000022.1:0-25754 GCA_002479485.1 Firmicutes bacterium UBA7510 | reverse complement strand
TGAAGTCGCATAAACTTTTTTTATATTTCTTGCTTCCATAGCACCGAAAATCAAAGAAAAAATAAAAAACATTTTTTCTTTGATTTTCTACTGTATTGGCGCGTTACTCTACTAAGCTTTCATGCCCCCAGCCTACTAGCAAGTTTAGTATACGAATCTGCCAAAAACGCAGATAACCAAAGAAAAATCCTTTCATTTTTCTGGAGAAATTTATTTCTCTGTTATCGGTTGCTATGAATAGCGAAGTAGATAAAAAATGTTTATGTGACTTAATGAGGCTTTCCCTTCCTTATAAAAATCAAGGGAAACCGAATTACGGAAACATAAACTTTTTTTATCTGCTTTGCTTCCCTTAGATTCATGACAAAAGTAATCGAAGTGATAATTTATCTTTATCTATTGCTTATTCAATTAAATTGTTATTTAGTTCATTTTCATAAACTTTTCCAGCATAGGAATTTTATCTTCACCAAATTTGTCAAATACTATATCAGCAAGTGATAAATCCTGTGGATTTTGTCCTTCATATAGGTATCCAATTGCCTTGCAACCTGCTGCTTTTGCAGCCTTCAATCCATTAGTTGAATCCTCTATTACTAAACATTCTTCAGGTTTTAAACCTAATAACTCAGCCGCTTTTAAGAAAATTTCAGGCTCAGGCTTTGTCTTTTTAACCATATTGCCACCTATGTAGTTTTTAAAGTATTTTTGAAGATTAAATCTTTCTACAACTACATCAATATTATCTGTTATAGTTGATGAAGCTATAGTCATTTTATAGTTGTTTTTATAAAAATATTCTAACCATTCTAAGACACCGTTGCATAGCTTAAGCTTTGGATTTTGAGTATATATTAAACTTCCACCATCGTCTAGCATTTTTAATAGTTTATCCTCTGGTATCATTGTTATGTTATGCTTTTCTACCATAGCTTTAACTAAATATCTTGTTGCTGTTCCTCTAAAACTATCTAAAAATTCTACATCAACATCTGGTACAAGATTTTTAAAAAATTTATATCCATATTCATTATATAGATCTTCGCTATTTATTAGCACTCCGTCCATATCAAAAATTATTCCTTTTATCAATGTATATTGTCCTCCTTATACTTTTGATGTATAATATTATTTATATGGGTGAAAATTTTTACATATACATATCCATGCAATTATTCGCAAACATTTGTGTATGGAAATCTTTTATCCTTACAATACTGATTATAGCAGTATACATTTCTAATCTCAAGTATTAAGATTAGTATTAAATAGTTTGTAAATAAATTAAGCGATAATTAAGAAAATAATTCTATAATTAAATATAAGAAGATAGTTCTTAGACTAAGCATAAATGAAAAAGGAATTATAAGAAGGGAGTAAATATATATGAGAGTTTTAATTGTTGAAGATGAGGTTAAAATAACTCAAGCATTAAAATTTTTGTTTTCTAAGCAAAAAATTGATGTTGATATAGCCAATGATGGAGAAGAAGGCTTGTTGTTATCTAAGAAGGACATTTATGATGTAATAGTATTAGATATAATGCTTCCAGGTGTAAATGGTATTGATATACTTAAAAATATAAGAAATTCAGGAAACAAAACTCCTGTTATTATGTTGACGGCTAAAGATACAGTAGATGATAAGGTATTTGGACTAGAAACTGGTGCAGATGATTATTTGGTTAAGCCTTTTGCAACAAAAGAATTAATAGCTAGAGTTAAAGCGTTATCAAGAAGAAAAAGCACAGAATTTATAGGTGAAATATACGAATTTGAAGATGTAAAATATGATGTCAAAAACTACATGCTTTATGTTGACAATACAGAGTATAAAGTTCCATTAAAAGAGGCTATGCTTATGGAAATGCTAATTAAAAAACCTAAACAAGTATTTACTCGTGAACAAATTATAGATAGAATATGGGGTTTGGAATCAGATATACTTGAAAGCAATATTGAAATATATGTTCACCATTTAAGAAGAAGGCTAGAAAATACAAATGCTAAAATTGAGACAGTTCGTGGTGTTGGATACATGCTTAAAGAAAAATAAAAGGAAGGCAAATTATGTTTAAAAAACTTCACATTAAACTAACCTTTTATATGGGAATAATATTGACTATATTTATGGTGTTTATCACAACAGGCATATATTATTTTACTAAATTTGTTTATGAGGATCAAACCTGTAAGCTTATGGCTAATGAAGCATTAAAAATTCAAATATACAATAGAGATCCTGTTTCTTTAGAAGATTTATTTACAAATAGAAATTTTTCATCACTGAAAAATAGGATTTTTTTATTTGGAAATGAAAAATTAAGCTCTAATTATGTTTCATACGATAAATCCATGAACGTATTGCATGTAAAAAGCGAAGATACAGACTTAGCGGAAGCCATTATAGATTTAGCAGTTAAATCCTTAAATGAGAAAAAGGATAGCTTTGAAAAAAAGAAAGTTGATGGAGTGGGCTATAGAATATATACCAAGTATATTGATAGTGAAAATACACCAAAGGTTATACAAGTTTATGAGGAGACCTCTGGTGAAAATTATTTCTGGTCGTTTTTAAAGACAGTTCTTTGGCTTATGGGAGTAATAGGAATTATTGCTCTGTTAGCTATTAGTTATATATTTACTGGAAAAGCATTAAATCCAGTGAAAGAAACATGGAAAAAGCAAAAAGAGTTTATTGCAGATGCCTCTCATGAACTTAGAACGCCGCTTACAGTTATACAAACTAATCTTGATGTAATGATGTCAGATGAGGATGGCACTATAGTAGAAAATGAAATATGGCTAGACAATGCATATTCTGAGACCAGAGTAATGGCAAACTTAATTGACCAATTACTTACATTAGCTAAGGTTGATGCAAATGAAACTAAGCTAGATGTAATGGAAATCTCATTATCAGAGATTGTAGATAATGTAACTGATAATATGCGGATTATGGCGAAAAATAAAAATTTAAATATGGTGACAGAAATTAAAGAAAATGTTATAATGAAAGGCGACTATGACAAAATTAGAAGACTCGTGGTTATTTTAGTTGATAATGCAATAAAATACACTGAAGAGGGAAGTATAATTATCAAACTTTACACTGAGAAAAAACAAAAGATTTTATCTGTTAAAGATACTGGTATTGGTATTTCTGATGAAGATAAAAAGCGAATATTTGATAGATTTTATAGAAGTGATAAGGCTAGAAATAGAAAGTTTGGCGGAACAGGTCTTGGACTTAGCATAGCCAAATGGATAGTTGAATCACATAGAGCAACTATAGATGTAGACAGTAAAATTGGCGAAGGTAGTACGTTTATAGTTAAATTTAATTAAACTGAGGAAAAAATGAAAAAGTGTTACACAATATTTCTTTTAATATTTCTTTCTGTTTTATTTGTGCCACTTGCATATATATATATGATATTTTTAATATTAAAAGAGTTAATTAATAAAAAATATGAAACAATAAAATATGTAAAGGATAATAAGTATTTACTGTTTATATCTATATCCTGTTTAATATCAATAATATGTTCAAAGTATATTCTAATATCATCATTCTTTGGAATGATGATATTTGTATGTATTCTAACCATTTCCTATGTTTCAATTAATTGTGACAACATTGATAAAGAAAAGTTATTAATGATTATTTATATTACAGCATTAATTACATATGTAATCGGTGTATTTCAAATGATTGATCCTATGTATGTTATGCCTAAAAAATGGATTGATGCTGAAGAGTTTGATTTAAAAAAACGCATGTTTTCAACATTTTTTAATCCAAATGTATTTGGGTTCTATATAAATATTATTATTATAACAATATGTGTAAACCTAGGCAGGTCAAAAAATAAGAGATTAAATATTATTGAAAAAATTACTTTTGTATCTTCTATAATATGTCTGTTTTTTACTTTTTCTAGAACAAGCTGGGTATCACTAGTTTTGTCATTTTTATGTTTAGGAATATTGTTTGACAAAAAATATCTATTTTTTGTGATAATTGTATTGATTTTTATATTTGGAACAGATACAGTTTTAGGTGTGAATAGGGCGGATATAGCGAAGATACCAGAGGATACTTCTTTTTTATATAGAATTGAACTGTGGAAAACAAGCATAAGAATTATAAAAGATAATTTACTTACAGGTATAGGATTTGGCACATTTTTTAAATATACCACTTCATATAGCAGTATAATAACTAAATACATTGAGCATTGCCACAATGTCTATTTGCAAATATTTATGGAAACAGGAATTATTGGATTTACAACATTTTTAATTACATTAGTTTCAATAGTTAAAAGAGTTTTAAAAGAATATTTTTTAGATAAAAGTAATAAATTTAGTATTCTTGTAATGCTTATTTTATGTATGACTTTAATACATGGTGTAGTTGATTCTGTCAGCTTAACACCGCAAATAATGTTGATACTATCTTGTTTTATAGGATTAGCAATATCAGAGTATAAGTCATATAACTTGAAATTGAAAAGGGTAGATATAGATGTTTAAATCTAGCAATAGTGCTTGTTTAATATTTACAATATATTATTGCAATGATATAATATCAAAGACTTAAGCTTGCGGCTAAATGTTGTTTAGATTATTTAACGAATAAAAATTGGAGGATATAATGTAAAATGGGTAAAATTATTTTAATTTTGGTAATTGTACTAATAGTACGCTTTGTGTATAAATATAGATCATTAACAAAGACAGTTGATAGATTAAATAAAATATTATATTCAGACAGAAATCCTAATGAGTACGTAAAAGAATGTGATATCTTACTGCAAAAAATGCAGAGCAAAAGAGACAGAGATATAAATTTACTTCAAAAAGCAACAGGATTATTTTATGCTGGACGATTTGATGAAGTAAAGCATGTGTTAAATAAAGAATTAAAACAAATTCCAGCTAATGGTCAACATTTGTTCTATCAAGATTTAGTTTTATCAATGATATTTGGCGGAGAAGTTGAAGAAGGTCATGAGCTTCTTGAAAATGCTAGAGAAACACTTATGACATACAAAAGAACAGAGGGCAATAATAAAGGTATTGAATTTATTTTTGCTGTCGACGATTTATATCAAGGCAAATATGAAGAAAGAAAAGAATTTTTTATAGATTTATGTGAAAATGGTAGGAATTATTATAGAAGATCTATGGCTAATTACTGTCTTGCTTTAATTTATAAAAATGAAGAAAATCTTAATGAAATGAATAAATGTTTACAATTAGCAAAAGAATTAGGATTTAATTCATTTGTTGAAAAGTTGGCTAGTAATGCGATGGAGCAAAATTAAAAATGATAAAATATGAAATAAAAAAAGGTTATGAAAATATATTAAAAGAATATGCATTTTTGATTATAGGATGCTTTATAACTGCATTTGCATCGAATTCAGTCTTAAAACCTAATGGACTAAGTACAAGTGGTATCACTGGATTGTCTATTGTGCTTGAAAGCGTAACAGGTTTTAATTATTCTTACATATACTATATTTTTACAATCGCAATACTTATAGCAACATTTCTTCTTATGGGTAAAAAAGAAGTAATGAAAATAATAATGCTATCTGTACTTTATCCAACGTTTTTAGTATTACTTCAGAAATTAAATATAGAAATTATAATAGATGATACGTTATTGGTAGTTGTATGCTTTTCAGTATTATATGGAATAGGTGTTGGAATTGTATTAAGGTTTAATTATTCATATGGTGGCACAGATACAATATCTAAAATTATACAAAAAAAGCTATTGCCATTTATTAATATAAGCTATATCATGCTTATACTTGATGGAGCGATATTAATATTGTCAGGTTTTATTCTAGGTATAAAAGTTGCTTTGTACGGACTTATAATTCAATTTTTATTTACCAAGGTAATAGATTATGTGATGTTTGGAGTTGGCACAAAACTCTACAAGCATGAAATAATAAGCGAAAAGTATCATGAAATAAGCGAATATATTATGAAGAAATTAAAAAGAGGTGTTACACTTAGAACTATAACTGGAGCATATACTAATACTGAAAAGGTTCAGCTGTGCTGCGTGTGTTCACCAAAGGAATCAGTAGATATTAAAAGATACTTATCAAGTATTGATAAGCATGCATATGTGGAGGTTTTACCAATTGTATCGGTATGGGGAATTGGTATGAGATTTAAAAAAATTGATGAAGATTAGTAAAAGTGTTGAAAAACTATTTATGAAGTTTTTCAACACTTTTTTTAATATTTTCTAGGCAATAAAATTGTCGAATTATGTCTCTTAAAAATACAAAAAATAACGAAAAAAAAGAAACAAAAAGTAGAATTATTTAAAGTTTTATCTTACAATTTATTTAGAACGGTAGGCTATATTAGCAGGGGGAGCGAAACGTGATTAAGAACTTTTTGTTGAATTTTGAGGCATTATATAATGATCTAAGTGAAATTATTGTTGTTGTTGATGATAATGGATTAATTTTAAACATAAATAATACAGCACTAGATATGTTATCATACAATAGAAATGAGATACTATATAAGAACATATCACAAATTTGCTGTGATAAAACATTAGAAAATGTTATAAAATGTGGAATTAATAATTATAATACAAATTTGTGCTCAAAATATAAACAACTTATACCGATTAATGGAAAATCGAATATTGTAATTATGGATAATGTATGTCTAACAATTCTTAAACTATTTACAATAAATGAAGAAGTATTTACTAACATTTATTCAAATAATAGTAAAAGCATAGAATACTCTTACTTTATAAAGGATGTTAATGGTAAATATACATTTGTTAATGACATATTTGAGAAATATTTTAATATAAATAAAGAAGATGTATTGCATAAGTTTGACCATGAATTGTGGGATAAAAATTTATCCTACAAATTTAGAAGAGAAGATTTATATGTTATTAGCACCAAAAAAACTTATGTCACTTACAATACACAGATTATTGGTGATGAGGTAGTTTATTACGAAACGAGTAAAAGCCCTGTATTTGATGAAAACAATAAGGTAGTTGCCATTCTTGGCAATATAAGAGATATAACTGAAAGTGTAAAACTAAGAAATGAACTTTTAATTCAAAATGAGCAGTTATCAATTATATATAAAATACTAAACAATGCTTCATCAAAAATTGATTTGAAAAGTTTGTTTAGCAGCCTTTACAGAGATTTTAAGACACTTTTAAATGTAGATAGTATATGTGTTTTCTTATATAACTTTGATCTGGACGAGCTTGAATATTGCACATCTTATGGTGTTACCCAAACCTTTATGGATTCGTATGTTAATACTGATTTATGCAGAGAGTTTATGTATGATGTTTTCAATAGTAAAATACCTGTCCCAATGACTAATATATTAGAGTTTAATGATGAATTTAAGGCAAAGCACACAAAAGCTGAAGGTATTTATTATTGTGCGTGTTATCCTCTAGTTTATAACGATGTAAGCTTTGGAGTTATAAATTTTGGCTGCAATTCTGAAGAATATAGTTATAGTTGGGATAATAAGTTCATGGAGGCTGTTTGTAGAAATATATCTATATTACTACAAAATGCTATTTTGTACACTAGATTAGAAGAAAATTTGAAATTTGAAAAAGAGGCAAATGAGCAAATAAATCTATACTTTAATACAACAATAGACTTTTTTTGTATAATTGATGAAAACTTTTGCATAAAAAAAGTTGGAAAGCAAATGCTAGAAACATTAGGTTATAAAGAGCATGAAGTTATGCATTCATCTATCATTAATTACATGCATAAAGAAGATTTACATATTGTTTGCAATAAAATGGAAGATATTGTTGAAGAAGATGGTGTAGAATTTTTAGTAAAGTTACTATGTAAAAATGGCGAGTATAGAACAGTAGATTGGAATGTAAAGTATCTTAAGGATAGAGGAGTATATATTTGTTCTGGTAGAGATTTAACTTATAAGATTGAGCTAGAGCAAAAGAAAAAAATTGTTGAAGAATCAATGCACTTGGAAAAATTAAAAAGTGAATTTTTATCTAGTATTTCACATGAGCTTAGGACACCTATTGCTATAATATATGGAGTTATACATATTATGGAAACAAATTTAGCGCATCATAATACTAGTAAACATCCATTTAAGTTAAACGATTACATAAGAACTATTAAAAAGAATACTTTTAGATTGCTGAGGTTATTTAACAATATTTTAGATATAACAAACGTTGATGCTGGGTTTGCTAATTTAAATTTAAAACCACATAACATAATAAAAGTTATTGAGGATATAAGTCTATCAGTAAAGGAACACTTAATTAACCAAAAAATTAATTTGATTTTTGATACTGAAATAGAAGAGAAATATGTAAATGTTGATGTAGATAAAATGGAAAGAATAATGCTAAATTTAATTTCTAATTCGGTAAAATACTCAAAAAAGAATGTTACAACAGAAATATTAGTAAGCGTTTATGACGATGAAGAAAAAGTATATATATCTATAAAGGACAACGGAATTGGTATTGATTCCATACATTTATCAAGTATATTTGATAGATTTAATCAAGCCGATGGGAGTATGACTAGAAAAACAGAAGGTAGTGGAATGGGTCTATATCTTGTAAAAACTTTGTTGCAAATGCAAGGCGCAGATATTAGTGTTAATAGCGTAAAGGGTGAGGGAAGTGAGTTCATTATTAAATTTCCAACCCTTAAAGATTTTGATTATGAACATGCTGATGAAGATTTTGATTGTGATTTTAGTGTGAAAATTGAAAATTTTGATATGGAATTTTCGGATATAACCTATTAACTGTTGATTTTTACATAATTATAATGTATTATATTTACATAAGTAATGTAAAATAAGTTACTAATTATTATATAAGGAGTTAATGTGAATACAATTCAAATATTTGATTTAAATATAAAAAATGATGACCTACAAAATTTAGTAGATAAGCTAAAATCAGTAGGGGCGCAAATAGATAGATACAATGTGTTGCTAGAGACAGATGAATTGGATAAAAATATTAAAATAAAGAGATTGTATGATGCATATGGAGAGAAAATTTTCCCTGTTACTATGGTTAATGGTGAAATTGTCAAAGTTGAGGAAAACCTAAAGCATGAACAGATTATAATGCAAACTGAAATCTCTATGAAAAAAATTATGCAAGCAGGTATTGAAATTAAAAAATGTGGGGGCTGTGGATGTTCAAAGTCAAATTGTGCATCCTGCGATAGTAAAAAACATTGTAACCGAAATAATTAAGGATGGAAGGTTGAAAGAAATGATGTCTTTGGAGGATAAAATCTTTGATTTTTCTAAAACACTTGCTGATATAGCTGATTATGATAATGCTTATAGTTTAAAGCTTAACATAAATGATAATTTTTTTATAAAAGCTAGTCATGTTGTTATAGAGAATAATGAGTGGTTATATAATATTATTTTATATCAAAATGAAGAAATTATAGACAGTATTTATTGTGACAGAATTCAAGAGGAACTAGAGGATATAATAATATTTCTAATTGAAGAGTATGTAGAATTGTAAAATAACTAAAAAAGACACTTCAAAAAAGTGTCTTTTGTTAATTTTATTCTCCAAGAAGAATTTTTGTTAGTGGAGAATTTATTGGAAGTATTAATGTTTTATTCTCACCTACTAAAGAGGCTTTAATAGCATCTAAGCTTCTAATAAACTCGTAAAAATCTTTTCTTTCCACAGAGCTGTAAGCTTCAGATAAAATTTTCATATATTCTGCTTCACCTTCTGCAACTAAGGTCTCAGCATGTGCTTTTGCTTGAGAAATACTTATTTGTATCTCTTTATTAGTACTGTTTTGAATCTTTTGAGATTCTTCTTCTCCTTCAGCTATATATCCAGCGGCAATCTGGGCTCTTTCTGATATCATTCTGTTGAAAACTGCTGTTTTATTGTCATTAGGTAAATCTAATCGTTTAGTTTCCACTGAAAGTATTGTTATTCCATACTCTTGCATTGGGTTTGCCACTATTTCCATTATATCAGAGCTTAATGTTCCATTTCTACTATTTATAATATCATTTTGTGTTTGGCTACCAATTATAGTTTTTAAAGCATTATATACTACTGTATCAATTCTTGATTCTGCATTTGCTATTGATGAACTTAATGATTGTGCAAATTTTAATGGATCTGTTATTTCCCATAGTACATAGCTGTCTGCAACCATAGCTTTTTTATCTTTAGTTATGACATCAGAGGGAGCTAAGTCATATAAAATAATATTTTTTGGCAGAGTATCAACATTCTCAATAAAAGGCAATTTAAAGCTTATACCTGAATCTTTAATAACTCTATTAACTTTTCCAAATTGTTTAATTAATTTATATTCATTTTCATATGTAATTACCGTAAAAGAGGTGAAAATAATTAAAATTAATAAAAAACTGATTATAATAGTTATTGTTTTTTTCATATTATTCATTACCTCCTTGTACTGTTGTTGTAAAAGGTTTTAGAGGTAAAACCTTTTGAGTTGTACCATCACCGTTGTCAATAATAACCTCTAGGCTAGGCATTATTTCCTCCATAGTTTCAAAAAACATTCTTTTTTTAGTTATTTCAGGGTATTTAATATATTCCTCATACATTTTATTAAATCTAGCTACTTGACCTGTTGCTTCATTTATTCTTTGTGCCTTTGTAGCTTCAGCATCTTGTATGATTTTATCAGCATCAGCTCGAGCAGCAGGAAGTTTTTCGTTTCTATATTTATTTGCATTATTTATTGCAGTTTCCTTACTTTGTTTTGCGGTTTCTACTTGTTTAAATGCTTCCATGACTTCAGTAGTAGGTGGTTCTGCATCTTGTATTGTAATGTTGACTATTTGAATTCCGAGATCATGTTCCGATAGCTTTTCTAATACTAATTCTTTTGTTTTTGCCTGTATTTCTGTTTTACCAGTAGTTAATACGGCATCTACTTTTGATGTACCTATTATAGTTCTAATAGAGCTTTGACAAATGTTTTTTAATATAGAAACTGGATTTTGTGAAGAGTATAAGGCTTTTATTGGATCTGATACTTTATACTCTATAAAAAAATCAACATTTACAAAGTTATAATCTCCAGTTATCATAAGTGATTCTGATTCTACACTTTGCCCCGAATTTTCCTGATAACCTATAGTTATTCCTTTTATAGTGGTATTTACTTTCTCTATTTGCTGAACAAAAGGAATTTTAAAATGTAAGCCTGAGCCCGTTGTTCCTGTTGGTTTACCAAGAGTCAATATAACTGCTTGTTCTTGTTCCTTTACTTGATAGGTTGAATTAAAAGCTAATGCTAAAACTACTACCAATACAGCTATAATTTTTATGGTTCTAGATAAATTTCTTATAAGATTCTTGTTTGGGTTATTGAACTGATTTTCTTCAAAATTTGCATTTGAATTGTTATTTGAGCCCTTAAAAATATCACTAAAATTCATTACCTGCCTCCTTATATTTTTTAATATGTAAATTATACTATAAAAAAGAAAAAATCTCCACATATTATTATTATGTGAAGATAGGTGTTATTTTAAAAGTTTTTTTAATTGCCCAGACAATAATAGTGCTATAACGATGCCTGCTAAAGATTGCATAAGATTTCCTGGTATATCCATAAGAGTAGTTATAAAACTACCAACAAATATTGAACCTACAGCATAATAAGCTAATATCTGCCATACAGCTCCAACAGAGGCTCCAATTAGCCAACTACTTTTTTTAGAAGATAATTTTTCAATGATTATACCCATTATAAAACCCATTACTAGCTTTATAATAAATGTAGGGATTATATAATGACTGTATCCTCCCAACATATCCGCCAGTGATGCTCCTATTGCACCAGCCAATGCTCCATTTTTTTTGCCAAGCAAGATAACCGCTATAAATATAAATCCGTCTCCTAAATGAACATATCCGTTTGTTACAACAGATGGAATTTTTATTATGAATGTAGCAACACAAACTAATGCAGCAAATAGTGCTGTGTAAATTATACTCTTTGTTTTATCACTATTCATTTTTTACCTCCATAAATATAACAATGTAAATAATACTAAATAATATTTTTTATAATTTTATTATATCGCTTTCTGTTCACTTTAAAAGATACAGATTAACATTTTTTGCAAGGTACAGTTTTCTATTAGTTTGACATTTCTTTATTATATAATATAATATCCGTAGGATGGCTCAACGCAGTTGAGACTATAAAATCTAAATAAAAGAGGTATATATTGTGAATGCAATACAAAGAAGAGATAAGATTATAGAAATACTTTCAAGTAGTGAAGTTCCGATTTCAGCTACAACTCTTTCAAAGGAATTTTCTGTTAGCAGACAAGTTATAGTTGGTGATATTGCTTTAATACGTGCTTTCGGTCTAAATATATTTGCAACTCCTCGTGGATACCTACTAAAGAATAAGGATGAAAATAAAGATAGATTTGTTAAAACTATTGCTTGTAAGCATGGAGTGGATAAGTTAAAGGATGAGTTATATACAATAATAGATAATGGCGGTGCTATTTTAGATGTAATTGTTGAACATTCTATTTATGGTGAATTAACAGGACCTCTGCATATTTTTTCTCGTTACGATGCAGATGAGTTTGTAAAAAAAGTTATGGATCAAAATGCACAACCGCTATCCTCATTAACAGAAGGGATACATTTACATACAATAAGTTGTATCAATGAGGAGTCATATGAAAGAATTATGGAAATTCTAAAGCTTCAAGACATTTTATTATAAAAGTGCGAATATTTCATATATTGACAAATAGTTCTTCTAATATTATAATGACATTACAGGTGTAAAGACACATGCGATGATATAAAATTTGGAGGACAGTAATGTTAAATAATACAAAGACTAAAAATATGATAGTAGCAGCGTTGTTGTGTACAATTGGTATTGTAATACCAATTATATCACCAATAAAAATAATACTTGAACCGGCATCATTTACTCTTGCAAGTCATGTTGCAGTATTTATAGCAATGTTTATTTCTCCATTTGTCAGTTTAAGTGTGGCAATTGGAACGACTATTGGCTTTTTTATAGGTGGATTTCCTATAGTAGTAGTTTTAAGAGCATTAAGTCACGTGGTTTTTGCTTTAGTCGGAGCGATTATATTAAAAAATAATCCGAATTTATTGTCATCAAAATATAAGTCATTATTATTTGGAATTTTTATTGCCTGCATTCATGGCATATGTGAGGTTTTAGTTGTTACTCCTTTCTATTTCGGTAAAGCATTAACTAGTGGCTACTATTCAAACGGTTATGTATATGCAGTAATTTTACTTGTTGGTATAGGTACAATTGTACATAGTATGATAGATTATGTGATTTCAATATACATTTGGGATGCAGTAAAGCACGCCAAGGTTATACAAACAAGTACAGTAAAATAAGGGTTAACAACAGATAATCAAAGAAAAATAAAAAGAATTTTTCTTTGATTATCTGCGTTTTTGGGAGTGATCAATGTATCATATTATTATAAAATTGGAACCCAATACTCAATCAAACTTTTGCCGTCGTCGTCAACCATTTCAGAATATTTAGCAAAATCATATTTAGCATTTTCGTTTAACTGATAAGTTGATTGTGGAAACCACTCTTTGTAGATATATTCTACAACAGGTTGCAAACTATCTTCACTTTTGGCTCTAAAATTAAACACAATGTATTTACTGTTTGGCAACTCTTTTGTTACCATTCCTTGAGGGATTTTATCAAAACTATCAACTTCTGCTGCTGCATAGTAATCAAATGCCGGTTGACTTTCTTTATTTTCATTCCATTGTGTATAGTCATTAAGTCCAATGAGAAAATTTGTGTTACTCCTATTTGGGATTAAATGCTTATTAGAGTGAATGCATCTCCAACACTTCCCGATAACGGAAAATCCAAAACGTGTATTTTTTTTGTAACCTACCAATAGAATTTTTTCATTTTCAACAATCTTTATATCCATTATTTTATCTCCTCTCAGACTTTCTTTTCCATCGACAGCAAACTTTAATTGAAAGGGATAAAAGTTTCCCTTCTTTCTAAATGCTTGTGGACTACATCTAAACAGATCCTTAAAGCCGATTGTAAAAGATTGTTGTGTTTCGTAACCTGCAAAGAGTGCAATCTCCATAATTGGGTTATCTGTGAAAATAAGTAGTCTTGCTGCTTCGGTTAATCGTCTTCTTTGTATATAATTGTGTGCTGTAAATCCAACAATATTAACAAACATTCTGCTTAAATGATATTTGGAATACCCTACCTCCTTAGCAATGCTATCCAGATTTAGTTTTTCTTCTAAATGAGCATCGATATATTTAACTACTTCTTGAATTGTAACTAAATTAGTCTCCATGATTTTCCTCCCAAGACTATTGTACAAAATAATTTCCTGCTGGTTTTCACATTTCTTGCTATTCTACATTAGTTAGTGCTATTTTTTTCGCTTTTGATTGCCATGTATAACTGTTCATTTAATTTCTTAACCTAAATTATAAATGGTTAGTTTGAGAATAGCAACGCGATGCTCATGTATATTGTGATATCTTGCTATAATTTTTTTGAATACTAAAAGGTATACACATAACAATTTTTTTAATGTATAATATTATTTGTGTGGATAATTTAGACATAAAATATTAGAGGGAAAAATAATGAAAAGAATATTTGGATATTTAAAACCGTATATTGGGAGAATGACCTTTGGATTTGTAATTAAATTCATTGGAACAATAATGGATTTGTGTCTACCTTGGATATTAGCTTATATTATTGATTATATAATTCCAACTAAAAATATTAATTTAATATTTATTTGGGGTGGGTTGATGATAGTTTGTTCAATCCTAGGTGTTACTCTTAATATAACTGCTAATCGTATGGCAGCTAAAGTGGCGAGAAATGCTACAGAGAATATAAGGCATGATTTATTTGAAAAAATCTCATACTTATCAAGTTATCAGGTAGACAATTTTGGCGTACCGTCGTTGATTTCAAGAATGACAACTGATACATATAATGTTCATAGCATGCTAGGCATGATGCAAAGAGTAGGAACTAGGGCACCAATATTACTTATTGGAGGTATTTTTGTAACTTCTACATTAGATATATATCTAACCTTGGTTTTGGTAGCTGTATTACCTCTTATTGCTTTGATGGTATATTTTGTTACAAAAAAAAGTATACCCTTATACAAAGAACAGCAAATTTCTGTTGATAAGCTTATAAGAAAAGTAAGAGAAAATATTGTAGGTATAAGAGTAATAAAAGCATTGTCAAAATCAGAATATGAAAAAGAGCATTTTAAGGAAATCAACTTAGAGGTTGTAAAAAAAGAAAAAAAGGCTGGTATGACAACGGCAATTATCGATCCATCAATGAGCTTGCTGCTAAACTTAGGACTAGTTTGTATCATATTAGTTGGAGCATATAGAGTAAATTTAGGATTAACTGAGGTTGGAAAGATTATAGCTTTTTTAACCTACTTTACTATAATTCTAAATGCAATGCTGGCTATAACAAGAGTATTCATTGCCTTTTCTAAGGCAAGTGCATCAGCTAATAGAATAAGTGAGGTTTTGGATACACCAGAGGATTTGGCTAAAGAAAATATTGATAGCATAAAAAGCGATTATCATATTGAATTTAATAATGTTTCATTTTCTTACAATAACGTAGAGAACAATTTAACAGATATAAACTTTAAGCTAAAAAGAGGAGAATCTTTGGGTATAATAGGCTCCACTGGCTCTGGTAAAACTACTATTATTAATCTTCTAATGAGATTTTATGATATAAACATAGGCGAAATATTAATTAACGGTCAAAATATTAAAAGTATCGATAAATCAGCGCTCAGCAAGAAATTTGGAATAGTATTTCAAAATGACACAATATTTGAGGATACAATATTTGAAAATATTACATTAGGCAGAAAAATTGACATTGAGCAAGTGAAAAATGCCTCCTTGTATGCGCAAGCCTCAACCTTTATAGAAAATATAGAAGATGAATATAATGCAAGACTTGATATTAGAGGTGCAAATTTAAGTGGTGGTCAAAAGCAAAGAATTTTGATTGCAAGAGCACTTGCAGGTAAACCTGAGATACTTATATTAGATGACTCCTCCAGTGCACTAGATTACAAAACTGATGCAATGCTTAGAAAAGAAATTAATAATAACTTTAGTGAAACAACAACTATAATTGTAGCTCAAAGAGTAAGCTCGGTTATGAGTCTAGATCATATACTTGTGTTGGAAGATGGCGAAATAATAGGTTATGGTAGCCATGATGAGTTAATAAATACATGTGACGTATACAAAGAAATTAGTCAATCACAGATGGGTGGTGAGTAATATGACAGCGAAAAAGAAAAAATCCAGAAAAAAAGTTATGCTAAGATTATGGCAATATTTATATAAGCATAAATACTTATTATTATTGGCATTATTACTTACTATTACAGGTAATATTTTAGCTCTAGTTGGTCCTAAACTATCAGGTATGGCAATTGATAATATTGAGTTTGGTGAAGGACTTGTAAAGTTTGATAAAGTATTTTATTATGCTTTTTGGATGATTGTATTTTATATTATTTCAACAATTTTTTCATATTTATTATCAATACTAATGATACATATTAGCCGCAAGGTTGTTTTTGAAATGAGAGAGGATTTATTTAGTAAGCTTTTAAAGTTACCTGTAGGATATTTTGATAAACATCAAACCGGTGATATTTTAAGTAAGATGTCCTATGATATAGATACAATTAACACTTCGCTTTCAACTGATTTAATTCAGATTTGTGCAAGTGTTATTACGGTTGTTGGATCTTTTTTTATGATGGTTACAATTTCACCTTATCTTGTTAGTGTATTTTTTGTTACCATACCTATCTCAATATTTTTAACTAAATTTATAACAGGAAAAACAAGTCCGCTTTTTAGAAAGCGTTCGTCAAAGCTTGGTGAACTTAATGGATTTGTTGAAGAAATGGTTTCAGGACAAAAGACTCTTAAAGCATATAATCAAGAAATAAATACAATAGATAAATTTGATATAAAAAATGAGGAGGCCGTAGAAGCTTATTACATGTCGGAATACTATACTATAGCTGGACCTTCTGTTAACTTTGTAAACAATTTATCTCTTTCATTAATTAGTGTTTTAGGTGCGATTTTTTATTTGTATGGAATGATGAGTGTAGGTAATATATCTTCGTTTGTTTTATATTCGAGAAAATTTTCAGGCCCAATTAATGAAATGGCAAACATAATGTCAGAATTTCAATCCGCATTAGCAGCAGCTGAGAGAGTATTTAATTTAATGGACGAAGTACAAGAGGTTAAAGATATAGAGGGTGCTATTACCTTAGATAATGTAGAAGGAAATGTAGAATTGAAAAATATAGAATTTGGATATTTACCTGATAAAAAAATAATTCATGATTTAAGCTTTTCAGCTAAAAAAGGTAGCCTAATAGCAATAGTTGGGCCTACAGGGGCTGGAAAGACAACACTTATTAATTTGCTGATGAGATTTTATGATGCGGATAAAGGTCAAATATTAGTAGATGATAACGATATAACAGAGGTCACAATGTCTAGCTTAAGAAAATCTTACGCTATGGTTTTACAAGATACATGGTTGTTTCATGGCACGATATTTGAAAATGTGTCCTACGGTAAAAAGGATGCTACTATAGATGAAGTAGTAGAAGCATGTAAGGCTGCTAAAATACATTCGTACATAAAAAGACTTCCAAATGGTTATGACACTGTTATCAAGGAAGATGGTACAAATATTTCAAAAGGTCAAAAACAGTTATTGACAATTGCAAGAGCAATGCTATTAGATTGTAAAATGTTAATCCTTGATGAAGCAACATCTAATGTTGATACAAGAACTGAAATAAAAATACAACAAGCTATGAGAAACTTAATGAAAGATAAAACTTGTTTTATAATTGCTCATAGACTTTCAACAATCCAAAATGCTGATTTGATTCTAGTAGTTAATGATGGGAATATTGTTGAACAGGGAAATCATGAAGAATTAATGAAGAAGAAAGGTTTTTACAATAAATTGTATAATTCTCAATTTGAATAAGTGCACAATCATTGCAGAGACATAAAAATATATTTACAAGATTATTAATATATTATATTATGTATATAATTAAATTTAATGTAAATTTGTGTAAAAGGAGAAGACACATGTCTCTATATTCAGAAAATTTTAATATTGAGTTGCTACGTGATATTTTTAGAACTCATCCTATGTGGAACTATAATTTTTACTTAATAATTGAATCTGATCCTGAGAAAAATTTGGAACCAATAGGAATCGGATTTAAAAATATTAAAATTTTAGATAAGACAAATAATGAATTTTTAAATATTGACAATGCTGAAATACAAAGTATTATATCAAATCGAAAATATAGTTCAGAAATAATTTGTGAAAATGGTATGACTCATGATGGTTCTACCCATAAATTTATTGATGATATTAACAGCGGTATGAACATTAAACGCGATATTTTAATTATGGAAATCGAAAAAAGCGAAGGTGAATTTAAAGATAGAATTGAGAAAAGTAATGCAACTATAACAACTGTTAAACGAGCATGGATATTAGAAAATACGTATCCGTTAAATTGGGAAACCAGTGGATTCGATGCTATGAGTAACGAGATATTTATACAAAAAATTCAATTTGCAATCGATGGTGTCAAGGTTATAGAGATGACAGAAGAAATTGCAAGAGAGAAAGCAAGAACTGTTGTTAGTAAGTTATTTTAGAGTTAATTAAAGAGCCAATATCTTTTTATTAAAAATATTTGAGCTCTTTTTTATATAATAAGAATATTATTTAGTATATAAAAATGAATAACTTTTTTTATTAAAATATTGAGATGAATAATAAATTATGGTATTATTAAATTTGTTTCTTAAGTGTATAGAGCGAAACTTGTTTCGCTTTTTTATAATAATTTAGTGTAGGAGTATAAATATGAATTATAATGAAGAAGCATTAAAAATGCATGAAATATCTAAGGGTAAGCTAGAAGTTGTGAGTAAAGTGAAAATAGAAAATAGAGATGATTTGAGTATTGCCTATACTCCAGGTGTTGCAGAACCTTGCAGAAAAATACATGAAAATACAGAAAATGTATATAAATATACAGCTAAAGGAAACCTTGTTGCAATAGTTTCTGATGGAACAGCTGTATTAGGTCTTGGTAATATTGGTGCTGAGGCTGCTATGCCAGTTATGGAAGGAAAAGCAATATTATTTAAAAACTTTGCAGGCGTAGACGGATTTCCTATTTGTTTAAAATCTCAGAATGCTGATGACATTGTAAATACTGTTATAAATATGGCTCCAACATTTGGTGGTATAAATTTAGAGGATATTGCAGCGCCAAAATGTTTTGAGGTAGAAAAAAGAATACAAGATGCTCTTGACATACCTGTATTTCATGATGACCAACATGGTACTGCTATCGTAGTTTCATCTGCATTAATTAATGCATTAAAAATTGTAAAAAAAGATATTAGTATGATTAAAGTTGTTTTAAATGGTCCGGGAGCGGCAGGAACAGCAATTGCTAAAATGTTAATGTCATTAGGTGTTAAAAATATAGTTGTTTGTGATAGAAAAGGTATCTTAGAAGAAGGAAGAAAAGACTTAGAAGGACATAAGCTTTGGTTAGCACAAAATACTAATAACGATAATTTATCTGGAAGTTTGGCTGATGCATTAAAGGAATCAGATGTTTTCGTAGGTGTTTCTACCGCAAATGTATTAACTGAAGATATGGTCAAGTCTATGAATAATGATGCTATAGTCTTTGCAATGGCAAATCCAGTACCTGAGATAATGCCTGAGATTGCTAAAAAAGTAGGTATTAGAGTTATAGGAACTGGTAGATCTGACTATCCAAATCAAATAAATAATGTGTTGGCTTTTCCGGGAATATTTAGAGGGGCTTTAGATGCTAGAGCTAAAAAGATAACAGAGGATATGAAAATAGCAGCTGCTTATGCTATTGCTAATTTAATAAATGAAGATGAGCTAAACGAAGAGTACATAATTCCGAATCCTTTTGATAAAAGGGTTGCAACTGCTGTAGCAAAAGCAGTATATGATGCTTGGAAATAATAAATTTCTTCATTTTAGGAGATAAGGATAACCCACGACTCCATGCACAAAACTTTGAGTTTATTGTGCAAAAAAATGTATGGAGGTATTTATGTACGATTACGAGAAAATAAAAAACAATTTATCAACTAAATATATAGGTCAAACTTTTGTACAATTTGAAGATTTAATATCTGTTTATGTAAAGGCAAAAAACATAAGTGAAAATTGCCCAGTTGGTATGTTAGTTCTTACAGAAAAACAGGAGGATTTAAAGCTTAAAAACAATAAAACATGGTATTGTAATTTTGGTGAAGGGATTTTTTTTAGCATAATTTTGAAAAATAATAAAAAAGATTACACTTCACAAATAATTCAAATAGCCAATGCAGCAATATGTGAGTCCATATTGCAACTAGATGATAAAATTAATTGTTATATAAAATGGCCAAATGATATTTTTATAAATGATAAAAAGATATGCAGTGTTTTTGCTGAAAAAATAGATAAGAAAGATAATGATAGCTTAATTATCAGCATTTATATAAACGTATTAGATATGAAGGATAATATAATCGAAGAAATAGAAGGTAAGAAAATTGCATTATCTGACATAATTAGTGATGAAATAGATAGAGAAAAGATTATTAGTAATATTTTAAATAAAATTGAAATATACTATGATGAATTACTCAAAACAAAAATGATTAAAAGTTCTTTATCAGTATTTAAAAAACATAACTGCCTTTTAGGAAAAACAATTGGTGTTAAAAAAATTAACAAAAAAACTGTTAGAAAGGTAGAGGCTTTAGATATTAATAATTTTGGAGAAATAGAAATATTGGATAAGAGTGGAGCAAAAGACTTTTTAAAATATAGTCAAGATACTATTGAGTGGTAGGAATATAGATGAGCAAGCTAAAAATTAAAAATGTAACTTTAGAAAATAATGTAATATTAGCTCCAATGGCTGGTATAACGGATATAACTTTTAGGACAATATGTAAAGAGTTTGGAGCAGGGCTTGTTACAACAGAAATGGTTAGTGCTAAGGGATTATATTATAAAGATAAAAAAACAGAAGAATTGATGAAGACAAATGAAAATGACAGACCTGTTTCTATGCAAATATTTGGTAATGAACCTGAAATAATGGCATATGTTGTTGAGACAATAATTAATGATTTGAATAATATTGATATAATCGATATAAACATGGGATGTCCAGCGCCTAAAATTGTTAAAAATGGAGATGGCTCTGCACTTATGAAAAATCCAAAACTAGCAGGTGAAATAGTTAAAAAGGTAAAAGCTGCTTCAAATAAACCTTTGACTGTTAAATTTCGCTCTGGATGGGATAGTAGCAGTATCAATGCGATTGAATTTGCTAAAATAATAGAGGCAAATGGAGCTGATGCAATAACAGTTCATGGCCGTCATAGAGAACAGTTTTATTCTGGAAAGGCAGATTATAAAATAATAAAAGAAGTTAAAAAAAATGTATCCATACCTGTAATTGGTAATGGAGATGTTTTTACAATAGAGGATGCAATAAAACTGTTAGATGAAACAAGTTGCGATGGTATAATGGTAGCAAGAGGTGTATTAGGGAATCCATGGCTGATTAAAAATTTAATAAATGCTTTAGATGGAAAAGATGAGATAGTTAATCCAACACCCTCACAAAGAGTAGAAATGTTGAAAAGACACGCAGAAATGTTAAGTAAAGAATTACCAGGAAGATTGACAGTTCTAGAAATGCGAAAACATGCTGGTTGGTATATTAAAGGTCTTAAAAAATCATCAGATATAAGATGTGAAATAAATAGAATAGATAGTTTAGAATTACTATATGAATTACTTGACAACTACATTGAAACTTTAGAAATTGAATAAAGTTAAAAGAAATAATAACCTTACAATATTATAAATAATATTATTAAAAATATGGTTGACATATTTACCTAACTTTAATATAATGTGTTAAAAAACTGACGCAATACTTCGTTCATAATGCTGGCAAAAATAATTTGCTAGACTAGTATATAATATTTTGGGAGAGATTGGCATGGAGAATAATGTAATATTGCTTACTGCTGAAGGTTACACTGAACTCGTAAACGAATTAGAAAATTTAAAATCAGTTAGACGTAAGGAAGTAGCAGAAAAAATAAAAGTGGCATTAGCATTCGGTGACATAAGTGAAAACTCTGAATATGACGAAGCAAAAAATGAACAAGCACTTGTAGAAAAAAGAATAGCTAAGCTAGAAATGATGATTAAGCATGCAAAAATAATCGAAGAGCATAAACAAAAAGGAACTGTTGGAATTGGCTCTAAGGTAAAAATCAGAGATATTGAATTTGATGAAATAATGGATTATAATATTGTTGGCTCTGCTGAAGCAGACCCATTTAGAGGTAAAATATCTAATGTTTCTCCACTTGGAACAGCTTTATTAGGCAAGAAGACTGGAGATATAATTGAGGTTACTTCTCCAAATGGAGAAAATATAAAATATGAGATTTTAGAAGTATAAAGTGTGAAAAAAACACTTCACACTATGGAAGAATCAAAAAACGATTCTTCAATAAATTTTTGTGATTGATGTAGATAAAATAATAAAATAAAATAAAAGATAAAAAGGTGGTGCGCAAATTGTCTGAAATACAAAATCAAGGTGATTTAAGACAAGTTAGATTAGACAAATTTAATGAATTAAAAAGAGTTGGAAGAAACCCTTTTGAAATTTCAAAATTTAATGTAACAAGCAGTAGTGAGGAGATAAAGGATAAGTTTACCGAAATGGAAGGTAAACACGTATCAATAGCTGGCAGAATTATGTCAAAAAGAGGCCAAGGCAAGGTAGGGTTTTATGACATACAAGATACCCAAGGAAGAATTCAGATATTTGCAAAGCAAGAAGCACTAGGAGAAGAAGAATATAATTACTTAATAACTAATGATATTGGTGATATTATTGGTGTTGAAGGTGAAGTTTTCAAGACAAAAATGGGTGAAATTTCAGTTAGAGCTGAAAAAGTTACTCTTTTAAGTAAATCACTACAAACACTTCCTGAAAAATATCATGGACTAAAGGATACAGAAATTAGATATAGACAAAGATATGTAGATTTAATTGTGAATCCTGAAACAAGAGAAGTATTTAAAAAACGTAATTTGATTATTAAAGGTATAAGAGAATACCTTGATAATAATGGATATATGGAAGTTGATACTCCTATTCTAAGTGCAATAGCTGGTGGAGCTAATGCAAGACCTTTTATTACACATCATAATACATTGGACATAGATATGTATATGAGAATTGCTAATGAACTATACCTAAAAAGATTGATAGTTGGTGGTTTAGCTGATGGCGTTTATGAAATGGGCAAAATGTTTAGAAATGAAGGAATGGATACTACTCATAACCCTGAGTATACTGCAATGGAAGTATACAGAGCATATGCTGACTTTAATGATATGATGTCTTTAACTGAGAATATAGTTTCATATGTATGTGAAAAAGTTAATGGTACTACAAAAATAAATTACAATGGTACAGATCTAGACTTTACTCCACCATGGAAAAGAGTTAGAATGCAAGATATGGTTAAAGAATATACTGGTGTTGATTTTGACTTAATAAATACAGATGAGGAAGCTATAGAAGTAGCAAAGCAAAAGCATATTGAAATAACTCCTCTAATGACTAGAGGACATGTAATAAATGCATTATTTGAAGAATATTGTGAAGAGCATCTTGTTCAACCTACATTTGTTACACATCATCCAGTTGAAATTTCTCCACTTGCAAAGAGAAATGTAGCTGACCCAAGATTAACAGATAGATTCGAAGCTTTTGCTTATACAAAAGAAATAGCTAACGCGTTCTCAGAGTTAAATGATCCAATTGACCAAAGAGAAAGATTTGAAGATCAATTAAAACAAAAAGAAGCCGGAGATGATGAAGCTCATATGATGGATAATGATTTCATCAATGCTATAGAGGTAGGCTTACCACCAACAGGTGGATTAGGAATAGGTGTAGATAGAGTTATAATGTTCTTAACAAATCAAACATCTATAAGAGATATAATACTATTCCCAACAATGAAGCCTATAGATTAGTTAATAACAAGCTTAATAAACAGATTATAACAGATATACATAGAGGATATAATGCCTTTTGTATATCTGTTTTTTTAAAGTTAATTAATAATAATTATAAAATATTTAATGATAAACATTAAAAATATATTGACAATAATAAATTTATCTAATAATATATAATTATAAATATTATGAAGGGAGTATATCATTAGTGGAAGATAAAAATTTAGAAATTAGAATTAATAGTGAGAGAGATAAAGAAATAAAATTTTCAAGAGGATTCAAATTTTTACTAGTAATAGGTAGTGTTTTAACCAGTGTATATGCAATTGTACTAATAGTGCTTTTGTACTCATTAATTGGAGATGAAAAAGTAAACATATATAATGTTGTATTTGTAAGAGATATTATATTTAGTCTACAAATGACTACATGCTTTATTACTTTTTTATCAATACTTATAAAGAAAAGACCTTTTTCAAAGATCATTACTTGGTGTGTTTATTTAATAGGTATTTATAACATTATTCAATCATTTATATTACCGATTCTTCCTAATTTTGAAACTAATTTTGTATTGTTTAGTTTTGCAGGTTCTTCATATTATATAGATGGTAATTCTTTTTTAAAAGGCTTAATAATTATAATATTCGCAAGAATTATAAAATATGGATTTGAATATCAAAATAGAGATGATGAGACTTTATAAACTAGAGGTGAATTATGGCTATAATATTAAGATTAGATAGAGTAATGGCAGATAGGAAAATTTCCTTAAACGAACTATCTGAAAAGGTCGGCATATCAAATGTAAATTTATCAAACCTAAAGACTGGTAAGGTTAAGGCAATAAGATTTTCAACTTTAGAAGCAATTTGTGAAGTTCTTGATTGTCAACCTGGTGATATATTGGAGTATGTAAGGAGTAAAAAAATAGATTAAACCTTTTAAAACCAAGCAAAATTATAGACTTGCTTGGTTTATTATATTGTAAAAAATTACTAGTTATTTATTGTTGACATACATATTTATGGTGTGTTAAGATAACAAGGTTGTCAGTTAATATATATTTCAATATAAGACAATATAAAAAAAGTTAAAAAACTTGTTGACAGATAAAAGTAACTGTGATAAGATAGTCAAGCTGTCGAAAAAAGCAGTTAAAGCTTAATAAAACTTTTTTAAAAAGTTCTTGACAAACAAGATATGACATGATAAACTAGTCAAGCTGTCTAAGACAAGCAATGTGAAAAGAACTGTAAAAAAAGTGTTAAAAAATAAATAAAAAAAGCATTGACAAAGAAAATTAGACATGCTATACTAATAAAGCTGTCGCTAAAAAACGACAACAAATTATTAAAAACATAAAGTATAAAAAAACGAACCTTAGACAATA
>DLNM01000018.1 GCA_002479485.1 Firmicutes bacterium UBA7510 | reverse complement strand
ATTTTATCTCCCCACTCACTGTTTGAATCTTCTAATGCTTTTAATGCTGATCCTTTTACTATTGGTGTATTATCTCCATCAAAATCATATTCTGATAATAACTCTCTAACTTCCATTTCAACTAATTCGATTAGTTCTGGATCATCTACCATGTCTTCTTTGTTTAAGAATACTACTAGTTTTGGAACTCCAACCTGTCTTGATAATAGGATGTGCTCTCTTGTTTGTGGCATTGGACCATCTGCTGCTGATACAACTAGGATACCACCGTCCATTTGTGCTGCTCCTGTGATCATGTTCTTAACGTAGTCAGCGTGACCTGGACAGTCAACGTGTGCATAGTGTCTGTTGTTTGTCTCATACTCAACGTGTGATGTTGATATTGTGATTCCTCTTTCTCTTTCTTCTGGAGCTTTGTCTATATTATCATAGCTTATTGCTTCTCCAGTTCCGAATCTCTTATTTAATGTCATTGTTATTGCTGCTGTTAATGTTGTTTTACCATGGTCAACGTGGCCTATTGTTCCGATGTTTACATGGGGTTTGTTTCTTTCAAACTTTTGTTTTGCCATTTATATTTCCTCCTAAATAAATATTACAATTTCAATCTTTGATTATTTTACCGGTAACAATCCGGAAAACTTTTGCCTAATTAACTGGTATTATACCAAAAGAAAAACTAACTTTCAATAGGTTTTTAACAATAATCAATATCTTTTATATGTAATCGACAAGGTTCTACATATATACATAGATGCAAGCGGAAAATTTATACTAATTTAAATAAACAATTACTATAATGTCAATGGGTTATTGACATTTGCATCGAGTTATCATTTGCTTATTCATTGTTTTTTATAGACATCTCATAAATAATAGTTGATACATAATATAGAACAACAAATATTAAAAAAATTGCTCTAATATTGTAATTATCAATAAAACAACAATTATTTACATCATTCATAACGTATTGAACACTTTTAAATGCTAAGATAAGCATCAAATTTTCAAACAAACTTATTGAAAACAATATTTTCCTACCCTTTAATGACAGTTTTTTTATTCGTAAAAAAGTAAAGCTTAACAATAGTGCTATGACTAACAAAATCACAAAAACAATTATATTAGGATAGACCAGACGCTTTACAGACATTTTTACCATTGGATTTGACAGCTTTATATACACCCTAAACACAACCATAATTATGCAAAGAAAAAAATTTATAAACAAATTAATCATAATAAAAATATTTACTTTATTAATATGTTTACTAAATTTTATAATTACAACCCAAAGAGTTATAACATTAATTAAATATATAAATAACATTGAAGGATGACTGTGAATAATCCAAATTTGAACATTGTTTATAGTTCCATATAATAAAGTTGTATTTGTCATAATAAACATCACAAAACATTGCACTGCTAAGACTATTAGTATTTGATAATAAGGTTTTCTATCTATTATGGGTGTATTAGCATCTATATATTTCTTATACCTATTAATTGATATTTGATACTTCCTATCAATGAAGTAAAATAATCCCATTATAAACAACGGTAAAAAAATTGGTGCGATTAAGTTTAGGTCAAATGGTAAAGAAATAAATCTTGAAAAGAAAGCTAGTGACATTAAAAAATAAATATAAAACCAATTCTTCTCGAATTTAAGGTGACAGTCCTCCATTAAGCACTGATAGGCTATTTTATTATCAGCTAAAACATCTCCACCTAACACCTTTTGTGACCCCAACAATTCATCTATTGACAAACCTAATATCTCCGATATTACTGGCAACAAAGCTACATCGGGATAGCTCTCTCCCCTTTCCCATTTTGATACTGCCTTATCAGAAACATTTAACAAACTAGCAAGTTCTTTTTGAGTCATATTCTTTTCTTTACGTATTTTTGAAATAATATTACCAGTTTCAATTGAGCCCATATACCTTCCCTTTCATTTACAATTTTATAGAATTTCTTTAATCTTAATATATACTCTAACATTGCTAGCAACAACCGACTATTATTTGAATAAGTAAACCATTAGTAGAATTATCAAAAAACTATGTGTTTACTTAATTGTACAAACATAATAATTGTTTTTAACTGTATCCATCCAAAATATTAACATTAATCTTGTAGCATATCTTGGTAAATAAACAACTATTTTTTGGTTCTTACATATTTAGCATATCACATTTGAATAATATTGGAAACTAAAAAGCTTTCCTGAACAAAACTATCATTAGAAAATAAAAAATCCCATTCTTATGAATGGGATTTTTTATTACTGGAGCCTACGAGCAGATTCGAACTGCTGACCTTTTGCTTACCATGCAAATGCGCTACCTCCTGCGCCACGCAGGCAATACCATATGATTTTACTATTTAACTCACTTATTGTCAATATATAAATAAAAAATCATTTATTTGATTTCAATAAAAACATTCAGTTGTTAATTCATTTTTCATTTTCTTTTTTATTCTTTGCAAAGCATTATCAATGGATTTCACATCTGTATTAAGCACATCTGAGGATTCAGTATAAGTTAATCCTGAAAAATAGCATGATAAAACTTTCTTTTCAAATTCACTTAAATATTTGTTTACGGTATAAGTAATTAAACTTTCACGCTCTTTTAAAACAACTATATTTTCAGGGTCCTCTATTGTATCATTGGTAATTTTCTCCAACAAATAAACCTCTTTATCTTCATAAGTTAACATATTAAATGATATATAGTTATTAAGAGGATTATGTTTTTGTCTTGTTGAACTTCTAATAACTGTAATAACATGCCTTTTTATACAAACACATGCATAACTTTTAAACGAACAGTTTTTATTTGGATTGTATTCTTTTATAGCTTTATACAACCCAAGCAGAGCTTCTTGTAATAAATCATCCTTTTCAGCTCCAACTAAATAAAATGAAGATACGATCTTTTTCGAAATACACATGTATCGATAAACTAAATGTTCTTCAGCCTCTAAATTACCTTTTCTAAATTCTTCAATTAATTCTTCATCAGTTAACTTGTCATATAAAGCATGATTGTATGTACTACTAAAAGATTTTTTCAATATAGTATCCATGTTTTTCCCCCCGGATATAATTAATGCTTAGGTATGATTATAGTGAAAACGTTTTTAACGGTCAAGCTATTCCATTAATCTTCTTAAATTTTCCAATTTTTCCAAAGTTGCGGAATCAAGAACATTAGATATTTTTGTACTATTGTGTCGTATAGTGTCAGTTTTTCTTCTTATCTCCTGTTTTGTCTTATTAAATTCCAAAAACATCTCTTCAGCAGATATTCTTGTACCTCCACGAGCTAAAACAATTTGTTGAATATAATTGTCAGATGTTGCAACTTGCACAATTTCCTCTCTCCCAATTTTATCCAATTGTTTTTCTATATAACTATCAGCTGTTTCATGCTCTTTTGTATATACAACTTCTACCCCTGAAATCATTTCTTTTTTTTCATTGCTTCCCTTAACCAAATGAGCATCAAAAACAACTATAACATTTATTCCCTTATACGCTTTATATTCAATTAATTCTTCAATAAGCTTATTTCTGCTATTTTCTATACTTTCAGTATAATTCTTTAGAGTTTTCCACTGATTTATAATGTTATATCCATCTATAAATAGATATTCTTTTTTAGTACGAGGCATATTACATTCCTCTTTGCCTTAACACTTCATAAATAATAATTGATGCAGCACAAGAAGCATTTAAAGATGTAACATTTCCCTTCATAGGAATTCTAATTAAGGTATCACAATTTTCCTTAACAAGTCTACTTATGCCTTTTCCTTCACTACCAATTATTATACCTACGGCTCCATCAAATTTCTCTTCATATATATATTTTTCACCTGCCATATCAGCACCATATATCCAAAGGCCTCTTTCCTTTAAATCTTCTATTGTTTGGTTTATATTGGTAACTCTTACAACAGGAAGATACTCAACTGCACCGGCAGAAGTTTTAGCAACTACAGAATTTACACTAGCTGCTCTATGTTTTGGAATTATAACTCCATGTGCACCACAACACTCCGCTGTTCTAATTATGGCTCCTAAATTATGAATATCTGTAATTTCATCTAATATTATAACAAATGGTTTCTCATTCTTTTGTTTTGCTAAAGCAAAAATATCGTCTAATTCCTTATATTCATATTCCTGTGCTTGTGCGATAACCCCTTGATGTCTACCACCGGCCGAAAGTTTTGTCAATTCCTGCTTATCAACATATTTGATATTGATATTTTTCTCTTTTGCAAGTGATGCAATCTTTGAAACAGCACCTTCTGCCATTTCTTTATTTATATATATTATATCTATACTAGTATCGCTCTTTAATGCTTCAATAACAGGGTTCTTTCCTTCAATTTTTCTCATCATAATCACCTTTAATATATTTTTATGTAGAACTATATTATATACGATTTTATTATAAATTACTACATGATAGTAAAAGTTAATTTAACCTTTGACATTACAATTTTATTTTTTACATTTTACTTTTATTATATATTAAAGTCAAGTATGATTATTGAAAAGCTACATTTTAGGCTGTTGCAAAACAAATTTAATACACTTTATAATTGTCTAAACAATTATAAAATACTGTATTAATTCTGTTTTACCACAGCCTTTTGTATTATTCCATATTGAATTAATTACATAATGTATAAACTATAAGCATTTTATTCCCCTAAAACTAACATTACCCCTAATGTTGTTAAAGCCATCATTATGCATATTGAAACTTCACTATACCCTAAATCAATAAAAACGCATACTAGGAATACTTCAAATAGCAAAATTAATCTTGTTATTTTTTTATAAACCTGAATCTCTTTTGAATCTAAAGGTTTGTTACTATCCTCTACAGGTGCAAGTGACAGTATTACCCCACTTGAAATTAAAGTTATTATTATGATAGATAAATCAAACCACGGTACATATTTTATTATTAAAACAACTATTATAATCATTGCTACCGAAAATAAATAGCATCTTAATTGAGTTTTAGCATGATATCCTCCAGCATAAGACCTAAGAGGGATATAAGCTACTGAAAAAATAATACATTGCCATAACATATTGAAGATAAGACCTATTATTATGGTTGTTATTAAATTTAATAATAATAAGGAGCCTTGTTGAAAGCCATATGTATATAGGTCTTTATCTTCATATGATATAATGTTATTGCTGGCTAATTTTTCTGTGATTTTATCAAATACTTTCATTTTAATCAGAACCTACGAAGTTTATCTGCACCTTTTGGTAATTTTGGTTGATGTACAAGCCACGCACAGGCAACGTTTACATTTAGAGCAGTTACCATAAGTGCTAAACTAGCAAACATACCACCAAATTTGTAAATAATCTTTTTCAAAATAGCTACCTCCCTTCTAATCATGTTTAGTACTTAATGTAAAAGATACCAATTAAGTGTTATACATTTTTTACCACAAAAATTGATTTTGTGCAGGAAGTTGACGAAATCCATATATTTTATATCGAAATTAGTTGTTTTTTATATTTGCATATGTTATCAGTATACAGTAAAATATTAACTAAAAAAAGCTTTTCATCATAGGTTATATCTAAAAGACCGTTATATTTTTTTATAGCATTTTGAACACTATTTAAACCAAAACCATGATTATTTTCATCTTTTTTTGTAGTTATAAATATATCATTTTCTTTATTTATAATATCACCATATGAGTTTTCAACTGTAATGTATAGTATAGATTTTTCTAACTCCATCTTTACATATAATCGTTTTTCATCGGTTTTTTTCAATGCATCTAGGGCATTATCTAAAAGGTTGCCTAAAATAATGCTTAAATCAAATACTTCTACACCTAATTTTTTAGGTATATTGATATTAACCTCGATAATTGCATTTAATTTTACAGCCTCATATATTTTGTAATTTAGTAAGCTATCTACTTCTGTATTTCCCGAATACGCATATTCATTTTTTACATCAATGTATTCAAATATGGTTTTTAAATACTCTTCTAAATCATCCCTTTTATTATTCTTTATCATTTCTTGCATTGAATATATATGGTTTTTCATATCATGCCGCAACATTTTAATATTTTCCTGCGATTCTTTAATTATCTGTAATTGATTTAAATAAGCATTATTTTGCTGTATAAGTAAATCCTTTTCATATTTATTATGATAATACTTAATTATCACATCGTATAGATAGAAGTTCATAATATTTATACATAATAAAACACTTACAATTATGATAGTAAAAATTGAACTGTAATTTGCTATAAATGCAGTAAGAACTATAATAATGCTACCCATAGGAATACAAAATATAATCATCCAGTGTATCGGTTTAATATCTAGGATTTTATTGTTTCCAAATATTCTTTCAAGGATAACTACAAGCATAAATAACAATATGTTGGAAACTACAATTGTAAAGTCCTCTAAGATAAAGTGTAAATTAAAACTAACAGAAATATTATAAACTATACTCTCTAATATCATTGTTGCAGAATAAATTAATACTGTAGAAACCACCCTTGTTGAAGTTTTTCCCTCGTAAATAAAGGTAAGTAAAAAAAACAATAATAAGTTTGATATTAGATTTATAAATGGATTAGAAAAAATTAGATATAATGAACTATTTGATATATAATACAATAAATATAAAAATAGTTGTAACCCGTTTTTAATATGTGTTTTTTCAAAGAAAATTCCTAAAAATTTATATAAAACATATATTCTAAATAAATTTGTTGCTAAATATATCGTATTTGAACTAATAAAATTCAGCATGCTCTTTCACCTTTCTACGCATAATAAATTTGTTTCTCACTTCTTTTCTATACGTCTGGCTTATAGGCAATATTACATTATTAGTTAGCTTAAGATTGTCATATCTAGCCTCTAAAATATAAAGGTAATTAACTAAATAGGATTTATGAATTAATATAAAATCTTTGTCATTTGTCAGCTCTTCTAGGTCAGTTAACTTTCCGTAAAATTCATACTCTTCGTTAATAGTAATTACACGTATTTTTTTATCATTACTTGCAAAGTACATAATTTCTTTGTATGGTATCTTATAAAAAACAGCTCCTCTTGAAAACTCAAAGAACAGATTCCCGTTTTTATGAAATTCCATAGCTATTTTCAAATTCTTTATTATTTTTTCTTCACTAATTGGCTTTACCAAAAAATTTAGTGGTCTGTTTTCAAATAATTCAATTGCATAATCCTTCTTTGCAGAGATATAAACAATTTGTGTGATATCATCTTTTATTTCTTCACGAATTATCCGCCCAACTTCTATTCCATTTAATTTATTAAGCTCAATATCTAAAAAAATTAAATCGAAAGCTTGTCCTTCTTTTATAAATTTACATAATTCCTGTCCAGATAAGAAAACTAAAATATCTATTTTTTTAGCGCTAATTTTTTGATAATCTAATATTATTTTTTCTATCCGTGAACACACTGTTTGCTCATCATCGCATATAGCAACTCTAAACATTATATTCATCCCCTTTTAAAATATTAATTATCTGTAAATACTTATCCCGATTATAAAAAACCTTAGAGCATGGTTACACACTTGTTATGAGGGATTAGCATTATATACAATTTTTAAAATTTCATCAAATAAAAATAATATTCTTTCACTCTCGTTTCTCAAATATAAATATCCAAATAAGGTCTCAAATCCTGTTGCATATCTATAGTCTATCATTTCCTGATTTTTAGGAGCGGAGGTTATCTTTGCATTTCTTCCTCTTTTAACTATTTTTCTTTCTTCTTCAGTTAAAATAGGATCAAGAATCTTTATAAATTTAGCTTGTGAGGCTGCTTTAACAAATTTAATAGCCTCTCTATGCATTATATTTACGTTGTAATCAAAATTTTTAACAATATAAGCCCTAACTAACATCTCATATACAGCATCACCTGCAAAGGCTAGCTGTGCAGGTGAATGTAATTCTGGCTTATTTTGTGTGTGAAGTGTTTCTTTCACGCTGCGAAGTGTTTTTTTCGCGCTTTCGTCTTTATTTAAAATATCGAATTTATCCATTTTAAATCTTACTCCAAATAACGCCTTCTCTTGTGTCTTTAATTTGTATACCTTGTTTCAAAAGTTCATCCCTTATTTCATCTGCTAATTTAAAATCTTTGTTCTTCTTAGCATCAGTTCTTTTTTGTATCATTTCTTCTATCATTTTAACTTCGTCTTCATCATGAGGAACAATTTCCTCTTCCAATAAAAGACCTAATGACAGCACTTTTTCAAATTCTTCTACAAGATATAGTTTTTCAGTATCATTTAAGTCATCAGCTTTTAATACATCATATAAAACTGTTATTGCATTTGCTGTATTTAAATCATCTGATATACAATCACTAAAAGCGTTTTTATATTTATTTATATTGTTAGTTAATTTATCCTGAGGATGTTTTTTATCCTGAGGATTTCTATCCTTTATGGTCTTAATTCTGTTTTTAAGCTTATTATATGCACTTTCTGCTTGCTTTAATGAATCAAAAGAGAATGCAAGCTGCTTTCTGTAGTGTGAATTAAGAACATAATATCTATATACAAGTGGATTTAATCCCTTTTTCTCCAGTAAGCTTACTGTTAAAAACTCACCCTTAGACTTGCTCATTTTGCCACCATCAGCTTCTATTAAAAACTCAGCATGCCACCAATAGTTAACCCATTTTTCTCCTGTATAGCTTTCTGTTTGAGCTATTTCATTGGTATGATGTACTGGGATATGGTCAACTCCTCCGCAATGTATATCTATATGGTTACCCAAGTTTTTAAGAGAAATTACAGAGCACTCTATATGCCATCCAGGATAACCTACTCCCCATGGAGAATCCCACTTCATAGCTTGATTTTCAAATTTCGATTTAGTAAACCAAAGTACAAAATCTTGAGGATTTTTCTTATGAACATCCTCGGTTACATCTTCTCTTAATGCAACCTGCAGCTCTTCTAAATTCATGCCTGAAAGCTTTGTATAGTCTTCTTTTTTAGATATATCAAAATATACATTACCATTTTCAAAGTATGTGAAGCCTTTATCTTCAAGCCCTTTAATGAAATTTATATAATCATCTATATAATCAGTTGCTTTTCCAATAATTGCTGGTTTTTTTATATTTAATTTATTGCAGTCCTCAAAAAAGGCATCTGTGTAAAACTGTGATATTTCCCAAACAGTTTTATTTTCTCTTAATGCACCCTTTAGCATTTTATCTTCGCCATCATCTGCATCAGACTCTAAATGTCCAACATCTGTTATATTCATAACTCTCTTTACATCATAGCCTAAATATTCTAAAGTTTTTTGAAGTATATCCTCATGTATATATGTTCTTAAATTGCCTATATGTGCGTAATTATAGACAGTTGGACCGCAAGTATACATTTTAACCTTATCTTTTTCTATAGGCACAAATTCTTCGATTTTTCTTGTCAGTGAATTATATAGCTTCATATATACCTCCATGCATTTCTTTCACCCTTATCAACTCCTAAAATTACAGTCTTGTAATTAGTTCTTTAAGTCTATTTATAGTTTTTTGTTTACCAAGTGCAATCAATATTTTACCCATATCAGGTCCATGTTGTTGACCTGTAACTGCACATCTAACAGGCATAAACAAGTTCTTACCCTTGGCTCCGGTTTTTTCTTTTAAAACATTAAATATATTAGCTGTAAATGCTTCATCTATTTCATTTATTGATTCAAGCTCAGCTATGAATGCTTCAATTAAGCCTTTAACATGTTCAGCTCTAACTATTTCTTCAGCCTCTGGAGTCTCAAATGTTACTATATCTCCAAAGAAAATATTCATATGATCAACTATTTCACTTACATAATTTAATCTTTCCTTTAAGGCATCTGTTACAAGAACTATCCAATCAAATTTATCTTTTGCTTCCTCTTCAGTCATAAGACCAGCCTTAACTATACTTGGAACTGCAATCTCTGCAATTCTTTTAGCGTCAGCTTGTTTAATATAGTGATTATTAATAAAGTTTAATTTATCAAGGTCAAATATTCCGCCTGTTTTAGAAACTCTATCAAAATCAAATTCCTTAATAAGCTCATCCATTGTAAGCAACTCTTTATTATCTTTAGGACTCCAACCAACTAATACTAAGTAGTTATTAAGTGCCTCAGGTAAGTAACCTTTATCTTTAAAGTCAGATGTAGCAACATCACCTTGACGCTTAGACAGTTTTTTTCTATCCTTATTTAAAACAGTAGGCAAATGTATAAACTGAGGCATTTCAAATCCGAAGTAATCATAAAGTAGTTTTTGTTTTGGTGTAGAAGTCAACCACTCTTCACCTCTAACAGCATGAGTTATCTCCATTAAATGATCATCAACAACTACTGCCAAATGATATGTTGGAAATCCATCTGATTTAATTAAAACTTGGTCATCAACCTCAGATGAATTGATTGTTATAGTTCCCTTAACTGGATCTGTCCAAGATATATCTACACTTTCAGGAACTTTTAGTCTTATAACATGTTCCTCGCCATTTGCAAGTCTTTTTTCAACTTCTTCTTTTGATAAGCTTTGGCAGTGCTTATCATACATAGGTGTTTTTCCTTCTTCCCTTTGCTTGTCTCTAACCTCGTCTAACCTTTCCTTTGTACAGAAGCAGTAGTAGGCATATCCCTTATCTAAAAGAATTTGTATGTATTTTTTGTATATATCAAGTCTTTCAGATTGAATATATGGCCCAAAATCACCTTTTTGCACTATTTTGCCATTCTCAACAAATACTCCCTCATCATGTATAACACCAGCCCATGTAAGTGAGTCAATTAAGTTTTCAATTGCTCCCTCAACATATCTTGTTTGGTCTGTATCTTCTATTCTTAATATATATTTTCCGTCATGTCCCTTTGCATATAAATAATCATATAAAGCTGTTCTCAAGCTGCCAAGATGCAAATATCCTGTTGGACTTGGAGCAAATCTTAATCTTACGCTCATTTTATTCCTCCTAAATACTATACTAATCTTAACGTTTTTTAGATTAGTATTATAATATATATAATTAACAAAATTTATCTAAATAATCAATATATTATATAATAATTTAAATACAGTATCAACTATTTTTTGTAAGTATAAATATATTGGGACAAAATAAAATAAGATAAGATACAAAAAACACAAAGGCTTTGAGTAACCTTTGTGTCCTATGTAGTTAATCCTCATTATTATTTACATTACTTATCTTTATTCCTGACTTCTTCAATTAATTTTAATGGATTAATGATTTTGCCAAAATCGTAGTCTATATTGTTATAATTCTTTAGTTTAATTGTATCTCCTGTTGAAATTGAAGTTTCCCAAAATTCATTATATGTTATCTCAGGGTTTACCTGACAAGCTAGTGCATAAACTCCAGCTAAGTATGGAATAGTCCAGCTCCATCCGCCTTCTGCATATACAACATAATCCTCTTGTCCTGTTGGTGATGCTGTACAACGAAAATCCATAGGTGCCATAACATAGTTTGCCCTTTTTAGAGTTTCTACCGCCATATCCTTCCACCACGAGCCTGGAACAAACGAATTAATATCATTGCTATCAGCTAGAGGTTTTTTCCCTAATCCATGGAAATTATAACCATTTGTTTCACTTAGTGAAGATGATATAACAAAAACTCCTTTTTCATTAGCTCTTTTTACAGCATCCATTACTTCAGTATAACCTTTTTCAGACCTACTCCAACCCCTTGCTATGGAAATTACTCTTATTTTTCTATTTTTAGGTAAATCCTCATTAATTTCTAAAAATCTATCAATGTAGTTTGCTATATATGTATAATCAAAGACATATTTACCATCTACCTTTTCACCAAAAGGCCCTGCTATATAGTATAAGTCTGCGTCAGGAGCTACTCCGACTGTCTTGCCTACCGCAATTGATGCTACAGCCGCACCATGCATGCTTGCATCAATGGTTTTATAAACATCGTACTCCTCGTAAAACTTTAAGTTATCCTTATATTCAACATGATCAACAAGTAGAGTTTGATCTATAATAGCTATGCCAACACCTTTACCTGTTATACCCTTATCATGTAGTTGACGAACATTAAGACCAGGATCCTTATATAACTCCATAACCTTTTCTGGATTAAATTTATTTGGTAAATTCTTTGGCCACTTTGTTTTAGAATCAAATGTTGTGTATAGTAAATCTTCATATCTATCCATTACATCATCTGATGAAATGTCACTACTTCTAATATCGATTTCAAAAGTTTCATTAAGGTTTCTCTGCGGTAATGATTTGATACCATTAAACATATCGGTAAAATCTACTACATTAGGAATTCTTTCAATTTTTATAACCTTTGAAACTTGATATCCCCCATTTTCTACATTAGTACTACAAGCTGTCAGTAAAAGTATAACGATTAATAAAATCACTATGCTATTTCTTTTTTTCATAAGTAACTCCTATTTCCCCTATTTTGGTATTATTTTACATTAATTATATCATATAAGCATTAATATACAAGCACCATTATCTTGATATTTTATTAATAAACTATATTTATATGAAAAAACATATGCTGACAACTATTTATAATTTAACAGTAATCAGCATATGTTAATTTGGTAGGAGTTTGATTATATGAATTTGGGTATTAATACAGTAGCTTTAAATAAATCTCCATCTATTTCAATATTTAAACTACCTTTTTGTATTTCCATAAGATCCTTAGCAATCGCTAGACCTAGTCCACTGCCTTCACTACTTCTAGATTCATCTGCTCTTTTGAATCTTTCCATTAATTCTTCAACAGCAACATTTAACTCATATGACGAAATATTTTTGATTGTCAGTGAAATGCTATTTTCAGCATCACCATTTTCATTTATATCTATATAAACTCTTGAACCCTTTAATGCATATTTAAATACATTTGATAATAAATTTTCTACTACTCTCCATAGAAGCCTGCCATCTGCTAAAACATAGATTTTTTCATCAGGAACATTTATTTTGAAATGAAGTCCAGATTTATCAATTCTATCTTCAAGTTCTGCTAATCCTTGCTGAATTAATGAAAAAATATCAACCTTTTCAAGCTCAACTGGCATATCTTTGCTTGAAGCTTTAGCCGCTTCAAACAAATCCTCTGTAAGCACCTTAAGCCTTTGAGATTTTTGCTCTAAAATATCTAGGTATTTAGCAGCATTTTCTGAGTCCATACCTTCTTTTTTTAGCAAATCAACATAATTAATTATAGATGTTAATGGAGTTTTAATATCGTGTGAAACATTTGTTATCAATTCAGATTTCATCCTCTGACTTTTTATTTCATTTTTGACAGCTTCATCAAGCCCTTCAGCTATACTGTTTACATTATTAGCAAGTGTTGATAACTCGCCTTTTCCCTTAACATAAATTTTATAGCCTACATCGCCATCTTTAATATTCTTTACACCATACTTTATTAGCTTGAACTTATTTACATTTATATAAACAAAGTACACTCCAACAGCTAAAACAAATATTATAAGCGGAAAGGCTAAAGTTCCAATAATACAAGCAAATGTATAACCTATTAATAACAATAATATCTTAAGCATCAGTGGACCACTCATGAATAGGCCAGAAAATGTCTTACAAATGTAATGTATTATGGTATAAATTAAAGAATGTTTTATAAAAGTCTTATTTTTCATGTGTCTAACAATTGACAATCCAAGTATTAATGCAATTGCTACGACTACCGAGCACAACGTAGCAATAAAATACTTTTGAAAGTAATATTCATAACCATGGTACCAATCATAAAAAATTGATATACCTAATCCAATAACCATTGCAATAGCAACTAAATTTATATCTGTATATAAATTATCTATAAAGTTAAGGTGTACATTATCTTCCGAACCTTTTCTCCCAGTAGCAGCCAGCAAATAGATAAAAGCTAATAGTGCAACTATAAACGATATACCCATTATTAAGCATGTATTTATCAACGTTGTTCTATCTGAACTCCATTGCTGTAATATAGGATCTAAATACTCATTAGATAAACCAATATAGATTTTATATTTTGAGTCTGTTTCATAATCAAACATAGATACATTAATAACATCTGATGCATATGTTCTTAAAATTGGTATATCAGGCTTTACATAAAAATTATATGAATCCGCATATATATATGTAGGAAATTGTTCAAAATAACTCTTGTTGGATCCTATATTTTTTACTTCATCTTCACCATCTGTTGCATAATAATAAATTCCTTTATTTTTTTCAAAATATTTATTATATCTATTGTATTGAACCTCATTATCTATATTTTCAAGCATTCCTTCTATATTATATATTGGATTTGAATACAAATAGCTAAGTTCTTTACTTTGCATAATGTCTTCCTGGAATAATGCTTCAAAATATGTTATATCATTAATACTATACATGTAAACTATAAAAATAAATGAACATGCAATTATAGCAAAGAACGCAATTATCTTTAGTATTAAGCTTCTACTAATTTCTTTCAACTTTGTAGCCAAATTAAAACCACCTTTCTTTTTTCCTTATATTATCATTTATTATAATTTGAAAGTGGTAAAATTACAATTAACAAAAGGTTACTATATTCTTAATTATTTCTTAACATCATTTTTTATAATGTATTAAAACTTTAATAGTGGTGACAAAATGGTGACATTGACATCAAAAATAATAAGGGACATAGGTTACCCCTAGTAGATTCTTGACAAATGTTAAATTATGCCATATAATGTAGACAAGCAAAATAAATAACGGTGCCCCACACCGTTCATATGAATTATGAAAGCCAGTTCCCTTAAAAACTGGCTTTCCCCCGTTTTTGTCATAAAAAAAGACTAGAACTAATTGTCCTGGTAAAATTATTTAATATTTTTTGCGAACTTATCAAGAAAGTTTTGCGGCCATGGATGAGTAAGCATAAATTCTATTGTATCATTGTCATAAATACGTTTTTTCTTAATTATATTTAATGCTTCTGTGATAGATAGTACATTCTTTAGCAGTAATGGTTGCGGATCTATTGCATACTTATATTCACCTTTTAATGTTCCCTTTTCCCAAAACTTTGCATAGTTACAGTCTCTAATTTCAAAATGCAAATGTGCTCCAGATGATAAACCTGTGTTCCCCATATGCCCTATAACTTCTCCGGCTTTTACTTTCTGTCCTTCTTTTACTTCTAACCTTTGCATGTGACCATACAAGCTACAATAATTACTATGCTCAATAACGATATAATAACCATATCCAGTTGCAGGATTACCTGCATTAGCTTTAGATACTCTTACTGTACCATCTGCAACCGCATAAAGATTATCCCCTTCTTTGCCTGGAACTGTTGCACCTATATCCATACCAGGATGAAACTCTAATCCTGCATAGTTACGTGGACCATATGGACTAGTTTGTCTTACACTATTTGTTGGATTACATCTCAGAGTCGCCATATTTTTCACCTTCTTTTTCTTTATTAATTCTTGCAGCATCTACTATGCCCTCTCCTACTATGTAAGCTATAAGAGTACTAGCTGCAGTAATTAAAGCTACTACTTGCTCTATAGTTAAATTATCTACTCCAAATGCCACTAATAGAGCTGTAACAAAGCCAATTAGAGCTGCCCAAAACTTTCTACTTGTTAATTTTTGTTTCCAATTAATTTTCATTATCTAAATCCTCCTGAGAATTATTTTTACTTTCACTTGTTTTTATCCAACCTAGAACACCACCCTCTAGTCCACAAAATGCAAATACACATGTTATTAATGTTCCTGGTTCGTTACCAATCCTATAAAAAAGAACACAAATAGTTATTACAAACAGCAATAAAAAAAGAAACATACATACAAGTAGTTTCTTTGAAAACTTAGTCTTTTTCATTTTTCTTTATACCTACCATTTCATCAATCCTATGATGCGCCGACTTAGTAGACTGTTCAAGAGCTATTATTTTTTTGTCGTGTTCATTAAATTTACCTTCTATTTCCTCGACATTTTCCTTTATGCCAACAATCACATCAAGCTTTGCATTGACATTGCCTTTCCACTCTGCATCAGCTGCAATCTTTGTATCTCTGCCCTTAAACCAGCCCCCAATGCCGACAAAGCAGCCTATAACTGCTATTAATATACTTATTTCTATAGTCATATACCACCTCAAAATTAAAATTATTATTTACTTTTATTGTATAATAGAGTAAAATATTGTAAAAATATAGATATTTAGGAGTATAAAATAATGCTTACCCCAGAATTGTATTATAAAATGTACAAAGAAAAATCAAACCTTGTCAGTAATAAAATCACAAACATAATAATTTTTATTTTGACTTTATTACTAGCATTAGGGACCATAAGTCAAGATTATAAAATTTTTATAACAATTTTATTATTTGATTTTCTGATAGCTACTATTGTCGGAAAGTTGATATTTAAATTAAAAATAAAAAAATTAAGAGAATTAACAAACAACTACAGTATAAGTAATAATAATTATCGTGAAGAGCTTGAGCTATACGTAATTTCTAATTTGAAAAATATTTTGAAAAGTTATAAAATTAGCAAATGCATTTATGATAATTTTTATAGAAATCAACTTTTAGAATATCAGCAAGAAAAAAGAAATATATTAAAAGACAAACCCTATCTAACTTTTATGTTAGGTGTAAGTTTTGCGTCTTTTGTAAATAATTTTTTCAATTTCACATCAACCTCATTTTATGAACATATTATTCAGAATTTTTCAGTTCTATTTTTTTTAACTGCATTAATATCTCTTATTTCTTTTATGATTTTCTCAATAAATGATTCCCTTATTGATAAAAGCAAAGACGTAAATAAATTAATTTTTTATACTGAAATCATTTTTTTAAATAGTGAGAAATAAACAAATATTATAGTGCCGAATGATAAAATACAATTGCCCGCAAAATATTTAAAATGCGGGCATTATCCTACAGTTCTGTAGGATATACAGCCTCTATAATCACCATTAAGTCAATCATATCCTGGTCTTTAAGTAATCCTACACTTTGCCATAGTGCAACATTCTTTGTATTCTGCTCTTTTGTGTTCAACTTACTTTCTATAACTCTCTTTTGTAGATTAAAATAATAACTTCTTTCTTCCATTTTAAATACCTCCCATTATTTGTTTTTCTATTTCAGTAGATTTACGATTAACTTCTGCAACCTCTAATTGTAATATTCTTTCTTTTAATAATGCGTTTTCTTCTTTCAATAATTCTATTAATGATTTTTCTCTTATTGGCTCTTCTACAGGTTCTGGCTCAAAGTGCTCGTAAGAAATTAATACATTGCTTTCAATTACTGTACTACAAGGTAGCTTTATAGAATTATATTGCTCTTTAGTTATTTCAATTTCATTATCGTTTGGAATGTAGTCATCTTCTAGTATACCTTTTGAAAAGCCTACATTGTTTAATACTTGAAGTATATACATCTTATCACCTACTTATAATATACGTTTATTGTTGCTGTTTTACTTAACCAAAAATATATAGTGCTTTTTGATTTATGTAATCTAATTCCAGTCACTCCCGGTATTCTATTACCACTATCACTACCAGTGTTAATTAAAAAGTGCCAATAATCTCCTATTAATTCGCCAGTCCAAGATGGTATTTCACCTTGACGAAGGAATGATGAGTCTGGTTCACCAGCATCAAACTTATATATACTAAATTCAAATAGTGAGGTATATGTACTAGGATTATTTCCATATGTAGCTCTACCAACAATATTTGTATTTGCTAGGCTATCTAAAACAATTTCAAACATTACTTTAGTAGCATTAGATGGTAAAGTTATGCTTCCACTTGGAACAGAAGTAGTAGCAACTATAGTAGCATAAGAACCTAATTTTGTCCAAACTTTTGCCCCTTTCGTATCAATTAAATCTTTTAAGACTTTACCTTGATTAGCATGTAGCGCAAAAGCGTCTGCTCCTAAAAAGTCTAACCCTTGATAAGTTTTAACATGTCCATAAGCATGGTGAGTACCTAAACCATATGTTCCATCAGCTACTGCATGCATTGTAGGTGCTTTTGTACTATCTGAAGCATGATAATGTGTTGATATTTGTCCAGTCAATTTAGCTTCTATTTCAGCTTTAGTAATATCACTATTTTTCTGTGCATTAGACGGTGCATGAGCTGATTGACTGTGGTCATAAGCCACTTTACCCCTATCACCTCGATATGCTGTAGAAGAAGTCTCTCCTAAAGATAACCCTGCAGGTATATTATTTACAGTTGCTATTTCATTGCCATTAATTGTAGGTGTACCTGTAAATTGAGGACTTTCTTTGTCCGCTTTTTTTTCCAAAGTCACCCTATCTTGTTTTATTGCTGCATCGATTAATGCATTATCGCTTACTAAGTCTTCACGTTTAAAATATTCATTCCCCTCCCATTGATTCAAACCAAGAGTTGGGGTTTTATTTACGCTTGGCATTATACCACCTCCTTGTATGTTCCAAGTTCATTCCAAGTAAGATTTATTAGATCCCACTCATCCCAAGTTTTATTATAACCGTCAAATTCATTCCATGTTAACCATGTGAATTCAAAAGCTAAAGCTAAATGAGCTGGCTTTATTTCCTCTATAGTTAGTTTTAAATCTGCCATGTTGCCTGGAATACCTTTCGTGCCTACAAATTTAATAATAAATCTATAATTTGCAGAATCTTCTATCACTTCAACTTCACCATTACTGTAAGAAGCTGCAGCGTCTATTATCATTTTTTTGTTTACTGTTCCAGTTCCTCTTATCTTAGCTCTTATTCGTTCTCTTCTAAATTCATTAGATTTACTTACGTCAACTTGAATCCCATATATTTGTTCATATCTACTAAGTAAAGTTGTTGCTGTATTTACAAAACATTGATCTATAGTTTCATCAAAACTATTTGCAAGATTATTTATATTAATGCTTAATATGCCCTGCAGCTCTTCCATAGTTAAATTACCATTATAATAATTTGGAAGTAATTTAATAAGGTTCAACTATACCACCTCCGACAAAGTAACTGTTCCCGTGATTGGTATCTCGGTATCGCCTATAATTATATTTTCGGTACCAGCATTTATTAATAGATTTGAATAATCGGCTACTCCTTCTGTTGTAAGTAAAATACTTCCTACCCTAGCATAGCTAACAGAATAAGTTTCAAATACTGTTTCCTTAAGATATTCCGTAAATGCATTAATAAAAGTATTCTGCACTTCTAAAATAGTCTTAGAACCATCAAGTTCTACATTGGCTGTGACATTTACTGCGATTCCCACTGGACTATCAACCGTAACTGTTGCCCCTATAGGTCTTACAGTTTCTATGTAACTATGGACTAATGTTTCTAAGGATTCGTCTATTTCCATATTGCTATTTACCACAATAACTTTAACTGTTCCGTTACCGTTCCACAGCGGAAACACTCTCGCATCTCCGACACCAGGAACTTTAAGAGCCCATTGAATATAATTATCCGCATTACCAGATGTACTCGGAGATTGTATCTGAGTATAAAATCTTTCTCTTAAGTTTTCATCTGCCTCTTTATCAGCACCGGATGTAATTATATCTGTTAATGTTGCGGTAACACCGGATATATTATCAATATTTTCTAAAGTACCACTATATAAATTACCTACTGACCCTAATTGTTCGCATGTTGCCTTATACTCATTTGTAGCTATCAATTCAGTAATTACATAGGATGTATCATTTAGTCCCCATCTCGTTCTAATATCCACGCTTCCAGTGGTAATTATCTTTCTAATAGCGTTCGTAGATGGTTTTCTTGTAATTCCATAATCAGCAACAACACGGTCCAGATATTCACCCACTGCAGTATCTCCACTAACTAAGTCAATAAAATTGTTTAGCATAAAGTAAGTTTGTGCTAATTGGTAAGCACAAGGTGCCATAGCATCATATATAATTGAACCCTCTCTTTTATCTATATCACTTTTTACTCTACTAAGCATATCCGATATAATAGCCTCATAAGTCATATTATCAAACACTAAATATTCACCTCCTTCGATATTGTAATTTCTCCATAAATACTATAGACATAAAAATTACATATTAACTCGTCACCGTTAACAGAAAATTCAAAATTATCTACATTTGTTATTCTGCTATCTGATAACAAGCATTCTTTAATTCTTCTTTTCAATTCAATTTTCACATAGGAAACATTCTTACCGATTAGACTTTCAAGCTCTATTCCATAAGAAAAACCATATATAGGATATTCATACTTTTCAGTATTAAGAACCTTATATATGGCCTGTTTTAAAGCTATTATTTCTTCTGCAAACCCTTGAATTTTATCAGTAGACATTTTGTAAGTCTTATTGGTTTCTACTGAATTTTCTATTTTTAAATCCGTACTAATTAAACCTTTTGGTATCATTCAGATATCACCTCCAGGATATAGAATTGTTGTCCACCGTGATTTCTTAATAACCTAACTTTGCAACCTATAATTAATGAACTTTTTAAATTGCCAACTATGAGCTCGTTTGGTATAGTAAGTTTATCACTTACTCTAATCCCTTCGCTTGTTACTGTTCCGATTAAAAAGCTACATAGCTTAGCGTTATTTAGATAGTTTTGTACTATAGTTTTAATTTCATTTATCATATGGCCACCTCTATAGACATTGTATGAACTGGTAAAAATTCATGTGTAACAGATTTTACTATTAATCTTTTATTAAGTTCTAGATCTTCTATTGAACCATAAAAACTTGTGCCGGCTCTAACCCTAATATCGCCTAAACAGTTTAGTGTTAATGTTTCAACTTCATGGTTATATAAGTTTAGTAGCATATCAGCTTTTGACTTTGCTTGAGCTGAATTACTATTCTTGTCTAACACTTCAAAATACTGCAGTAATCCATATTTATTTATTGAATTGCTGTCTTTAGCAATGTATGTATCTCTTTTGCCTGTACTTTCATTGTCTCTGACAATCTTTATAACATTATAAAACTCATCATCTATTGATTTTTGATATTCAAAATCATAGCATAGACTTCCATCACCAAGTATTAAATCAAGTTTAATGTCTTCTAAATTTCTAACTGTTATACTGCCGAACTCATCTCTTAAAGCATACCATTTACCTTTATTCATCAATGTATCACTTAAGGTTGCATAAATTATATCTAGCCAAGTTTTATCATCAGCAACACTAGTTGCAAGCTTGTAAACTGTGTCTGTTAAATATCCTACATTTAAGTTAAAGTAATTACACATTTTCTTAACTAAGGTTGTTACAGTATCGTTCTTTACGACAATTGTATCTTTTGCCTTACAATATCTCAACTGATCATATGCTGTAACTGATATCTCTTTTTTCTTGTTCTGGCCATGTTTAAATACATAACCGTAAAATATATTTGAACTATTAACTTTCAATCTTACTGTGCTGCCGTTTTTTATATTTAACTGATCATCTATATAAGAAAATTCAAGCTTGCTACATCCATCATTCAATTTATCTGTAAATGATACGGACTTAACAAGCTCGCTAATTTCATAAATTTGTCCATTTACCTCAACTAAAAATTCAATCATCATGGTATAGTCAACACCTGCCCCGGGTATATTAAAGATGGATTTTTTATTTTATCTTTATTTGCTTCAACAATTTTAGTAAATTTACTCCCGTCACCGTAATATTTCTTAGCAATAGACCATAGGCTGTCACCACTTAAAACTGTATAGCTGCCGGTACTTTTAGGATTCACCGGAGCAGGTTGAGATTTAGGCAAAGTATTAATTATTATACCTTTCTGTACAGTGACCTGTTTTTTATTAAACTCCTTATATTCAAGTAAACTAAAACTTAAATATTTATCTCCTTCTTCTCCAGCTTTTTCTACTATTTCTATATCTTCAATTAATACAAGTGAGGTTATTTCATCACCTATACCGTTACTTGCAATAAATCTAATTGGCTTTAAATCTTCTCTTATCTCTTTAAATAGATTAATATAATAGTCTGCGGGTTTAAAACTATTTGTAGTTTCAACATAATGTAGTGGATTATTAGGAAACTCGCATTCAAAACTATATTCTTTAAGCTCCATATGAGTAGGTATAGCAATTTGACCTGATTTAAGAATTTCATATTTTGAATTAGCTTGGACACTGCTTATTGTGATCTGCTCTGGGTTAGTCGGAAGTCTATAAGTTTTATTATCATAATCAAAAAATATTGCGTAATTAGACATTATAAACCCCCTCTGAAGCCATCGCTATTTCTTCTTGCAGTATCTTTTTAATTCTTCCTGCAACTTTATCAGCATCTGCTTCCTCATGGATGTCGCCAAATGTAACCGTTATGTTAGGAGCTAGAGTTGCTGTGCTAAACTTATTAATATAGTCACGTTCTGCAATGTCTCTTAAATATTGCAAATCCTCATCTGCCATATTAACATCAACTTTACCATTTGAACCTGTACCTTCTACTACTAATGGGTTGCTACCAGTACCAAAATTACTCAAGTCAAATCCATCTCCAGTTAACGATTCTGTAAATGAACTTAAAGTATCTCCTATACTGTTAGATATCTGCTTACCCATTGAACTCCCTTTTGAGTAGCCATCTGAATAGTCCATAAATTCTTTAGTTTTTACAATTTCTTCCCATTCGGACTCATTTTTTATCTTTTGCGTTCTATCAGCTACCTTATCACCGAAATCGGATATTCCACTCGTAATATCAATTTCTACTCCAGGTATTTTATTTATCAAGTCTTCTATTCCTTGCAACATAGTTTTAATGAATCCTAATACTGCTATCATTAAGTCATTAAACAATATTTCTACAGCAGCGACTGGATTCTTAAATGCATTCCCAAAGAAATTAATAAAGGCTGCTACGACATTCCATATTGTTACAAATATATTGTAAAAAAAGGTTGCAAAAGTTCCTACTACTCCACCAACGAAACCGAATATTTCTTCCCATGTAGCACCTAACTGCCTTGCAGCTGATATGGCTATTGCTATTATTCCTACTACTAACAAAATAGGCCAAGCTACTTTTAATACTCCTATTGCATTAGCACCCCATAATGGTATCATGGCTATAAGTTTACCTATTATCCCAGCAAGATAAACTCCTGCAATAACACCTAATATAGGTGCCATAGTATTTATGTTATCAATAAACCACCCCACAGCTTGTGAAGCTAAATCAAATCCAGTGATAATAATACTTACAAACTTTTGCACACCTTCTGTATTTATTAATTGATTTACTTTGGTTATTACTTTATTAAAAGCTTGTAAACCACCATTTTTTATCTTATTCCATATATCAGCAAAAGTCATTGGCATAGTTTCAAACTTTTTATTAATACCATCCGCAGCCATAAACATAGCATTTTTAATAACCTCTGACGTAATTAAACCTTTAGAGGACAATTCTTTCAACTCACCCTTAGTTTTACCAGTATATAACGCTATAGCATCAGCTATCATAGGAGCATTTTCCATAATAGAGCGGAACTCGTCTCCCTGCAATTTTCCGGCTGACATAGCCTGTGTTAATTGAAGCATTGCAGAGGATTGTTCAGATTGACTAGCACCGCCAACCTTAAATCCCTTTTGAATTAATTCAGTAAAAGCAATCAATTCATCATTGGATGTAAATGATTCACTTGCCATTAATCCCATCTTCGATATAGCGCTTGCCATATCAGAATAAGAACCTTTTGCTTTATCAGCAGCGGAAAATATCTTATCTTGCAACTCAGACTGGGTTTGCAAACCATCATTAATCAGGGCAAGTCTCGATGCAGTGTTGGTATATTCATCAGCTATATTCATTCCCTTGAGAGTTCCTGCCACAAGAGCGGCCAGACTTATAAATTTTCCCAATCCATTTGACGCGTTTCCCGCACTTACACCAGTAGCTTCTAATTTTTTATTAAAATTATCAGTTGAACCACTTGCTTTTAATAATTTATTAGTAGCCTCATCAGTCTTTTTATTTATTTTCTGAATTGTAGATGTATATCCATCAAACAATTTGAACATTGCTTTTAATGTTGCCATTATCTTCTCTTACCTCCTCTCTTGTTTTTTATTTTTGAAGATTCTTTCTTTTCTTCCTCTACTCGTATTTGAATACTCCCATAAATAAATGCCTTTTCTCTATCGCTCATCTCATTTAAAGTAGAAGGAAGTATATGCAATTTCTGCAAAGCAAAATGAGCCAAATTAAACTCAGCATCATTTTGCCTTATTAGTTTTTTGCTTCTTCAATGTCATCATTTATGTCTTTATCAAGTCCGCTTAATTCCTGTGCTGCCTGTGCTAATTCTGCATATTCTCCAATGTATAACATTTTCTGTAGTAGTGCAGATTCACCCAATACACCGTATGCCTTTTGTAACTCAGCATTTTTTAAATCAGGAAATATAACTGCGGCAGCTGTCAATGCAGATACATATTCCGTCCTGTCAAAAGTTTCAGCACCCTTTTTATCCTTTTTAGTGTATTTTTTAATCATTTGTTTGTTTTCATCCTGCGAAATTGGACGAATAACAAAAGGTACTGGTTTTTCATTTTCAATAAATCTATTTGAAACAATTATCTCTTTATTTTCTGTTTGAATTGGATGCAAAAACGCATTTAATGAACTCATAATATTTCCTCTTTTCTTTTTAATTAAAACAGGGAGCTTTCGCCCCCTAATTATCTGTAATTCTCTGGTAAATCAAAGAAACTTAAACCTTCTATATCATCAAAAGTAAAATCAGTATCTATAGTTATTGGGTCATCTGATTGATCATCTAAAGTAGCAACTGGTATTGAATTTAATAATACATTCAACAACACAACTTCCTGTGTTCCTATAGTTGACTGGCTATCCTCGTTTTTTATTTGAAGTTTTAATCCACCATATGAACCGTTCTTAATGTAGTTTATTGCCAATTTTAGCATATCGGAGTTCATGAAGTACATTGTCATGGAACCTGTTCCCTCAGCACCTACAACTTTATGCTGTGTCATTCTGTGGCCTAACATTCTCCTTGCTTGCACACTCAAATCAAGCTGAGCCTTCAAGCTAGATATTTCAAATAATTCTCTGTTTGAACCGTTAATTGTGATATAGGCTTTTCCCTCTTTAGACGAAATTGTATCGGCTAACCTTGTATAATTATCTGACATTATTTAATCCTCCCTCCTTAAGCCAAATTAACAGTGATGTAAATCTTCTCTACACTGTCAACCGGTTGGATGTAGCAATTAATTACTACTGCATCTGAAGCACTTCCAGCTAATACAGTAACATCATCAGCTGTGAAGTTTTGAATTGCATTTAATCTTTGTAACTCATTAAAATATTCAATTAATGATGCTCTTAACAATGATCTTCCATCAACGTTATTATTTATCTTGCCGATGTAATTAGCTTCAAATATTTTAGTAATGTCATTGTTTATTCCATCAATTGTCCTAATTACTCTATTCTTTTTAAATATTGCTCCTTTATCCACTGTAACAGTTGTCAAAGAATTTATGTCATATACTGCTGTTACATTTTGAGCAGTATCAACCTTAAATATAAACTTGCCTGCTATAATAGCTGCTTCCATCTCTGATTTAGTCATTCTAGGTACAACATCAATTGCACCTATATATTTTTTGCTAGTATTAGACTGATATATATTAGCTCCTGCTGTTACTCCGGCCACCCATGCTGTTGTTTGAGCAGCTGCGAACGATGTTCCATCCGATAATTTAACTCCTTGTGATACGTTTATAATAGCTTCATCCTCCGCAACACTATTAGCCAGTACCCCTTGAATTTTTACACCTTCATCTGATCGCATTGTTTTTATCCATGCTGTAATAGAAGTTTTAATAGCAGTATCACTAACATCATCATATGGATATGCTAAAGTATTAAAGTTAACTGTTTTTAATGCCACTAAGGCGGTAGCAACTGCCTCAGCATCTCTTGCAGTGCCAAGATTATATACTATCGCTGTTTTTGCGCCTTTTAAAACTTCGTTTACAAGTAATTTATCCCCTCTATCTACATCCTTTGGATATTCACTTGAATCTAGAGCCGTAATAGTATACATTTCACCTTCAGTGCCTACACTCATTTCTTGTAACAATACCACTGTTCCCCTGTCACCAGGAGTAATTGAAAGTGGTTCATTAGTAAGGAAGTTTAAATAAGCACCAGGCAATATTTTATTCTGACTATTCCAGGTTCCTCCCATAATTTCACTCCTTTATAAATTTGTATTTGTTTGTTTTGTTTGCATATAAATTTCTGTCTCGTTTTTAATCTCTGAATAATTAACAGATAATGTAAAATGTAATACATTATCTGTTATAGTCGCTTGCTTATTATTAACTCTAAAAGTGCCTATTAAATCAAATGATCTAAAGAGATTTAATTGAACATTAAGACAATCCTCTTTAGTTTCTGCAGTAGATTTATCAGTAAAATAAGATATGTCGAAAGAAATTGTACTCTTAAACTTTATGTTCATTCTCTTGTCATAATCTTGATTAATAAGAACAATTAAAAAAGAAGGCTTATTAAACTTTTGAGGTATATCTTCATCATAAACTGTATACGTTGGATAAATTTCCGATAGCTTATCTACTATAGCCTGTTTAACGCTATTTATCATGTTCTCTATTCACCCTTTCGACTTCCTTTTTAAATTCTCTTACTAAGGCCTTATTGACTTTGCCTATAGCTTTTTCTAGCATAAATTGTCCCTTTACAAACCCAATAGTTTCTCCTGATTTATTTACTAATCTGTGGCCATAATTTACATAAGAGCTATAGTCCATGCTATTTACCATTGATTTAGTAACACCACCACTTACAGATTTAACTGCCGGGGCAGCTCTCCAACTTTTTTTCATAAATCCATTAACTGTATTAGTATTTGATTTCGCATCAGCAACACCTTCATTAACAGCTCTATTCAATATTTTAATATCAATGTCATTTATATCACCTAGCATAGACTGTAATTCTTTTCCAAACTTCTTAATAGCAGCTTGATTGTATTTTTGGTTACTATTCACGCGGTATCATCTCGCTTTACACTAAACTGCAAACTACTAAAATAAGCGAATCCTTCACCAACTGTTAAAGTTACCTTTTTACCATTTCTCTGTGTTACTATAACCTTATCACCTTCAAGTATATCCGTATCAGCAGAGCAGAATAACATGTGAGAATTTTTTAGTGTTGGTACCTCTTCGCCGGTATCTGTTAATGATCCTTGACTGTAGTGACATTTTACATCAGAATGTTGCAGTTTCTCTTTGCTCTTTGTAACCTTATTAACAATCTCTTCTTCCCACCTATAAATGTCCATCTTGTCTTTCCATAAGCGTTCTAAGGGGCTTCTCATTTTCTTGTCCTCCTGAACTGTTGCAATGCTTTCTTATCTCTATCAGACAATCCATAGATAGTTTCCTTAGACGTTTTATCATCAACATTATAAGTAATTGAGGTATCGCCCTCTTTGATAGACGTAACATCAAAAACAGAAGTTGTACCGTTTTCTAACTCATAGTTGATAATAGATTGAACTTTTTTACGTATAAATGGTTCTAATTCTTCCGGAAGTTCAGTAAGGTTTGTATAATTTATAACATCCTGAATAACATCGGATATCATTAAATCTTTGCTGTCATTCTCTATTTCAAGGTTTGTTTTGACCTTATTTTTTAAATCATCAATAGTCAACTGTATCAACTCCTTTTCAAATAAAAAGGGAACTGATAATCAGCTCCCGTTATTCCTCATCTTCTCCAGGCTCTTCATCTAACTTTTTTACCAATTCAACAAGTTCAGCTTTAGTTGCCTTTTTGTCATACTCTATTCCTTTTTCATCAAGTATGGCCATTAACTGCTTATTTGTTGGTTCTGTAGACTTTTTCACAATTTCGCCTTCAAACTCATATCCAGCATTTTTTAATATTTCCGCTGTTCTTGTATCTTCTGTTTCAAATTCTTCGTCTTTAAATTTACAAAGGATGCAGTTTTTTTCTGCATCCCAAACTATACCTTGTCCTTTAAACTTTATCATTGCACCCTCCCTATTATATAATGGTTAATCCTGTAATTGAACCGTGCATAAATCCAGGTCCGTGATCTAATCCAAACTTACCATAAATTTGTCCATCTTCTGAAGCTCCACTCTTTGCTAATTCTTCATAGAAGAAGTTACCTTTACCTGGTACAGGTTGGAATGCAGGAGCCAACACAGACATTTCCGATGCAAGTACAGCATCTTGTGGCATAAATCTGTTTAAAGAAATACCTATGTTTCCAAAGTCCGTTTCAATTTGTTGGATATTTGTACCGCCAATATTTCTATCTGCAGGGGCAATAGAAAATAAAGATGTAATTATTTGCTTTTGGAAGCTGTTAGTCCATAAAACCATATTAGAAAATATAGCTCCATTATCATACATTTCCTTAAATAAAGCATTCATCATTGCCTTAGTAAGTGCTGCAGCAGTAGAGTTATTAATATTATTTAAACTTGCACATAACGCCAAAAGACCTCTAGTTTTATTTGCTAGATTAGCAGTAGTAGACTTCTGATACACACCATTTATAATAGTGTACTCAACATCTCTTGCCATTTTTTCTAGTGTTTTAGCAATTTGAAAATCTTTTTCATTAGGAACATTATTTTTTTGTCCTGCGGTATTAAGACCGCTCATTCTTCCACCATTTGAAAGTTTCTCATAAGAGATAGATACCTTCTCTTGGAAAATTTGAGTAACGTTAGTATTTTGCTCTCTAACAAAACCATTGGCTGTAGGAGCTGTTAAAGAAGCTGTCTCAGTTATTGCTGGCTGAGTTGCTGTCGGCATTGAATATTGAGAATCTGTTGCAAATTCAAAATTATCTGTTTGCACTCCTCCTGTTAGTCCCCCTATAGCTGTTAAAATAGGTGTGTTAATTGCATCTGCAGTAAATAAATCACCTGCATAATTTGGTAGGTTCCATGAAGTACCTTGTCCTTGAACATTTGTTGGCATTTTTTATTCCTCTCTTTCTAACTTAAATAATTGGTTTTTAGCTGCAACCCTATCAACAAATTTAGTATTAGGGTCATTAATTATTGCTTCTAACTCTTGTCTTTTGCCTTTAGGTGGTTGGTTTCCACCTGTGTTATTAGGTTGTTTACCAGATACAACTGGCGTAAATAAATCTTTATAAGTATCTTTTATTGATGTCAGCTGTTCATCAATTCCAGAAACTGTACCATCTGCTGCTACAACAATTTTTGTACGATCAAACTTTCCAGTAAGCAACTCAGGATATTTTGTATCAGTCAATTTTGCCTTTATCGCAGAATCAATAATCATATCCTCTATTTTAGATTCGTACGTAGCCTTTGCGGTTGCATTTGTATCTTGCAACTCTTTAATTTGTTTTGACAATTCTTCATTATCTTTTACCTTTTCTCCAAGGTCTTTTAGCTGTTTATCTCTGTCTTTAATTTGGCCTTCAAGTTCCTTTTTTGTGTCATTTAATGCATTGAAGTCTACTTTAGGCACTGCATGTTTAGGAAACTCTGCATTTATAGATTTCATTAATTCATCTATATTAAGACTTCCTTCTGTTGTTGCTTTCTCAATTAATTCTTTTAACCAATCCATTTTTTCATATCCTCCATAGATTTTTATTCCTGCTCTCCAGGTCAGGGATTCTGCCAGTTATTCTCTTGGCCGAGTAATTTAGTTTAATCTCGTTTCGGAGCATTAAAAAAGCACCCTTGCGAGTGCTTAATATTTTGTTTATTTAATATATTCAACGCCATCCATTATTAAAGATGTTACTGTATCACCACTTGATGAAAAAGTTACTTGAAATTCATTTCTTATCATTGCTCCAAAGCCATTTTGTGCATCTACATAAGATTGTACTAATATTTTCTCCTTATCTTTACCAATATACCAATTTGTTATATTAGGAAACTTAGCAGAGCTCGGTGATTTTAATATTGACTTAACCCCATTTTGACACCTTGTTTGTATGTCTGTCTTTTCACTAATTGACATTGCTATCCTAGGAAGAGTATCATAATAAGTTAAATCATACCTAATTTGGATATTGTTGATTTTTTTCTCGCTACTATCCATATTATTTATCCAAAATTCATCAATATTTTCTGTTACACTCTCATACCTAAGTGCGAACCCTGTATCAGCTACTTTTACAATAATATCTGACGGATTTATTCCAAACATTGAAAATATATTCTTCTCATTTTTATACTTAATTGGATCATTATTTAGGTCAATATGTAGCGTTATTACTTTATCATCAATTACTACAAACTGATATTTATTATCACTATAATAATACGATTTACTTGGATATACAGTTCCTTTAGGGCTAGCATATTCATTTTCCACTAAAGATGCAGGTTCCCCCATAATGCTAATTAATTCATCTGTACTTATTTTAGAAAATTTCCCTACATCTAAAATTACATTTTCAGATTTATTACCTGTTTCACTAGTTTGTTGACCAGCCTGTGTGCCAGCTATTATAGCACCAATTACAAAGAAAAATAATATTACGATTAAACAACCTTTTGGCTTTTTCTTTTTACCTAATTTTTGCTCTTCACTCATTTACAATTCCCTCCAAATTTTATATATATTTCTATATTATAGAACATTTCGACAAAATGCAACCTGAATTTTTAATAATGTGCCAGTAATATAATATCTAATAAAAAAGCACTCGCTATTTTTACTTAGTAAGTGCTTTTTATAAACTATTTATTAATTCTTCCGCTTGTTTTTGAGTTATTTCTTTAATTTCAAAAAGTTGTGAACTATTTCCGATGCTTTCGCCATCATAACCCATAATCCTATCCATTAGAATATTATCATTGTCAACTGTCCAACCTTCATCTTTTCTATAAATAAAAGGTACATAGTTATCAATTTTACCTACTATGTTTAAATTTTTAATATAGTAATATTCCAATTCTATCACCTCACGCTTTCAATATTTATTGGCGGTTTTAATTTACTTGAAAGTCTTTCCATTTGCTTTGATAAGTTAACAGCCTCATCAGAAGATTTATCGCTGATAACTCTCCATTTTTCATATAATTCATGTAATTTACCGTTTTTAAGTTCAAAGCTTTCAGGAGTATGAAATTGTATTTCAAAATTTTGCCCTTTTGAAGACTTATAGTTACAATTTATACCCTTATATGGATTACTCTTTACTGTCCATGTATTTTTTAATTTTGTTTGTTTATAACCTTTTTCATTAAGGCTAACATTAATATTATTATACTTGCTTATTATTTCTTTATAATCAGCTTGATATGTATATCTAATAATATCATTTGTTTTATTCAATGTTTCATCTATTATCTGCAAGTTAGAACTATTTTTGCTATCAAAATTAACCTTTCGTAAAAATGATTCTTTAGATTTCAGTCTATAATCTAACCCTACCAATTCAGTTGCGGTATTTTTAGATATTTCCTTTAAATCAGCTGTAATAATAGATTCATTTGATATAACTTTGTTATAGTAATTTAATTTTCTATAGTTAGTTTTTAAACTATTATATTTCTCGATATCATTATACTTCATATTTTGAAAATCATCAAGATTATTTGGCATATCTTTACCAAACACAGCCTTATAATTTTTATATTGTTTTTTATCGGTAAATCTGTTCTTCCATTTCTTCTCACTTAGCAGTGCATCTGGATTTTCTTTTATATACTCATCATACCATTTATTATATTTCATATCTGATGGCACTTTATAGTTCTTACCTTCGTCAGTTCTTGCTACTCTTTTATCACGTTCCATATCGTCATAATATGGTATTGTAGTTGTTCTACAAAATTGATGAAATGGTGGATAATTTTCTCCTGTTACTGCTTTATCAACATCATAAATCTTTCCGTCTTTATCTCTACAAATATCTGACGTCTTTGTGTCTAAAGTTGATAATATTTCGTACTTCTCCACTCCATCTTGCTTATATGCTTCCAAAGTACCTTGTTCTGCTATAAATGCACCTTCAGTATGTAAAAGTCTATATGCTTCATACTTTCTTGTATTAAACTTATTAGCAAAGTCTTTACTTAGTGTTCTTGGATCCTTGCCTTGTATTAACATACTTGTTATGCTGTCGTTTAACTGTTGCAGCATATAATCTTTCTGTCTCCATATCCTGCTAGAGAAATTTGCGCCATTGAATGGGTAATTGATTAACTCCTCAACAGTCTTTGCATTTACTTGTGCAAATTCTGCATGAAAACCATTATATACATCAACGTTAAACCATGTTTTATAATAACTATCAGAGTATACTGACTTAAGAAGTTCCTCACCTTTTACTTGATACTCAATTGCATAAAGTTGCTGAAGAATAATATCAATTTGCTTTTCTAGAGCTTGATATCTTGTGATTCTTGCCCTAATAGAAGCATTATTTAACTCTTGATTATATTTATTCATGTTCTCATGTGCTAATTTAATAAATGATTTTAAACCTATTATTTCCTCATTATTTAGCATTTGTTGAGCTGCAGCAAATGAAACTTTATTCTCTTTTGCATATTTGCCATAGAACTCATTTACAACTTGTTGGATTTCTTTCTTTGCTTGTTCAAAAGACTTTTCTAGTTGTTTATAATAAACATTAACTTGTTTTTCGCTGAAAAGAAACTTTTGCTCCTGGCGCTCTTGCCAGTAGGGCTTATCTTTATTATTCAAGATATATCACCTACTCTTCAGTATTTTCTTCATCATCTGGATCATTAGTATCGTCAAACATGTCAACTTCTTTAGTAGCATTCTCTTCTTCAATTTGCTTTATTTCGTCCTCGACATCATCAACCCATGGATGATTAGAAATAATAGTTTTATCTGAGATTACACCTTTACTATTTGCACAATCAGTGATCGCTTGACTCTCGTTAATAGCTATATCTCGATTAAATATAATATCTATTTCCTTATCTGATGTAGATTGATTAGTAATTTCTAGATACTTATTAACAAAATAAATCAGCTGCTCAAATGCCCATTTAAAGTTGTCCTCTAACGCATTACATTTTAGATCTAATCCTGAATAAATAAATTTAAGGGCTATACCAGAAGGACTGTTTCCTAATTTATCTGAGTTTTTATCTACTCCTTGACCACAATCAAATATGTCCTTTTTTAATGTATTATAGTGTTCTTTAGCCGCTTCAATATTAATTGTAGTTTCAATTTTATCAAGTCCGGCTCCTTCATCAGCATCAAGTTTTACAGCTCTATAATATGCTAAATCTCTCATAAACTCTGATAAATCTTCCCCACCATAACCCCTTAATGCATAAATTATGTTTTTTACGTCCTCTAGCAAATTAGCTACATCAGACCTTGTTAGGTCATAGTTATCAATCAAGGTTTTAACAAACTGTAAATCCGGCAATTCAAAGTCATTATTCTTAAACGGAATAAAAGGGACTATTCCCCAGTTACCTGGTTCTTTATTAACCTTATAATGACCTTCATAGCTATTCTCTTCATCCAGGTACATTTCTGAATCTTCTATAACTTCACCATCTACAAGTACATAATAATCAACACTCTCAGGAGTCCAATATTCAATTTTAGTTACATATTTCTTTTCCTGACCTTCATATGTCTCTACTTCATAATAACGAATTAATGCCTGCAGCTCTTCGTGATCATTGTCTATCCATAAAGGTATTATCTGTTCAGATGGTATTTTCATTGTTTTAAATACACCTTGAGAATCAATATACGGATGTAACCAAGCTATACCTTTGTTACTTGTTTCAGTACCTAATTGATTTAGTTTCTTTTGAAACCTCTTACCTAATACCCCCTCAACTGATTTTAAATAGTTTTTATCTTCGCATTTAAGGGTATAGGGTTTTACAAGTAAATAATTTACTTTATCGTCTACCAATGTATGCATGAAACCATGTGCAAGCTTATTATTGGTCTTTGTTTCATCTTCTACTGGTTGCTCATTTTCATATCTAATCATTTTACGATTTAATATATCATTTTCTACTTTGTAATATTTTTCGCCTTTAATCATTAATTTACGTTCATCTGAGTCATTGAATTCGTCTATATAAATCTTAATTAATTCTTCTGTAGATAGAATATTAATATTATTTTTAATCACTTTTCTCACCTTCTTTACTTGAATATCGAAATGCCGTTACCCTTGTGTATTATTGTATAACAGAAATATCTAACAGCATCCATTCCATGGTCGCGCTTTTTAATAGGTTTATCCTCTCCACGTTCTGCAGCTTTGCTATCCCAAATGTATGAACTAAACTCCTGGATAGTATTAGTGCAAGATTTATGAAATTGTATCAATCCTTGATTAAGTAGTGTTCCTACCAATCTAATACCATCTAACACATCATTGTTTGCTTTCTTAACTCTGATACCTTTTTTCTTAAGCTGTGCAATAAATGATGCTGCCGAGGGGTCCACAATTACTGTTGGATTATGCTCACCGATAAATTCAACCATATCATCTGCAAACTCTAAATCTGTCTTCTGTGTTCCTTCATCGCGACCAGAATAATAGTACTCTTTAGTACATATCCATATTCCAGCAGTATTTTTAATCCACAATAAAAAAACGGTAGCGTTTTGAGTACCATAATCTGTGCTTACATAAGTTGTTGTTAATATTAAGTCTTTTAACTCATCTATAACATGCTTAGCAGAGTTAAACATATCATAAATTATTCCTTCTGCTACTACCCACAGACCTAAGATATAACGTTGATAAAACACTCCGCTATACATGGATTTATACCTTGCTTTTATCTTCTCGGATAAGCTTAAGTTATCATCCATTGTAAAGTGTAGGTATAATAAATTCTTTTCAAGTATTTTATCGATCCAATTAACCTTAAACCAATGATATGGTCCGTCGGGGTTACAGTTAAACCAGAACTTACTACCATCTACAGAACAACGTCCTGTTGCTTGATTAACAAAAGACTCTGGCATCAATGCAACTTCATCACAGAATAATCCTGCTAATGTAATACCTTGTATTAGATCCTGGCTTCTTTCATCTTTACCGCCAAAGATATAAAAGTAATTCATTACACCATTACGAGTAATAATTACTAAGTTATCAGCTCTATGGTCTTTGACTTTATATCCTCTAGACCTAAGCATTAACTTAAGCCAAAATAACACGTTACGTCTGAATGAACCTATAGTCTTGCCACACATAGCAAAGTTTTGACCTGTAAAAGTCTCCATTGCCCATATAACAAACGATAACGACATTGAAAGAGTTTTACCAGAACGTATTGCTCCATCTGCTATTATTCCGTCTTTATCGTGTACAGGAGATTCTTCTGTCCACCATTTTAATACTCTTCTTTGTTTTTTAGAAAATGGTTGAAACTTGAATACAGCTTTTTTTAATCTTGCCATAAGTCATCATCCTTTGCCTTTATAGCTTCCATAAATCCGTCGCTTTCAGTTTCATCGTTATCGTCATCTGTTATTTTAGCAATCTCAGCTTCAAGTTTCTTAATTCTTAACTTTTGTTCTTCACTAGCAATGTCCCAATTCTTATGTAATAAATCATCATAGCTTTTTATCATACCGTTTAATGCTGTCATAGCTCTACTCTGAGCTTGTAAAAAATTAGCCTGTTTATCCCAAGCAAACTGTAATTCATATTCATCTTCCCATGATGAAGAAGTATCACCATCAGATCTCTTTTGTCTTTTAAGTTCTTTAGTCAAGTCATCCTGGTTCTTAACGTGCATTATCTGCTGGGCTCTAATAATAGCAGCATACTGTATAGTAATATTACCCCAGAGTATATCCAGAGGATCCATAACAGTAACACCCGCAATAATATCCTGAGTCTCTTTTGGGAGATACTTACTAAATAGGCCATGTGTCTCTGCATTCTTATTACCAGGAGGACCTGTAGCATTTTTATTGCCTTTAGGAGCTCCTCTTTTTTTCTTTTGCAACGTTGCATTATCCGTTGCGTTGCACTCCCATTTATATCTATTCTTCCAGCTCCTAATTGTCCCTTCAGGAACGTTAAGTTCTTTAGCAATATCTATGAGTTTTTTTCCTTGATTAAATAACTCTTGAGCGAGTTCTTTATTATTTACTTCACTCACACCACCACCTCATTTGTCGTTTTGTTGCAATAAAAAAAGAACCCGGTTAGGAGTTCTTTAATTCTTTTCTATTTTTTTATGGCCATAATATTTACCATTTCTCTATAGCCTTTTTCAGTTAACACAATATATCCAGAGTTCTCTTGGACAATTCCAAGAGCTATTAACTGTATCTTAACTTTATTATATGATATCTCGCTTACTTTAAACCAATCTATATATTCAGAACTTTCATCATACTCATCATCTACATAATTTAAATAAACTATAAGGCCCTTTTCTAAAATTTCTTTTAATTCATCGTCGTCTTTCTCATCATTAAGTTTAGGACCTAATATACTTATAATGTCATTCCATGTTATTGATAAATTATTTCTATGGAATTCATTTTCACCCAAACATGTATATTCATAATTTATATTAAATTTATCATCCCCGCTTGATAATCTTTCAGTATCTATATCATATTTATTATAATTAACATTTTGCTTTTGTAATTCAAGATTGATATTATTTAATTTATCATAATCTTGTCTAAGATTATTTAATTGATTTAACAATTCTGCATTACTTTCTATATTACCTCTAATCCATCCTAACTTGGGATTAGTTCTAAATATTTTTAACAAGCTACTACTTACTGCATATTTTAATTGATCTGAAGTTTCCCAATATTTTGCTAACTTATTTTTCATTGCTTTATTTTTAAATGCCTCTAATTTTTTCTTTTTATCAGGATCTCCATCAGTATTTTTCACAAGAATATTTTCTATATCATTTCTCACAAATACCAAAACGGGAATGCCTTTTTCCATTGCATAATCATATTCTTTTTCAGTATAACTTATTCCATCTTCAGCTAAAGAACCATATCTACCAGCTATTACTAAGACATAATAATCACTTTCATCAATTATAGTTTTAATATATTCAAATTGTTCACTATCATTAGCAGGAAACATTTCCATCCCCGCTGGAAAGCCATTTAAATCTAAGATTGCTTCCATTATAGCTTTTCTTTCTTCTATCAAGTCAGCAAAAGTTGAACTTATAAATATTTGATATCTCTTATCCATGAACACCGTCCCCCCTACAATTTATAAACATATTATACCATATATTTACATAATAACAAGTAAAAAGACATCCATCTCTGGATGCCTAATTAAAAGGGGGAATACTTTAATGTCTATAAAGCCATTTTAATAATAGCACATATTTTTAGTGGCTTTCAATGGTCAAATTATCTAATGCCTTTTCATGCAACCTATAAATCCATCTAATATCTATTTTCAGCTCTACTGCGATTTCTTCAAACTTTTTAAAATCAAGATATCTGCATTTAAGTACTTCCTTTTGCTTAAGATCTTTAACTTTATTAATCTGCGTTTCTATGTTTTTTCTAAGATTTACAAGTACATCAATATCAGAATTAATAGTTTCCTCTATTTCGTTTATGTTTGCAATACCACTTGCTATTGTGTCTGCTCTACCTTTGCCTTTTGGCATATCTGATATAGTACTTGTTACATTGTATATTTTACTTTTCCAGTTCTCAAGCTCTCTTATTTTTCTGTCAATCTCTTTATCTGCATATCGATATTGATTAAGATAAGTTATTTTTTCTCTATGTATATCTGTTAACATCTATGCACCTCATTTCTTATATCCCGTACAAATATCACTCATATTACCCCTATTAGTACAATTGCTGTATAAACAACCACCACGGCACAGTTTAGGTAAATTAAATATGTATATAAATATTTTTATTATGGAATTAATAATCCTCACTTAATTCGCCTTCCTATTCTGCACGTTCTAGCATTTCATCACTAAAAAAATAAAATCTTCTTGTGTTTAAAATATACCCTTCAGCACTTATTGCTTCTACATTAAACTCTTTACCTTTGTACTCTTCCATGCTACTGTTAAATATTAATCCATCGTACCATTCACCTGTTTTTAAATCCTCTTTTACCTTAACCCTATTATTAGTATTGAATCTATGTAGAAATGAACATTTACAATCATTTATTGCATTTACCGCATAATCTAAAGCTTCTGCATCTAACTTCCAAAGCTCATCTGACTTTATCATACTTTTGCAGTGTGCTCTGGTACTCTCTAGCTGCTCTATAATTTCTCTTTTATTCAAATATTGTACCTCCTAACTTAATCTATTTAATATATATCTCTCTAATTATGTAACAGGTGGAACTACCACCTGTTTATTAACACCAAGGACAATTTGTATTGCAACAACTACAGAACCAGCATCCACAACGCGGACAACATCTATGCAAAGTAAATCTACAACATCGCCTACAGAACCTTAAACGACAACAACACATTCTATCAACTCCTTTTTGCATTAAATGTTATATTATATATATTCATGTCGATTTATTTGGATACTTATTGTCTAGGTGCTTAACTTAATTTTAGTTTTATTGATTAT
>DLNM01000017.1 GCA_002479485.1 Firmicutes bacterium UBA7510 | reverse complement strand
AAAAAAACTACCAATTCAATATGATAATTGGTAGTTATAGTATATAATAATATTCATTGCATTAATTTGTATAAAGTTAGCTTATGCTCCTTTAGTTCATATATTAAAATTCAATACTTTGAACCTTGTTTTTTCTGTATTTTTTAATTAAAAACACAGTGCTTACAATTAAAACTGCTGTTGTTATGATACTTGCTTCAATTCCATATGTACCGCCATTTAAAATATTTTCACTATCTGTACTAAAATCAAAAATTGCTGTTGCTTTTTTATTAGTCCCACTTAAATTAAGTCCAAAAATATTGAAAAGACAGAAATTCCAAAAGCTATGCATACCGCAAGCTATCCATATATTCTTTCCATTAATAATGAGCAGAGAAAATATAGTTGAGACTAATAATAAATTTACAAATCCAACAAAACTATAAATAAAATCTCCTGCAAAAAGTGAAGAAAAATGTGGTGCTGCAAACGCCAAAGAACTAATAAGAATTGCAAATGGAATTGAAATCCTTTTCGAAAGCGATGTCATTAAAAATCCTCTGCATAAAGTTTCTTCCATTGCACCCTGAATAATAAATGCACCTGAAAATGCTATGATAGTTAGATAATCGATATTTTCTAAAACTCCGTTGTATGTAATGTTACCTGTCAGCATTATTATGCCAATGGATACAGCTAACAAAGCAATCCCAACTAGAATGCCTTTTAAATATCCTAAAATCTTATCATTGAAACCCATTGATTTTATTGAACGCTTTTCAATATATTTGCAATAAAGCATAGTAATCATCATAAATATCGCAAAACCATAATATTTCATTAGTGTCATAGCTTCTATGGATAGCATTTCGCCTTGCAACACATTGTATCCCATTATATAGTGAGCAATTATTACTACACCTTCTGCTAATATCATTGATACAAAAAAGATAAGAAAAAAAGCTAACAACTTTTTTAAGATAAATAAAGCGATCGGCATGTCTTCTTTTGCGTTAAAAGGGCTAATCATTTCTAGTATTTTTTTCATTTATGTTCTCCTTATTATTATAATGGCGGAAAACCGTTTTTTAAAAAATATATTATCATTACAATTATGTCTATAAGCAATAAGCCACCTATTGTAATGCCTGCAATTTTTAACAGAAAAAAAATTATATTTCGTTCAGTTTTTTTTGTCTTTGTATACTCTATTTCAATAGTATCATTTTTAACTTTAGGCTGTGGATTTTTCCCTTTTATAAGCTCATCAATTGATACATTGAAAAATTCGGACAACAGAATCAGTTTTTCCATTTCGGGAGTAGTTTCATCTAGTTCCCATTTCGATATGGTTTGTCTTGAAACATTAAGTTGTCCGCCTAATCCATCTTGTGATATATTTTTTCCTTTCCGTAATGCCAATAGATTTTCTCCAAAACTCATTTTCTCACCTCGCTTTTATTGTATCCTTTTGCCTTGATTGCCGCTACCAATTGTGGTTTGAACCTTGTCAATCAAAATTAACATTTATGTTACATTAACTTTCCAATCGCATTTATAATGCAAATTATATAAATAATATGTAGTAATACCAATTATCATAAAACATTTTTCACCAATTATCAATGTTAATTTGTCAATGTAAATATTCTAAAGATTTTAGTTTTTCTAACTAACTTACCTATATTTTCCATAAAAAAACTACCAATTCAATATGATACTTGGTAGTTATAGTATATATAATTATATTTAGTTATAGTAATTTGTATTAAGTAAGATTATGCTCTTTTATTCATCAAGCACACATTTCCCCTTAGTGCCATCTGGATTAATATAAAAGTCGTCGACAATCTCGTTAATTCCACCGCCAAACATCCAACCATTAGACTCTATGAAGCCAATAAATTTGTTCCAAAATTCATCTTCTGACAATTCAACAGGAACTTCTACACAGCCTTGAATCTCAAATTCTTTTCTCAACACAATAGCCTCCTATTTAAGTTATAACAATTTGTATTAATTAAGATTAACTCATCATTTCAATATAGCTTTTGAAAATCATTTTTTAGACTTTATCCAATTTATTATCAAATATACAAGAAATGATACAGCATATCCCGCAATAAAATAAAGAATGGCCTGTTGCCAAATCGGCGGCCATGTGTTGTTATATAAATTACTGAAAAATATTCTTGGTAAAACACATCCTCCAATTGCAACTCCGAGACTCACACCAATCGCACTTTTAAGAGATTTTTTTATCATATAGCATCCTCCTCCAATTTCCAAAGTTTATATAAAAACAAGTATTAATAATCTTATTATAATTATGTTTTAACAAATTATCAATATAAACGGTTAATTCCGAATTGATTGATTATTTTAAAAGTGCTTCTAAGGCTAGTTTATAGCCTAAAAATCCAAATCCAGATATTTGTCCTATACATGCAGGTGCTGTTACTGATTTGTGTCTGAATTCTTCCCTTTTATAAATATTGCTTAAATGAACTTCGATTGTGGGTAGATTTACCGATTTAATAGCATCAAATATGGCAATGCTATAATGTGTATAGGCTCCTGGATTTATAACTATACCATTAGCATTTTTGTACGCATCCTGTATAAAATTAATTATCTCACCTTCTATATTACTTTGAAAAAGCTCTACTTCTACATTTAATTTTTTCGCTTCTTCATTTATATACTTGCACAAATCCTCGTATGTATAATTACCGTACACGCTTTGCTCTCTTATACCTAAAAAGTTAAGGTTTGGTCCATTTATTACGTAAATTTTCATATAAATACCTCTCCAATTAATATACCATAGTCTCGACTATGTCGGCACCACAGATTTTTTCTACTATAGATGAAATATTACTATTATTTAAAACCTCTATATTGCAATACTTTTGGTATAAATGATGTCTTTGTCTATATAATTCATATAATCTTTCTTTATTATCCTTCAACAAAGGTCTGATACTATCATCTATATCACTAATTATATCTTCTATTTTTCTATTTATATATATTATAATAGAGCTTTTTTTCAACAACAACATATTACACTCATTTTTTACTACTCCACCGCCTGTCGAAATTACAGTAGAATTAAATTTACTTATTTTTTCAATATATTTGCTTTCTATTTGTCTAAAATACTCTTCGCTAATTTCAAACATACTGCTTATAGTCATTTCTTCATTTTTTTCTATATATGTATCAACATCTATAAATTCCAAAGATAATTTTTTAGAAAGCTCATAGCCTATTGTACTCTTTCCGCAGCCTGGCATACCAATTAGAACAATGTTTTTACTCATTTTTAAGCTCCTGTAATAGCAAATTATTAATTTTATCTATTATTTCATTATCTATTGTAGTATTATTCCAAATTTCTTGAGACTTAACAGCTTGCGCAACCAACATATATAAACCATTCGCAGTTTTTAATCCTTGCTCTCTTGCCTGCCTTAAGAATGTAGTTTCTAAAGGATTATAAATTAAATCAACTGCCACATCAAATTTATTAAGATTCTCTTTGCTAATAGGAGTATTGTCCTTGTCTTTAAACATTCCAACAGGTGTACAATTAATAACAATATCTGTTTTTTCAAGCTCATTAAGCTTTTCATAGCTATGAATTTTATATCCAGCATATTTATTTTTAGAGCTTTCAACATTAGTACTAGCAAATTGTATGGATTTAATGTAATTATCTTCTAAATACTGAGTTACAGCTCTTGAAGCTCCACCAGTTCCAAGTATGAGTGCACTTTTATTTTTAATATCAATATTATGATAATTAAGCAGCATACCAAAACCAAAATAGTCAGTATTATACCCTATTGTTTTATTTTCTAAAAAATGAATAGTATTAATTGCTCCTATTTTTTTAGCCTCATCACTTATTTCATCTAAATATTGCATGATATCAGTTTTGTATGGGATAGTAACATTAGCACCATTGTAGTTTCGATTTTTTAGAATGTCAACAATGTTTGAAACACAACTCCTATCAAACTCGAGTATCCCATATTCACCTGATACATTTATATTATTTAATATTTCTTTATGTATGATAGGTGAAAAGGTGTGTCCAAGTTTTTCACCTATTAAGCCAAATTTTTTCATGTTTACCTCACATTATACCGCATCGGCATCACTAAATTTGATGAAGAATTGTTTTTTAATTCTTCCATAGAGTGAAATGCATTTCACTCTTTTAAAAGAAAATCTAACAAAACTATTGCTGTAGCACATTCAATCACAGGTATAGCTCTTTGAACTATACACGGATCGTGTCTGCCTTCTACATTTATTTTATCATTTACTTTATTTTCTAAATTTACAGTGTTTTGTTCCTTTGCTATAGATGGTGTAGGTTTAATGCAAATCTTAAAGGTTATAGGCATACCATTTGTCAACCCACCTAAAATTCCTCCATTATTATTTGTATATGTTCTAATATCACCATCATTAGTTATATAATACTCGTCATTTGCTTCAGAGCCATACATATCAGCAAAATTAAAGCCATCTCCAAATTCTAAACCTTTTACAGCGGGAATAGAAAATAGCATATGCGACAGTCTGCTTTCGATAGAGTCAAATAAAGGCTCACCTATACCAACTGGCATATTTATTACGAAAGTTTCAACTATACCGCCTACAGAATCAAATTTGTCCTTTGCACATAGTATTTCATTTTGCATAATTTCACCCTGTTCTATTGAAAGAACTGGAAAGTCCATGCTTGACAATTTTTCAAGGTATTCTTTATTAATATGACTTAGTTTAGGCTTTTCGTCCTCTACACCATGTATTTTTTGAATATGACTAGCCACGAATATACTATAGCTTTTTTGCAACATAGACATACATAAAGCTCCAGCAAATACAAGAGGTGCTGTTAGTCTACCTGAAAAATGCCCTCCACCTCTATAGTCGTTATATCCAGCATACTTAACGCTTGCAGTATAGTCACTATGTCCAGGTCTAGGAAGATTTTTTATCTTATCATAGTCATTTGATTTTTTATCTTCATTATATATAATACAGCATATTGGAGCACCTGTAGTTTTTCCTTTAAATATACCGCTCAAAATATTAAGCTTATCTTTTTCGCTTCTAGCAGTGGAAAGTTTATTTTTACCTGGTCTACGTCTATTCATTTGAATATTGATAAAATCTAAATCTACGTCAAATCCGGAAGGAAAACCATCAATTGTAACGCCTATTCCTTCTCCGTGGGATTCTCCAAAAATGCTAATCTTTAATTTATTACCCCATATTGAGCTCACTTATTTGACCTCCTAAAGCTTGATAGTCTCTCCAAAAGTTTGGGTACGATTTTTTTACTGCTTCGTAACCCTCAAGCACTATTTCATTCTCACATCTTGTAGCAGCAATTGCCAAAGACATAGCAATTCTATGGTCATTAAAACTGTTAACTGTTGCTCCGCCTTTTAGTACTTTTTTTCCTTTTATTATAATTCCATCCTCTAGCTCTGTCAAATCAGCACCCAATAAATTAAGCTGTGTTGTAATAGCATTTAACCTATCTGATTCTTTAATTCTTAATCTCTTAGCATTTATAATATTTACTGTTTTGCCATCTAAAAGTGATGATAATACTGCTAATATTGGCACTAAATCAGGAATTTGTGATGCATCTATTATAAATTCGTTAAAGTTACTATTGTTTATTTCATTAATTATGTCAACTATTTTTCTATCACCTTGAATTGATTCCTCATTTAAACCTAATGAATTTACATCATTGCCTAAGGCACTTGCTACTAAGAAAAATGCACCTTGTGAGTAATCTGCCTCTACTTCATAGTTAGCAGCCTTATATTTTGAATTTCCTTCTATTATAAAATCTTTATAATTATTGTTTACTATATTTACACCAAATTTATTTAGCATATCTATTGTTAAATCTACATAACCTTTTGATTCTAATTCGTTTATTATTGTAATTTTAGATTCCTTCTCCAATAATGGTAATGAAAATAGTAGCCCAGATATAAATTGTGAGCTTATATCTCCTTCAATTTTAAAATTAGAGCTTTTTATTTTTCCATTTACTATTAGAGGAAGTTTTCCGCTATCATTTGAATAGTTTATGCCTTGCTCATCAAATATCCTATAGTATGTATCTAAAGGTCTCTCTATTAATCTGCCACAGCCTGTAAATTCACTTTTATCGGCTAATACCATTGCAATAGGGATTAAAAATCTTAATGTAGAACCTGACTCATTGCAATTTATAATAGCGCTTTCTACGGAGTTTTCCTCTCTTATTATTGTTAATTTATATCTATCATTAAATTCGTCTTCAATATTTATTCTTACACCTAAAGCTTCCATGGCATTGATTGTAGCTTTTATGTCCTCTGACATAATTACGTTATTAATTATACTTTCATTTTTACCATCGCATAAAGAAGCGCATATTATAGCTCTATGACTTATACTCTTAGAAGGTGGTATTAAAACATTACCACTAAGCCTTGATGGTCTAATCAATAATTTTTTCATTTTATCCTCCCATTAAGTGTTTTTTTCACGTTAGCTCTCACTTTCAATCTAATATAAACTTACTGACAATATTAGCCTCACCGATTTTCCTTAAATATATCAGGTTAAGTTTATTTGATAAATTCTTCTTATCATTTCTGATTATTTTCTCTATTACTTCATCATCCATTTCTGGCAATCTATATTCAAGTCCAAATTTAATTAATATCTCTTTTATTCTTTCGCTTGTTTCTTCTTTTGTATAATTTATTTCTTCACTTTTTAATGTTATATTATACATACCCATTGCCACAGCTTCACCATGAGTATATTTATTGTAATCAAAATATTTTTCTATAGCATGACCTATGGTATGACCAAAGTTTAGCTTCATTCTTATATCTGTATCTTTTTCATCCTCTTCAACATAAATCTTTTTTATGTTGCAGCACTTGCATACTATATCTTCAAAATAAGCTGGAAAATTATTTATATCTATACCATTTAAAAATTCAAAAAACTCTTCATCCTCTATACAAGCATATTTGATAACCTCTGCCATACCATCTTTGATAAATCTGTCAGGAAGAGTAGCTAAAACTTTCGTGTCTATTAATACTAGCTTTGGCTGATAAAAGCTTCCTACTAAGTTTTTTCCAACACATAAATTAATCGCAACCTTTCCACCTATGCTGCTGTCAACCTGTGATAATAGTGTTGTAGGAATCTGAATATATGGTATTCCTCTTAGATATGTTGATGCAGCAAAACCTGTAACATCTCCAACAACTCCACCACCAAAGGCTACTATCATATCTGTTCTTGTAATATTAAACTCAACTAGCTTAGAATATATGTAGTTTAAGGTATCTAAGGATTTACTTTTTTCACCTGGCTCAAGGACTATAAATGAAGGTTCAAAACCACCTAGACTAAGTGTTCTTTTAAGCTCCATACCATAAATGGAGTGCACGTTCTCATCTGTTATGACAGCAAGTTTTTTTCCTTCATATATAGCTCTTATTTTACTAACTACTTCCTTTATTAAATCCTGTTTAATTAATATTTCATATGAATTTTCTTTTAGATTAACATTAATAACTTTCATTGTTTTTATTTCTCCATTGTGAAAAGTTTTTCTTTATGTTGTGAAAGGCTTATTTTCACTACTTCAAACTTTCATCATTTTTCGTTTTTCACAGCTTTTTTCTAAGTACAATCTTAGATACTCTTGTTCATTAGACTCAATAAGCTTATAAATATTGTTTATATCGCCTATAAATTTGTCAACTTCCTCTAATACAGCATCTTTATTTTCTATAAGCAGCTCACTCCAAAGGCTTGCATTAATATTGGCAACTCTAGTTGCATCTTTGAAGCTTCCACCTATACAACTGCATGTATTATTTGCAACATTGTTGACCAACGCACACGCTATAATATGTGGTAAATGACTAGTGTATGCTATTATATGGTCATGACTTTCAGGTGTAAGCTCCGTTACTGCCTCAAATTTTAGTTCGCTTAGTAGCACCTTTAATATATTTATATTTGTCAAATTGCTTCTTTTGCTTGGAGTTAAAATATATTGAGCGTTATAGAATATATTGTCATTAGAATTTGAAAAGCCGTTAACTTCTTTACCAGCCATAGGGTGACCGCCAATAAAATCCAAGTCATCCCTAATAAAGCTGTTAACCTCTTGAACTATTTTATGCTTAATTCCTGATGTATCAGTGATTATAGCATTTTGTTTAAAATCATTTATATTATCCTTTATGAATTTAATAGTAAGATTTGGATAAATACATAATATTATTATATCCGAATTTTGTAAAGGAAATTTTGGATTAATAAAGCCTTTATCTATAATTTTTAATTTTTCAGCTGTACTTAGCACATTTTCATCTACATCAATAGCCCATAAATTTTTTAAATTAATATTTTCCCTAATACTTTTTGCAAACGAGCCACCTATAAGGCCAAGGCCAACTATTGTAATATTTATATTAGATAAATCTATATCATTCATAACTTATCACCTCATGAAGCATAAAATTTCTAAATTGTTTTATGATTTATAGCTGAAATTACCCTTAAATCATTTACTAAGCTATTAAATCTCTCTGGCTTAATCGACTGTGCACCATCACACAAGGCATTTTCAGGATCGTTGTGAACCTCTATTATTAGTCCATCTGCTCCAACAGCTACTGCTGCTTTAGACAGCGGCTCAACCATCCACCATAAACCAGCAGCATGACTTGGATCAATTATTACTGGTAAGTGGCTTAGTTTTTTAATAGCTGGTACTGCACTTAAATCAAGAGTGTTTCTTGTATAGTGCTCAAATGTCCTAATACCTCTTTCACATAGTATTACATTTTCATTACCTCCAGCCATAATGTATTCAGCAGACATTAGAAGCTCTTCAATAGTAGCAGATAATCCTCTTTTCAATAAAATTGGTTTATTTGTTTTTCCTAGTTCTTTAAGAAGGTCAAAGTTTTGCATATTTCTAGCACCAACCTGAATTATATCAACATCTTCAACAAATTTATCTATTAGCTTTTCAGACATTATTTCTGTAACGATTGGAAGCCCTGTTTCTTTTTTTGCCTTTTTCAATAGCTCTAGTCCTTCAAGTTTTAATCCTTGGAAGCTATAAGGTGACGTTCTAGGTTTAAAAGCTCCACCTCTTAAAAAAGATGCACCCGAAGCTTTTACGCTATTAGCAATGTCTATTATTTGGTTTTCACTTTCAACTGAGCAAGGACCTGCGATAATAGCCAGTTTATCCCCACCTATTGTTTTATCACATACCTTTATTACGCTATCCTCTGGATGAAACAACCTATTAGCTTTTTTATATGGCTCTTGAACATGAATAACTCTGTCTATGCAACTGTTAGTTTTAAAAATACCTTCATCAATTTGACTAGTATCCCCAACAACACCAAGGATATGATAGTTATCACCTCTTGATTCATGTATCTCACAGCCAAGAGATACTATTCTTTCTTTCACTTTTTTCACATCCATTTCGTCTGCTTTTTTACTTACTACAAGTATCATAATTACCTCCTAAATATAAAAAAGAAGCCCATAAAGGACTTCTTTAGATTTTATAATAATTTTATTAAAATATTATTCGAGCTTTAACACGAACATAACATTTTAGAATTATATATTCTATCCTCTATAAATAATTTTATCTTCAATTTTTTTGCACAATAATAAGAGTAATAATAATTACTCCAATAATAACCTAATTCTAATGCAAAAAATTTATTTATAGATTTCATTATGTTCTCCCATTTACAAAAATTCTTATACTTATCCTAGGGATTAGTATTATTTGCTATTGTAGCTACTTTAAAATATAATGTCAATTGTTTTTTTAAAAAAATTACTAATAGTTATTTTTTTACATTTTACTATTAGTAATTTAAAATAAAAAAGTTTGGCATTTTATAACGAAATGCCAAACATAAATCTATATTTCTCTATCTTCTATATTTGCTATTTTTCTTAATCCTATCATAAGCTCTTCAAAGCGCTTTGGCTTAATAGATTGCTCTCCATCACTTAATGCAATTTCCGGCTGATTGTGCACCTCTATTATTAATCCATCTGCACCAGCTGCAATAGCTGCTTTTGATAATGGTTCAATTAGCCACCATATACCTGAGGCGTGACTTGGATCTACTATTATCGGAAGATGACTTAACTTTTTAATTATTGGTATAGCACTGATATCTAAAGTATTTCTTGTATAATGCTCAAAAGTTCTGATACCTCTTTCACATAAAATAACATTTTCATTGCCACCTGCCATTATATATTCAGCAGATAATAAAAATTCCTCTATAGTTGATGCTAAACCTCTTTTTAAAAGTATAGGCTTTTTTGTTTTTCCTAACTGCTTAAGCATATCAAAGTTTTGCATATTTCTTGCACCAACTTGAATTATATCAATATTTTCAACAAACTCATCAAGATATTGTAAAGAAGTAAGCTCAGTTATTATGGGAAGACCTGTAATTTTCCTAGCTTCTTTTAACAAATCTATACCTTCATCCTCTAAACCTTGAAAGCTATATGGTGAGGTTCTAGGTTTGAAGGCTCCTCCTCTTAAAAAGGTCGCACCTGCACTTTTCACACTTTTAGCAATATCTAAAATTTGCTCTTTGTTTTCTACAGAGCATGGACCTGCAATGATAGCGAGTTTTTTGCCTCCTATTACATTATCCCCAACCTTAATTTCTGTATTTTCTAGATGTAAGGCTCTAGATGTTAATTTAGATTCATTTACTTCTATGTTATGTTCTTGATCGTTTGCTAAAACAAGCATATTTATCTCCTGACTATTTAAAGGTTCTCAAAAATTTTCTTACCCTTTGTATTTATAAACATTATACAACATGCACTTGCAATTAGCAATACAACAGATACTAATAAAGCGTAAATTTCAAATGGTATAATTTCATTAAGTTTTATAATGTAAGGTGCAGCAAGCGCTCCTGTGAATATCATAGAGCCAAAGGTTGCAATCAATACACTTATGCTTTGTTTTACTACTACTACATCAGATACAGCATCCATTTTCGGGAATTTTAAATTTACTGCTAATCCAAATACAGAAGTGTATATAGCACTCATAGTAGTTACAATTACTGTAATTATAATCATCGGTAAAGTGTAGTCTAAGCCTATGGCAAATATTACAATACTAATATACAAAAGTGGAATTATGACAGTTAGATTTACTAGTATTTTAGCCATAAAAATGTCCGAAATTTTAATTGGTGCTGATTTTAATATCCATAAATTTGCACCCTCCAAGGATATTGACGATGCTGAAGTTGCAGTCATTGTAATCATAAAAAACATTATTGCTGTCAACGCTTGAGGTACATAATCAACAAGTTCTGGCATTTCCATTAGGGTTGCTATAATACCTGAACCAGTAAAAACTGTAGCAATTGCTAAAATGACCATCATTATCATTCCTACACTTGTATTTAAAACATAAATCGTAGAAGAAAAATATCTTCCAAGCTCTTTTTTGTATACTGCCACTACCTGACTCGAGCGTTTTAAATTTTTATGCTTATAGTTTGCACTTTTTCTGCTAGAGCCTAACTGCGATACTATCTTTATATAAAATTGCGATAAAACACTTATAAATATTACAAAAGGTACTATTGATAATAATATAAATAAAATTAAATCAATTATACTATAATTAACGAAGGCTTTATAAAAATATTCGGCCGGAAAGTATAGTTTAAAATAAATTTCTTGAATTGATCTAACACTACTAGCTATATTTAATAAAAATTTATCCATATTGAAAGACAATATTAGAACAATCCCCATAAATGCTAAGCTTAAAACTATAGATATAAAATTTTTAAATTTAAATTTGGCGCTAAAAACACCTAGCAAATATCCAATAATTGTTGCAATAATAAGCGGGAAAAGGGGCATAGATACCCATCCTATTATATAATATATCCAAAATAGTGGTGAGCATTTAGAATAATAAAAGTAAATTGCCCCTGCCGGTAAAATAATAAATGCCGAGAATATTAAGTTTTCAATGTATAATGTTGATAGCTTACTTAACATTATAGTCCATTTCGGAACTGGCATTGATAACATTAAATCTAAATCCTTAGCTGAAAATAAATAACTTTGTGTTTGATACATTCCAGTAAATAGAATAAGAGCAGTTGCACCAATCATTCCTATAAGTGGAAGCATATCTATTAATCCAGCTGAATATAAAGAATCTGCCATTATTAATAGATATAAAATAGATGTACCTAACAATGCTACTGTTATAAACAAAACTAAAAATATTGCTAACGCTTTCTTCTTATTATCTTTTGCATATTCAGAATTAGCTATTTTAGACGGATTTAAAATAGCCTGTATATTAATTTTTAAAAGTAATAAAAATTTACTCATGATTAATTAACTCCAAGAAAATTTCTTCTAATGAGCTGTCGCCTTTAACCTTATTCATATCTCCAGTTGTTACTAATTTTCCGCCTTTTATTATAGCTACCTTGTTACATAGCTTTTCAGCAACCTCTAGAACATGAGTTGAGAAAAATATAGAACATCCCTTTTCACACATACTCTTCATAATTTCTTTTAATGTAAATGAAGCCTTAGGATCAAGCCCTACAAAAGGCTCATCTAAAACCAAAAGCTTTGGTTCATGGACAAGCGCTGAAATTATAGCCAATTTTTGCTTCATTCCATGAGAGTAAGATGCTATTGGATCTCCTAAATCTTTAGTTAATTCAAATGCATCAGCATATTTTTTTATTCTTTCTTCTCTTTCTTTAACTGATACATCATATATATCCGCTATAAAGTTTAAATATTTGATTCCTGTCATGAATAGGTACAAATCTGGATTATCAGGTATGTATGCCATTTTTCTTTTGCAATCAATAGCATCTGTTTTTATTGATTTACCATCTATAAAAATATTTCCCTTATCAAAATCCAAAATTCCAACAACTGATTTAATAGTGGTTGTTTTTCCTGCTCCATTATGACCTATAAAACCAAAGATGTCGCCTTTTTCAACATGTAATGTTAGGTTATCAACTGCAATAGCATTTTGATTATACCTCTTTGTATAGTTTTCGATTCTTAACATATAAATCCTCCCTTGTCTTAACTTAAAATTATATTAAATTCCTTTTTTATAAAGTAGATATGAATATACAGTTGGTGTTATTACTAATGATATTAATATAACCATGCTTGTAAAATAGCTATAAATATTTAACCAACTGCTTAATATTATACATATTCCACCTATTATCCAAACATACCCAGCTAAGCGATGAGTTTTATTCCAATTTTCTTCACTATTAAGTGTCCACGGTAATCTTATACCTAAAGTGTAATTTTGTTTAGTTTTAGGCATATAGTTACCCATGATAATTAAAATTAACCCTAAAACAATTGGCGCGTATACATTTAAATTAATTTCAACACCTAAAGCAATAAACAATGTAACCGGTACAAGTATAAGTGACATAACCGGTATTAACCATTTTAAAAGAAATCTTAATACTTTGGGATAATTAGCTTTTTTGGGATCATTATTTAGTATTACTTGTGTGAATACATTTAAGCCTGCCAAGATTGCGGGTAAGCCAAAGCCAGCAAATGCTTTAGATGCAAAATTATCAGGTATGCCTGCACTATTCCAATGAACAGCCATCTGGTTAGGTAGCTTATCATATAACATAGCTGTAAGTATCATAGGTGCTAAGCACAACATTGTACTAATAATAAAAACTTTATCAATTTTATTTTTCATAATCATTACCTCCAAACTGAGAAAACCAAAGCATGACTTCTTCAAATACCGATACATTAATCTCATAATAAATAAAATTTTTATATTTGCTCTCGGTAATTAATTCTGCTTTTTTTAATTGTGATAAGTGATATGAAATTGTAGCACCTGTCATATCAAACTTTTGTCCAATTTCTCCAGCTGACATTTTACCTTTTTTGAGCATCACCAATATTTCTCTCCTAACTGGATCAGAAAGCGCTTTAAATGTTTCTGGAAACCCCACGTCATCACCTCTTGTTTTCTATTTAGAAACATCTCTAAATAGATTTTATATCTTTGTTATCTTATTGTCAATATCTATTTAGAAAAAAATCTAAATAGATGTCAAAAAATAAGAATTTATCTTAACAGCTTAGTAAATAAATTATTACTTCGGTATACTTTGTCACGAATCTAAGGGAAGCAAAGCAGATAAAAAATGTTTCTGTTTCCGTAATTCGGTTTCCCTTGATTTTAGTAAGGAGGGGAAAGCCTCATTAAGTCACATAAACATTTTTTATCTGCTTCGCTATTCATAGCAAACGATAATCAAAAGAAAAATAAAAGGATTTTTCTTTGATTATCTGCGTTTTTGGCAAGTTTGTATACTAAGCTTGTTAGTTTGCTTGGGGTTGTGAAAGCTTAGTAGAAGAGCACGCCAATACAGTAGAAAATGAAAGAAAAAGCTTTTATTTTATTTTTCTTTCATTTTCGGTGCTATGAAGGCAATAAATATAAAAAAAGTTTATGCGACTTCAACGAGATTTATCCTCCAAACATTAGGGGATTATCCCCTAATGTTTTTAAAAATCAAGGTAAATCTCGTTGCGGAGACAGAAACTTTTTTTATATTTATTGCTAACTTTAATTTATAACAAAAGTATGTCGAAGAAATAAAACTCTACTAAACTTTCACTCTCCAACATTAATTATAGCTAAGACAAATTCTTATTTACAATACTACTTTTCCGTTTATAATTACTGTTTGTGCTTCTGTCATATAGTGGAATGGATCTCCTGACCATATTACAATATCTGCATCTTTGCCTACCTCAATACTTCCAACTCTATCCTCTATGCCAGTTATCTTAGCAGCATTTATAGTCATGGCTTTTAATGTATCTAACTCTGATAATCCGTGCTTTACAAATAAAGAAGCTTGAGCTAATGTATGCTCTAGAGGAACAACAGGGTGATCCGTCATTATTGCAAATTCAACACCGTGTTCTTTTAAAACTCTGCCTGCTTCAAAAGATTTATCCTTTAATTCAACTTTAGTTTTAGTTCCTAATGTTGGACCAATAATACATCTTTGATTTTTAGCTGCCAATGTTTCAGCTATTTTCCAGCCTGAAGTACAATGCTCTATAGTTGCATTTAAGTTAAATTCTTCAATTATTCTTATAGCAGTTGTGATATCATCTTCTTGGTGAGCATGAATTTTAACTAAAAATCCATCAAATACTCTTGATAAAGATTCCCATTTCATGTTAAATTCTGGTTTTTTAGCATCTTCTTTTCCTTCAGCTATATTTTTTTCATACTCTTTCTTCTTCTCATAATAGTCCTTAGCCTTAAATAAAGCCTCTCTTAACATGGCAGCATTTGCCATACGAGTTGAAGGAGCTTGGTTTTTGCTTCCAAATACTCTTTTTGGATTTTCTCCAAGAGCCATTTTCATTGCAACCTCTTCTCTTAAAACCATATCGTATATTGTTTTACCAGAGGTTTTTAAAGCACAGAATGTTCCTGCTATAATTTCTCCACTACCAGGACCTGTTACTACTGTTGTTACTCCACCTTTTAATGCTTCCTTGAAGCAAGGATCGTGAGGTTTAACCGAATCAATACCTCTAAGCTCAGGTAATATAGGTGCTGTTGTTTCATTACCGTCATTTCCTACTGCACCAACTATATCCTCGAATAATCCTACATGGCAATGTGGATCTACTAAACCCGGAGTAACTAATCTACCATTAGCATCAATTATTTCAGCCTGAGGATATTGTGAAACATCAATATTTCCTATCTCTTTAATAACTGTTCCATCAATTAAGATGTCTTTTTTTTCGTGGCATATATCAGCCATGTTTACTAAATCAGCGTTTTTAATAAGAATCAAAGTTGTTACCTCCAAAATCATTATATTTGTAATTATATTGTATATTTTATATAGTAAAATGTCAACCGAATATAATGTTAGATATACATCTAAATTCAAAATAATTTTTGCTTAAAAAACCAAAATAATTTTTGCTTATTGTTATTTCTTTAAATTTATTATATAATAGTTAATGTTTTACTGAATTGATTATAATTGAAAGGAAAATATAGATGAAATTAGGTATTGTTGGTTTACCAAATGTTGGTAAAAGTACATTGTTTAATGCTATAACATCAGCTGGTGCTGAATCTGCGAATTATCCATTTTGCACAATTGAACCAAACATTGGTGTTGTAAGTGTTCCTGACACTAGACTAGACTTTTTAGCAGAAATGAGCAAATCAAAAAAAATTGTTCCTACAGCTATTGAATTTTTTGATATAGCGGGATTAGTTAAGGGTGCTAGTAAAGGTGAAGGATTAGGAAATAAATTTTTATCTCATATTCGTGAAGTAGAATCTGTTGTACATGTAGTTAGATGCTTTGATGACGAGAATGTAGTTCATGTTGAGGGTACAGTTGATCCTTTACGAGATATAGAAATAATTGAGCTTGAATTAATACTTGCTGACCTAGAGGTCTTAAGTAAGAGAGTTGAAAGACTTATTAAGGTTTCAAAGAGTGATAAATCCTTGGTTCCAGAATTAGAATTATCTCAAAAAGTTCTTCAAACTTTAGAAAAAGAGCAACCAGCGAGATCATTAGAATATACTGAAGAAGAATTTAAGCTTCTTAGAACATTTAACCTTATAACAGCAAAGCCTGTATTATATGCAGCTAATGTGTCAGAGGATTTTATTGCTAACCCAGATGACTGTAAATATGTACAAATAGTTAAGGAATATGCAAAAAAGGTTAATTCAGAGGTTATAGTAGTATGCGGTCAAATCGAGGCCGAAGTTTCAGAATTAGATAGAGAAGAAAAGCTAGAATTCTTAAAGGAACTAGGACTTTCAGAATCAGGACTTGATAAATTAATAAGAGCAAGCTATCATTTACTTGGACTTATTAGCTTTTTAACAACTGGACCTGAAGAAACAAGAGCTTGGACTATCAAAAACGGAACAAAAGCGCCACAGGCTGCCGGTAAAATTCACAGTGATATTGAAAGAGGCTTTATTAGAGCTGAAGTAACTTCTTTTAAAGACTTAGAAGAATGCAAATCACAATTAGCAGCAAAGGAAAAAGGATTAACAAGACTAGAGGGAAAAGACTACGTAATGCAAGATGGAGATGTTGTACTTTTCAGATTCAATGTATAAAGAGTGAACGTAGTTCACTCTTTGAACGCAGATGTTTAACATCTGCGTTTTGTCTACAACCTCAAACGTACCCGCTTCGCCTATTTTAAATGTTACAAAATCTAAACAATTCTGTATCTTTATCTCCTCTACCAGATAGATTGATTATTATAATTTTATCTTTACTTAAAGACTTAGCTAGCTTCATACCATATGAAATTGCATGAGAGCTTTCAATAGCTGGTATTATACCTTCAAGCCTTGATAGTTCTTGAAATGCTGTTAAAGCCTCCTCATCTGTTACAGCTATATATTCTACTCTGCTAATTTTCTTAAGATAAGCGTGTTCTGGGCCTACACCTGGATAATCCAGACCAGCTGAAATTGAATATGCCGGTAAGATATTACCATTTTCATCTTTTAAAACCATTGTATTCATGCCATGTATTATTCCCTCTACACCATTTGTCATAGTAGCAGCATTCATATCTGTATTAACACCTTTTCCAGCACCTTCTAAGCCAATAATCTTAACCTCTTCATCATCTATGAATGGGTAGAATAGGCCTATGGCATTGCTTCCACCGCCTACACAAGCTAACAAATAATCTGGCAGCCTTCCTTCTTTTTCTAGAATTTGCCTTCTTGCTTCATCACCAATAACTCTTTGAAAATTTCTAACCATTTCTGGATAAGGATGGGGACCAACTGCTGAACCTATCAAATAAAATGTATCATTTATTCTTTTAACCCACTCTTCAAAGGCTTTATCAACTGCATCACTTAGCGTTTTAGTACCTTCTGTAACAGTAGTTACCTTTGCACCTAAGAGTTTCATTTTTTGTACATTAAGCATTTGTCTATTGATATCTTCCTCACCCATAAAAACTTCACACTCCAGCCCTAATAAGGCACATACAGTTGCAGTAGCAACACCGTGTTGTCCAGCACCAGTTTCAGCAATTAGTCTTTTTTTGCCCATACGTTTTGCTAGCAATGCTTGACCTATTGCATTATTAATTTTATGAGCTCCAGTATGATTCAAATCTTCTCTTTTTAAATAGATTTTTGCACCTTCGCATTTTTTAGTTAAATTTTCAGCATAATACAATGGGTTTTCTCTGCCAACATAATTTTTTAAATAATAATTGTACTCATCAATAAAAGATTTATCCTCTTTTATCTTTTCATAAGCTTCATCAAGCTCATTTAAAACTTTTAAAACCTCCTCTGTTACATACTGTCCTCCAAAATTTCCAAAAAATCCTTTCATTCTTCATTCCTCCTTGTTTATTTATAAGCAATAATAATATTATTAAATAAAAAAAGCCACTTCGTCTATATGTTTAGGACGAAATGACTCGTGGTGCCACCTAACTTAACTGTATTATAAATAGCTTTCAAAAAAACAAAGCACCTCTCCTTAAAGGAGAAGTGCGGAAACTTCAAGAAAAAGTTCAAACTTCTTTGCCACCTATAATACAATTATCTCTTTTCAGGTACTAAAATACCCTATCCGTATAACGGTAGATTACCGGGCTATGCTACTATTAATTCACATGCCATCTCACAGACCCATTCAATACAAATCTTGGTATTCGGATTTCACCACCCCGAACTCTCTTTAACCTCAATAATATATCTACTCTTTCTGATCATTGATGTTAAAATGAATTTTACACTAATTAAGTATATATGTCAATACTTTTTATTTTAATAATATTTTTTAGATATTGTTTCAATATTGTTAATAATATTTTTTTAAATATTGTTAAAATTTATATTCAACTGCATATTTTTCTTTTAATTCATTTTGTTTTTGCGCATATGCAGAACTTTGCTTATTATATTTGATTTTATTTGTTATATCATTTTTAACTTCTTCTAATGTCAATTCCTTGCTTTCATTTTTTTCATTTAATTGGATTAAGTGATGTCCAAATTGAGTTTTAACAGGAGAACTTATATCCCCAACTTTCATTGCAAATACTGCATCTTCAAACTCAGGAACCATTTGCCCTTTACCAAATTTACCTAGATTACCTCCGCTGTTTTTAGAAGGACAGCTAGAATACTTTTGAGCAGCATCAGCAAAGCTTAAGCCATCATTTATTTCTTTTAATATATCATTAGCTTTTTCTAAAGTTTCAACTAAAATGTGACTTGCTGTTACAGTTTCACCGCTTATAAATGCGTTTTTGTTTGAATTGTAATACTCTTCTACTTCTTTTTCACTAACATCTATACTTGACATAAGATTACTAACTAAATATTGAGCTAATAATGATCTTTTTAATTGCTCAAGCGCAACTTGATATTCTTTCGCTTCATCCATTTTATTTTCTTTAGCTTCTGAATACAACATTTCTTCTAATATAAGCTGCTCTACTAATTGTTTATATCCTTCTTCACCCTTGTATTGAGCTGCATTAGGTCCTAAATTTGCATATAAAAGCTCTACATCAGATTGCTTAATTTCTCTATTATTTACTACTGCTAATACTTTGTTTTCCATATCATTCTCCTTAAAACGAATTATTTAATAATTATAGTATATCAAACTATTACCAAAAAATAAACAGGAATTTAGTTTTGCAAAATTCTTATTTGCATTGCAAAAATTATTTATTTATAGTAAAATTAGTCTAACATTAGAAAAAGAGGAAGAAATATGGATAAAAATAAGCTTGGAATAATTGGATTAGTTTTTGTTGTAATGTTTTGGGGAGCAGGCTTTCCTTTAATAAAATTTGCTAGTGAAAGCATAACACCTTTATATCAGATAGGATTTAGATTTTTAATTGCTTCAATCTTTTTAGGTCTTATTTTTTTCAAAAAATTAAAAAATATAGATAAAAAAGTGTTGAAAAGCAGTTTTATTTTATCTATAGCATTGTTTTTTGTGTTTTTGTGTACCGTTTTTGGTATGCAGTATACTACATCAACTAATGCATCCTTTTTCTGCTGTCTAGCTATTTTAATAGTCCCATTTTTATCAAGGATTTTCCTTAAAGAAAAAATTAAGGCTAAATCTATTGTATGTATAGTTATATGCTTTGTAGGATTGTATCTTGTTTCATTTTCAGGTGGAACGAAATTTAATATAGGTGACTTATTGTGTTTAGGTAGTAGTTTATCCTTTGCAGTACAAATAATTTTAACAGAAGTTTTTGTAAAGGATTGTGATACCGATTTGTTAACAGTGCTAGAAATGTTTTTTGTATCGATATATGGTTTAATTGCTGCTGTAATTTTTGAACCATTTCCAATGATGGTAACTACAAAAAGTGTGTTATCTTTATTATTTATAGCATTTTTTTGTACTTGCTTTGCCTTTTACATGCAAACAAAATGTCAGAAGTTTTTAAGCTCAACACAAATTTCAATTATATTTACCCTTGAGCCGTTATTTGGAGTTTTGATGTCAAGTATATTATTAAGCGAAACCTTAGGCATCAATGGAATATTTGGCGGTATATTAATTATTATCGCTTTATTTGTAAGCGAAGTGAACTTCAAATTTTTAAAGAAGCCAAATACATCAGTCTCTGAGTAAAGCTACTAATCTATTTGGCTTTAGGAATAAATCTAACCCATTTTCAATACTATTTACTACTATATCACATTTATTTAATATACCTGCATAAATTCCTTCATCCCCAAATACACCTATTGAAAGTATAGCGCAACTTAGCATTTCTATATCATTAAAGCCATTTCCTAAACAAACTGTGTTTTGAGGATTTAACTCTTTAACAAATTCACATTTTGCCTTTCTTGTTTCACTATTTGTAAGTATCTTAACATTTAACCCATACTTATCACATTCTGATTTTGCATTACCATAGGTATCTGCTGTAGCAACATATATATTTACGTGTTGTGATAATTGTTCTAGTCTTTCTTTTATATTTTCAGGTATTTTACCATCAGTTGCAATTGTTCCGTTATAATCAAAAATAAAATTCTCTATTAGTAAAACTTCCTTACCTGGTATTTGAATTCTTAACATTTTTATTCCCATGACCTTTCTTGCAATTATTTATCATTTCTTTCAATCTTCTTCCATACTTTAATTTCAATTCCCCATATAAGTTATATATTCTTTTGTGCGTTTGTCTTTAGGGTTTGAAAATATTTCATCAGTTGTTCCAACCTCTACAATGTTTCCACAATCCACAAATATTACCTTATCAGCAATTCTCTTTGCTTGTGCAAGATTATGTGTAACTATTATAATAGTATATTCACACTTTAGATTAATTAGCATTTTTTCAATATTATTTGTATTTTTCATGTCTAATGAAGAACAAGGCTCATCCAATAATATGATTTTAGGATTAACGGTTAAACTTCTAGCAATAACTAATCTTTGCTTTTGACCACCAGAAAGCTTTGTAGCAAGCATGGACATATTTTCTTTAACCTCATCATATAATCCTGCTTTTTCTAAATTTTCCTTAACTATTTTATCTAGTTCTTCTTTATTTTTTATACCATAATATATAGGTGCGAAAGTCATATTTTTATATATTGAAGTAGGAAACACTACTGGTGATTGAAAAACCATACCTATATTGCTTCTAAGCAGTTGCTGTGGTATGCCAAATATACTACTGCCTTCAAATATTATTTCCCCGTCAATTTTTCCGCCATCTTCTTCTATAGTTCTATTTAAAGATTTTAACAAAGTTGATTTTCCACAACCTGACGAACCTATTATTGCAGTTATTTGGTTTTTTTGAAATGACACATTTATATTATTAAGTATTTGATTCTTTCCATACCTTACATTTAAATTTTTAGTTTCTAAAATTATTTGTTGCATATCGCACGCTCCCTTAAATATCCGACTAAATGACATACAAGATTAATAATTAATAATAAAATAATAAGGACAAATGCGGTTCCATAAGCATTTTCTAATGATAAACCTTCATTTACTAACACATACAAATGATATGGCAACGCCATAATAGGGTCTGTAAGACTTGTCGGTGATGAAGCAATAATTACTGCTCCTGTAAGCATAATTGGAGCAGTTGCTCCCATTGCAAATACAATTGAAAGTCCTAACGAAGTCATTATACTTCCTAAAGCATTTGGAATAACTAAATGTATAATACTGTAGCTTTTAGAAACTCCTAAGCTTAATGAACTTATAAACTGATTTTTTGAGGTTTCTTCCAATGCCTTTTTTAACTTTATTGAAATAAAAGGAACTATCATAATTGTTAGTGTTAACGATGCACTTATTAAACTTCTCTTTAGGTCTAGTCCCACAACCATAAATGTATATCCAAACATTCCAATTACAATAGATGGAATTCCAGCAAGGCATTGTAAAAACATAATAATAGTTTTTTTAAGCCTTTTATTATAACAATAAAATACTAAATATATAGCTGTACATAGACCTAATATACCACCCATCAATCCAGATAATGCTCCTGATAGTAAGGAACCGACTATTGCAGGAAATATTCCACCTTCTGTTCCTAGTGGTATCCCTTTAGGACTATCCATTATAAATTCAAATGAAATAACATTAATTCCTTTGACCAGTAAAAAAATAAATATTCCAAACGTAAGAAAAATAATAGTTATGCCAGATAAAACAACCCAATATTTAAATAAATTATCTTTAATTTTCATCACTATTTTCTCCTTTACCTATTTTTTTAATAAAGTGAGCAAAAAACTGAATTAATAGTAATAAAACTACTAAAATCAATCCGGCAGTATATAAAGCGCTATAATGCATACTATTATACGTTGCAGTTCCCATTTCAAGCGCTATTAAAGAAGGCAATGTCTGAGCTTTACCAAATAACTTAGGTATAATCGGTGCATTACCTATCACCATCATAACAGCCATAGTTTCACCCATAGCTCTACTAAATGCTAAAAGCATGTTAACAAAAATGCTATTTGTACAAAATGGTAAGATTATTTTTCTTAATGTATACCACTTTGAAACCCCTAAAGATAGTGAATATGTCATATATTTTTCTTTACCCTTATATAGAGTCTCCGAACATCCTGTCACAATATATGGCAAAAGCATAATAGAAAGCAAAATAGCACCTGCAAATACGCTTTCACCAGTTACCATATTAAACCTTTGTTCCATAAATTTTACTAATAAAATTAAACCTAAAAATCCAAATATAACAGAAGGTATACCCGCTAACATATCTATAAAAGATAATATAACCTTAGATACTTCTTTTTTCACACAAAAGCACAGAAAAAATGCACAACCAACTCCAAACGGCACAGCAAATAAAACTGCTAAAAAAGAAATATATAAGGTTGCAAGTATCATAGGTAAAAAGGAGTATGTTTCCTTTACACTAATTGGAGCCCATGTTTTGCCGAGTAATAAATCTCCAATTTTATATGTAGAAAGTAGTGGCATACTTTCTTTCAAAATATAGAAGAACACCAATAGAACTACTAAACTTGATATTGCAGTTCCTGTGACAATTATAATTTTAAATATATTATCTTTAAATTTTAGCATAATAACCTCTAAGCTTTAAACATTTAAAAGGCTGCTATAAAATAATTCATAGCAGCTCAATTTATTTAATTATTTTTTATTTATTTTGCAGGAACAAATCCCATAGCTTCAACTACTGATAATCCCTCTTCACCCATCATATAATCTATAAATGCTTGTTCAGAAGCAGAAAGTTTATGGTTTGTTATAGCTATTAACGGACGCTGAATTTTATACGAACCATCTACTATATTTTCTCTAGAAGCTTCAACTCCCTCAACTTTAAGTGTTACTATTTTTCCATCATTTTGATTTACAATACCGAATGATGCATATCCTATAGCATTTTCATTTTCTATTACTTTTGTAACCAATGCGCCCATAGATGGAGCTTGTATAGCATCTGTTTTCACAGTAGCATCACCCATAACTTTTGATTGGAATACTTCGTGTGCACCACCACCAATATCTCTTGTCACAACTACTATTTCTTTTTCAGGTAATGATGGATCTAAATCACTCCAATTTTTATATTCACCTGAGAATATTTTTACTATTTCTTCAGTTGTTAAATTATCTTTGATTTTTAAAATCGCATTGTTAGGATTTACTGCTATTGTTAATGCATCAATACCTACTTTATACTCTTGAAGATTAGCTAATTGTTCTTTTTCAGTATCTTTAACACTTCTTGCAACCATACCAAAATCACTTGAATTATCTATAACAGATTTAACACCTTGTCCCGAACCACCTGCTGAAACATAAATAGCAACATTTTTTTCAGGGAAAGAAGCGTCTACTTTATTCCAAGTAACGAATTCTTCAATAAAATTTGTTGATATTTGAGCAATAACAGGAGCTAAAGTTGATGATCCGTTAAATAAAATTTGTGATTTAAAAGATTCTGTCTGATTATCATTTGAATCTGATTTAGCGGTGTCTTGATTACATCCAACTAAAACAGTAGAAATTACTAATAATATACACAATAATAAAGATAGTTTTTTCATTTTTCACCTCATATTTATGATAATATTTATGTACTTTGTACCACCCGACGCAGTATACCATATATATGGAAATAAATGAAATAAAACAATTTTTGTTTTTAATAACATTGTATAAAAAAAAGTTATAGTACTTATTAAAACTTAACAAAAAAATTCTTCATTTCATTCAAGATGACAAAGGATAACTCTATCATTCCAAATGCAACGAAGAATCTTAATTATTAATTACTAATTATTAATATACTCTCTTGCAACATACTTACTTGTAAATGCCTTTAAAGTTGCAGAATAGCCTAGTTTAAATGATATAATATCTCCAAGCTTATAGTTAACATCAGACTTAGTAACATCTAATATCATATGGTCTGAACTTCCGCCAAGTATATTAATTTTACTATCTACTGGTGTTAAGCTATCTATATCAATATCTTGTTTACCTATAGATAAAATTGCTCTTTTTATTATTCCTCTATCTTCATAAACCGGTCTTTGACCAAAAGCATCAACGCCAGTTTCTCCAACAGGTATTGATGGTTTTTCCTTTAGCTCAATTATCTCTGCCTCTAATAACATTACATCATCATACATATCATCTATTTTGTTAGTATAAGCTGTTTCATTTGCTAAGTAAAATGCTTCGCCAATTCTTAGATTGTTTATCCCTTGAGGTAGCTGATTTTTCTCAATTAAATGTAATGAGCTTGAATTTCCACCTGAAACAACTGGTAATTTAATACCAAACTTTTCTTCAATTTTGTGGGCAAAATCAGCAAGCATTGATAGATTTTCATTTTGAGGAATAACAGCTCCATAACAGGTAAGATTAACACCAATGCCATACAGTTCTATATTTTGAAGCTCTAGAATTTGTTGCACGGTTTCAAATATTTCCTGTTCATTAGTAAAGTATATACCTTCTCTTAGGTCTCCTAAGTCTATCATGAGTATTATTTTATGCTTAGTATCTTGTAACATAGCTGCTCTATCTAAGGCTTTTATTGTTTCAATTTCAGAGTTTAGACTTATGTCAGCATATTTTACTACTCTGTCTACATCACTTAGCATAGGAAGTCTTAAAAGTACCTTTTTCTTTTTAGTGTTAGTATCAATACTAGCCAAATTCTCAATTCGTGAATCAGCATAGTACTCTACATTATCATTTTGATCTACTATTTTAATAATTTCTTTATCTGCACATACAACCTTAGTAACTATCATAATAGAGCAATTAGCTTTGTTAACTATTCCTGCAATTTTATCTAAATTGTGTTTTATTTTATTTAAATCAATTCTTAGTTTTGGATACATAATTTAAACCTCCTAATATTTGACTACACAAATTATATTCCTAAGCTCTTCTTCATTAGCAACAATGCATCGTCAGGATATTTTTTTGATAACACCCCTAATGATGCAAAAATATAATCATTATCTATCAATACTTTAGCATTTATAGAAGGATAAAGGTCTAATCCTTTTGAGTAGTTGCATACTTTTCTTAGTATACTTTCTCTGTTTGGCAGTCTAGTTAAAGCTCCACCAGTCCCTATAATATATTTAATAGCAGTTAAGTCCTTTCCTTCGGCTACTGTTTTTTTACCAGCAGTGCTATATAAGTTTCTAAGCTTTCCAGCATGTCTCTCAAGTGATGTTAAAACAGCCTCCTCAGTTAGCCTTTCTACAAAATTTCTTTCTCTGTCGTTTTTTGGAATTGCATTATAACTTAAAAGAATTTCATCTAAATCAGGAAACTCTTTTTTTAGCTCTTCTATTCCTATTTTTTCAATAACGTGATTTGCATTTACAAATACTCCCAAATCACCCTCAACTGTTCTTTTAGCCTCTGGCTCAGGACTAATTAGTATTCTATTGATTTCATCAGAGCCTATTGTTACAGAATGAACATCTGTAGTAGCTCCTCCAACGTCAAATATAACTAAATCACCTAAATGCTGTTTTAAGAGTTTAGCAGCCTCCATTACAGCTCCAGGTGTAGGAATAATTGGGCCTTGAACTAAATTTCTAACAGTACTCATGCCTGGTGCATGTATTATATGCTCTTCGAAGGCATCCTGAATAACCTTTCTTGTAGGCTCAACAATAAGTGTATCAATTTTTGGATACACATTTTCAACAATATAAAGCTGTACGTCTGCTTCTTCACACATAAGCTTTATTTCTTCTTGGTTTTCAATATTACCAGCATAAATTATCGGAGTTTTAAGCCCCATTGATAAAATCATTTCCATGTTGTATAGAGCAGTTTCTCTTTCGCCATAATCTACTCCACCAGCAACAAGGATTATATTTGGATTTACTTCTTGTATTTTTTTAAGGTCTAACCTTCTAAGTCTACCTGAAGTAACCATTTTTATGATACCACCGGCTCCAAGAGCTGCTTCTTTTGCCGCGCGAACAGTCATATCATATACAAGACCGTGAACAGTCATTTTTAATCCACCAGCAGCACTACTTGTAGCTAGCATATCATCCCATGTTACCTCATCAGCAGCAATATTGTTTTTTAAATCCTCTATTGCGCCATTAAGTCCCACGGTTACATCGCCTTCCAAAACAGATGTAGGGGCTTGACCTTGCCCGATAAAACTCGGGCAAGGCGTGCCTATACCATTGAATGCATTTACTACTGTAGTGGTGCTACCAATTTCGGCTACCAATACATTTATGTGCATTATTAATTCATTTCCCTTCTTCTCTTAACTAGGAAGCTTGCTACATCTATACCATGTGTACCTCTACCAAAGCCCGCATCCATACCAGACTCAACTGCTATTTCATTGCTAACTTGAGTACCTCCACATACTAACATAACTCTATCTCTTATGCCCTTTTCTATACAAAGGTCATGTACCTTTTTCATATTCTTAATATGAACATCATCATGAGTAATTATAGTACTTATAAGTATAGCATCTGCATTAGTTTCTATAGCTGCATCAACAAGCTTTTCAACTGGACAAGATGTTCCAAGATATGAGTATTTTATTCCAAAGCCTTCTATTCCGCCGTGTTTAATATCTAGTGTTTCTTTAAGACCAACAGAGTGCTCATCTTCACCAACTGTAGCTGCAACTATAAACATAGGTTTTTCTTGTATGTCTTCTCTTATTTCAGTAGGTGATAATACTTCTATTTTCTCTGGAATTACAAGTTCTGTAACATCTATATCAAATTTTACTCTTCCTTTAATTTCAACTAGTGTTCCTTCACTAGGATGTATACCTTGCTTATGAACAACTGTTACATCCTCTAATCCCATTTTCTCACCGCACTTAATTGCAGCAAATTCAGCAGTTCTTTCATCAAGTGGTAAGAATATTGTTGTACAAACAACACCATCTGCTCTCCACTCAACCTCTGGTTTAACAAGGTTTGTGTCATAGTATTTCTTAGTTTCTTCAAGTCTTACATCAACATTGTCATTTTCGTCTAATTCATCTATATAGATTATCTTAGAACGATCCTCAAATGTATCTCCGCCTATTGCATCACTAGCTTTAGCAAACTCTTTTGGCACATTGTTGTATCCGTAGTGTACAGAAACTGGAGCAAAATAATCCTCATCTCTTTCAAATACATAGCCAACACCTATACCACCGTCTATTTCTCTAGCAATTCCATCTCCGTTTCTTTCTGGATAGTATCCACTATCAACGAAGAAACCTTGCTCAACTGCATTAAAGTAACCACCAACTTCAAGTATTTCTTCCATAAATAAAGTTGCTCTTTCCTTTAACTCTCTAACATCTCTACCAAGCACTCCATCCCTGTCAAGCTTAACCATTTCTCTTAAGCCATCCATACCGTTTAAAGCTTGTTTAGCTGTAGAAATAGCTGCAATATTGTTATAATGCCATGGCACGTTTCTTCCTTCATCAGGAGTTATTGTAGATTGAATATCAGCACTTGTTAATCTTGAAATCATAAGATTTAATGTGTGAGTAACAGATGCTTCTCTCATATCTGATTCCATGTATTTTGTATTTTGTTGAGCTCTCATCTTGTAATCTTTAAACAAATCCCTTAATGCAACTGCATAAGGTAAGTCTAATCTCATACAAGGTGCTGGTGGAGCAGTTGGAGGAACTGTTGACAATGCTATATTAGAAGGTTTAATACCAACCTTTTTTGAGAAAATACTGTTTATAGCATGTTGTACCATAAGTTCTGGTCTAACTTTCCATGCTTTCATAGCTGTAGCATTAGCATTGTGAGCACCATCTATTTGAAGCATGTCTGCCCAAGCCATAACTTTTTTAGCTTCACAAGCATCGACAAAGCTTCTAACCATATTTACGTTTCTGTAAAGAACGTTGTATTGAGGATCTTGGTGAGCTCCATTAACTCCTTCTTCAGCAAACATAACTGCTATATCAGGACCTGCAACACCCGAAATATATGAGTGGAAGTTAATTGGACGACCTACTTCATTTTCTATCATATCTAGAGCTTTTCTACTTGCTCTAACCTGTTTTCTAGTAACCATGATACCACCAATACCTTGGTTAGTTCCCTCAAGTAATGAATCTATATGTGATTGACCTGCTGTTCTAATAACCATTATGTGGTCAGCTCCATGCCATGCAGCCATTCTCATACGTCTTATATCATCTTCAAATCTACCTGAAGCTATTTCAGTAGTTATAACACAGTCTGGTTGTGGATCTATGTATCCAAATCCTCTACTACCTGGTAGTGGAATATAGTTTTTAAGTCCCTCTGAAGTTTCATGGAATTCAAAATCTCCAACTACTCTATTTTCAAATTGTCCTTCTCTCCAGTGCCATCCGCGACGTTTTGGTTCATATTTATCTAAATCTTTTAATAATTCTTTTATATCTAATTTTTCATTAGGATTAAGCATAATATTATAACCTCCTTCTTAAAATAACGAATCTACTTCGTCCCAGTATTTGCCTTCAGCTAAAGCTACTCCTGCATCACGTACAGATATACCTAATTTTTTAGATAATCTCCATACTACATTTCCAGCACCTTTGCCCATTAAGCCTTTGTTCATAACACCCTCAACTATAGGTTTAACCTCTATACTTGAGAATCCCATTCTTAGAAGAATACTTCTTTCAACTGCTGGTGTTGTATTTTTCTTTCCTAATTCAAGAAGTGGATTAACAACTTGCTCTGCTAAATCCCAAAATCTTTTTTCTAATTCTTCATCAGTCAAATTAGCTAAATGTTGTCTTCTTTGTTCATAATCATCTGCTCTTTTCATGTTTTCCTCCCTATTCTATATCTATATCTAATTTTCACTACAAATTACTTAAAATTTCTTTAACAAAATCATCGTTAGTTTTTGTTTCTTTTGCCAAGAATTTAATATCTGATTCACTTACTTCACTGGCCTTAATATTATATGTGGCTAAGGCATTTTTAATATGTGATAATCTAACCTTGTCAAGATCTATATCTACAGCCTTAATCATAGATGGGTGAGCTGGTAGTATTATATTCTTACCCGGAATCTCATCTTGAGGATCTCCAAAAAATATATCAATTCCATTCTCTCTTGCAAATGATAATTGTGGCTGAATATGTTTACCAGCTCCTGTGTATTCTGTTTCTTGAACAACTATCATTTGATCTTGATCCATCTCTTGTGCTATTGAAAATGCTGCTGCAAGTGCTGTGTTGCCAGCTGGTCCTTTTTCATGTCCTTCTAAGCTAGCTAAGGCCTCTGTAATATAGAAAACTTCACCTTGATTAATAGTAACATATCTATCCATGTATCTAAGTGGTCTTGCTGCTGAACGTGGAACATCAGATCTATCTGGCCATGTAGTAAATGGCATACCAAATCCAGTATGTCCTGTTGTAAACGACTTTTTATTAAACTGCTCATCTGAAGCCATATGCAACCCCTTAAGGTTAACACTTGCTCCTATAATCTTAGATGATGAGCCAGCTTTAAGAAGTCCTCTAGCTGTTCCAGTAAGGTTTCCACCACCTGCATTTGTACATACAACTGCATCTGGATCCTTTCCATATTTCTCTCTAAACTGCATAGCTATTTCATAGCCTAGGGTTTCTACTCCAGCAATACCAAAAGGTGTATATAAGGATGCATTAAAATATCCAGTATCCTCTAATAATCTTAAAAATGTATAGAAAAGCTCTGGTCCAACAGTAAGTTGTAGTACCTCAGCTCCTAAAGCTTCACATTTTCTTGCTTTTTCGATTATTTCTGGTTGACCTATTCCTTTTGAGTCATAACATTCTTGAACTATTATACATTTTAGTCCTTGAACAGCTGCTTGTTGAGCCACTGCTGCACCATAGTTTCCACTTGTAGCAGCTATAACACCTTTATAGCCTAATTTTTTTGCATGATATACGGCATTAGCTGCACGTCTTACTTTAAAGCTGCCTGACGGATTAGCTGCCTCATCTTTTATAAATATTCTAGCACCTTTTCCAGCTGGAGCAATTTTACGTGCTAGAGCAGTAAGGTTCTTAAGCTCTAGTATAGGAGTATTTCCAACGTTAACTGACCATTGAATCTCTTGCATTTCTTCAAGAGAATATCCAGTTTCACGCATCATTTTTTCATAATCAAATGCAATTGTACCGCTTTCAAATAATGAATAGTCAATTCCTATTGCTTTTTTCATTATTTCAGCTTTTCTACTCATTACACCATTATAGCTTAAATCTCTACTCAACATCTTCACCCCCAAACACAATGTCTCTAACTTGATCTCCAATTTTTAATAATTCGGGAATAAATCTTCCAAAATCATGCTTATAGTAAGGATTTACTTCTAAAAGTTTACCTTTTGCAATTCTCTTAGTTCTTGTTAGAACAGTTACCTCATCACCTATATTGGCATCATGTTGTAAATATCCTTTTACCCATAATTCTAATGGAACCTTCTTAGTGTCATCTGGCACTTGAGGAGCTCTCTCATCAGGAGTTAATACAATGTTATGTATTAAAACCCATTCTCCTTTTTTAACCATTTTTACCTACATTCCTTTCTATAATATCGAATTTGAGCCATAGCCACAAATTCACTGTATTATTTTACTATTTTACACTCTTCACAAATATGGTGTCTCATATCTCCCATTATTGCTCTTGGAACTGGAAGAGTAATCATTGTTTGTAGACCTGGTCTAGCATTGATGATGTGTGGTATCATATTTACACACATAGCAATTGTACCAATTCCACCTTCAACCTCTGGTGAGTTAACCATATTAATGCTTGGTGTTCCTTTTATTATTACATAATCACCAGTATTTACTCCAACTTGCTCTGGCTCTATTTGCTGTGGATGATCCATTTCTATAAGTTTTTGACCATTTACATATCCCCAACCCTTCATTGCAACACCGGCAACATTACCAGCCTTAGCAAATCCGTAAGGAGATTTTCTATCTACATCAGTAACTATTGGAGCCATATCTTGCTCTATTTTTTCCACATCCCAGCCAATAGCATCTGCTATCATGTTTATAGATTCATGGAATCCAACGTGTCCTGCCATCTTGCCAGCTTCTTTCAATTCATTGAATGTAGATTCCTCTAAACCAATACCTTGCTCTTCCATAACTGCTGGACCAAATGGTGATAAGCTGTTTACTCTTCTAGATAAAATGTGCTCAACATTTTCCATACATCCAGTCATTATTATAACTAATAAATCCATTATTAATCCTGGGTTTATTCCTGTACCTAACACAGATACACCATTAGCTTTAGCTATTTCATCCATTTGCTTAGCTAACTCTGGCTCTTGTGCTTGAGGATATGCCATTTCCTCCGCAGTTGTTATAACATTGATTTTCTTTTCTAGTATAAATTTAATCTTATCAAATGCTTTAGCTGTGAAAGAGTCTGTGCATAGTAATACTACGTCAGCAGCTTTTTCAGTTATAACTTCATCTCTTGTTCCAATTATAACTTCTTCTCTGTCTCCTCTTTCAACACCTACTACTTCGTAAAGGCTTTTACCAAGTTTCGCACCTATATCAATTCCTCCAACTATGTCAACGCCTTTTTTCTTTAATAGCATTCTAGCCATACCTGAACCCATAGCTCCAAGTCCCCAAATAATTACTTTTACATTTTTCATAATTTTTTCCTCCTTAAAATAAGTTATAATAGTTTTAATATTATTCACGTTTTTTATATTATTTACTGCATATATATTTATAGCAACTTCTGTGCCAATTCACAGAAAACGTTATCACTATATATTGTTTTTTTTACAAACTGACCAAACCCAGTTTTTTCATATGTTTCTTTGTTTTAGTTTTTTTATTAATATTATTATAAAAATATTATTATTATTAAAATTTATATTTTTTAATAATTAATGCAAATATATTTGCATATAGAGCAAATTTATTTGCATTAATTTAATTTTATTTCATGTTTTTTAATTTTATGCTGTAAGGTTTGCCTTTTAATTTTAAGGTGTTCGGCAGATTTTGTTATGTTATTTTGATATGTAGCTAGTGTATTTAGAATTATTTCTTTTTCTAAATTCTCTAAGTATTTATCGACGCCAATTTCTGTAAAGTCGTATTCAATTTTTGCTAAATTATTTTTATTATCAATTAAAATATGTTTATCTGTTAATACATTTTCATCATCTATCATAGATATAGCAGCCATTATTATATTTTCTAACTGTCTAACATTACCTGGATAATTATATCCCATTAGCTTTTCCTTAGCTTTATCAGAAAGCATCCAAACATTTTTATTGTATCTTTGATTGTGCTTATCTATAAATTTATCTGCTAATACTAATATATCTTCCTTACGTTCCCTTAATGGCGGTACATCAATAGGAATAATATTTATTCTATAATACAAGTCTTTTCTTAACTTACCTTGCTTTATCAAATTTTCTGCCTTTTCATTTATAGTAGCTATTATTCTTACATCTATTGGTATATCCCTACTTCCTCCAACACGTCTAATATAATCTTCCTGCAAAACCCTAAGAAGTTTTCCTTGAAGCTCATATGGCATTGAATTTATCTCATCAAGTAGTAGGGTACCTCCATTGGCTTGTTCAAACAAGCCAGCTCTATCAACTGCACCCGTAAAACCACCCTTAGCCGTACCAAAAAGTATTCCTTCAAGAAGTGTTTCTGGTAAAGCAGCACAGTTTTGTGCAAGAAACGGCTTATTTTTTCTTATACCATCAAAGTGTATACTCTGGGCTATTAACTCTTTACCTGTACCTGTTTCTCCATAAATAAAAACTGAAGCAGAACTTTTAGCAGCTTTCTTTGCAATATCAATTACAGCCTTAAAATTAGAACTTTTACCAACCAAATTATTAAAACTATACTTTTTAATTTTCAGCTCTTTTATTTCATATGGTTGCTCAATTTCTTTTCTTAATTCTAATATTGTGTTTGACATTTCCTGTATTTCAGTAATGTTTTTGGCAACCTCAACTGCTGCTACAACCTCATCATTTTCAATTATAGGTACAGTTGTGTTGATTGTAGTTATTTTTTTGCCGTCCTTATTTAAGTAGGTTTGGTTTTTATTAATTGTGCTTTTTTTATTGTGCAGTGCTTGTAAAAGTGTACTATCCTTAGCATCCAAGTTTTTAAAAACTGAAGCAAAAGGTTTCTTTAAAACGTCCTTTGTTTCCATTTTTTCTAAACTAGCCATTGCCTCGTTATAAATAATACTATTCCCATCTTTATCAAGTACATGCACACCTTCATCAAGCAGACGCAAAATATTTTGCATCACTTTGGTATAGTCCTTGTTTTTCATACTAACCTCTCAAGCGTAAAATGTACGCTTAGCCATTTTAAATATTCTTACGAAGATTATATCATAAATTAGCTTTTTAAGCAAACATTACAAGACTTGTAGCCATAATAGCCATACCGATAATTAATCCATATACAGCTATATGATGTTCGCCATACTCATGCGCTGATGGCAAAAGTTCATCGAACGAAATAAATATCATTATCCCAGCAACCATTCCGAATACTATTCCAAATAAAACATCATTCATAAATTGCGCCAGAATAAAGTATGCTACAATTGCACCAAGTGGCTCTGAAAGCCCAGTGAGAAAAGAATATTTAAATGCTTTTTTCCTGTTTCCTGTGGCGAAATATATTGGTGCAGCCACTGTTATTCCCTCTGGTATATTATGAAGCGCTATAGCAAATGCAACAGGCAATGCAAGTTTTGGATTATTTATAGCCGACATAAAAGTAGCAATTCCTTCGGGAAAATTATGTATAGCAATGATTACTGCTGATATTATACCAGTTCTGTATAGTCTATAGTTATTCTTTGAATTCTCACAATCTTTTTCTTTGTAAATTTCATGAGGATTTCTCTGTGATGGAATTATTTTATCTATTAAAGAGCTAATTCCCATACCACCAAAGAAAGCAAAAATTGAAAGCTGCATTCCAAGCTTTGTTCCATATGTTTTTTGCAGATTACTAATAGATTCAGGTAGAATTTCCATAAAGGAAACGTAAATCATTACTCCTGCTGATATACCTAAAAATAACGATAAAAATTTATAACTTCTACTTTTTGATACTAAAGCAATTAGACTTCCTAAGCCAGTTGAAAGCCCTGCTATTAGTGTCAATATGAAAGCAAATAATACTCTTGTACCCCCCATACTTATGCCCATACCTCACTTATTTTTTTATTCTTCATAATTTATTTCAACCTTTTCTCCAAAATTAAATGTTACGAAACTCTCTGTCTACTCAAAAAAGATTTCTCTAAATATTGTTATTATCAAATCATCTTTAACTGCAAGTGACAGTAATTTATTGTGACTCATAAATGAAGGAATTTTCTTTTTTACTCTGATTGGAGATTTTCTAAACTGATTAACCACTAATTTAATAAAATCATCAGCTTCATATATTTTAAACTGTTCAATTTCAGTATACTTCTCAGCCATATATTCCACGAGCCTTAGAATAATGTCCTGATAGTCACTAGTTTCCTTCAATTCTAATATTGCTTGCAATCTTGGTAATATTTTTTCAAAAATCATTCTATCTGTAGGAAACTCAACAAAGCCTAATAGTCTACCAATTCTAACGATTTTATCTTCATTGCCATCAAATATCTCAAGAATGTAGCGTAAGAAATTCTTCTTATAAGGTTTTATATAATATTTATATCCTTTTAATTCCTTAAACACCTTGATAGTGTCATAATAGCCAAGCTTCATGTTTCTTTCAGCACGTTTTACGTCAAAGTCAATTGTACCTCCTAAATCCTCTACTGGCTGAATATAAACTACATTAACCTCGTCTTTATTAACTTTCTTTATTCTACCTAAAGCAAATGTTCTAACTGCAATAAAGTTTTTATAGCCTTTTTTACATAAAAGATTTATAGGTAGATTATCATAACACCCACCATCTAAGAACATTTTTCCATCCATTTTTTCCATCTTAAATGCCGGCAAATTAGCACTGGCAAGTAAATAGTCTACAAGCTTGCCTTTTGGTATATCTTCCTTAAAAAGTTCTAATGGCTGCTTATCGGTTAGAGAAATAGTTACAAATCCAAAGTCAAGCTTTGATTTACGAATTTTATCCTCATCAATAAAATCCTCTATAATTTCTCTCATTTTAGTTGTATCTAGTCCCTTATTTGTGATTATCTCTTTTGATAAATTGAATAAATAAGGAATATTTATCTTTGATATACTCAAATCTTTTATTTTATCTACTTCAGTTTTGTTAATGCCAAATAAAGTGTCAACGCTAATTTCTTCCCATAATTTCTCAAGATTTGATAGATCGCCCTGAACAATAGCAGCGCCATTTAATGCTCCTATTGATGTACCTGCAACTCCATTAACTTTGATGTCTAAATCTAGCAAAGCTTTATATGCACCTACATGATATGAACCTTTTGCTCCGCCACCTTCTAATACTAAACCATACATTACAATCTCACCTCTAGTTATTCAATTGATAGAAGTTTTGCAGAAGCAACTTCATTATTATTCCTTAATTTTAAAATCAAATCTTCTACAGATATAATCATTTCAGAAACATCAATTGATATGTTGACAGAAGCTTTACCATTTATTGGTATATTCTGATTCATTGTAATTATATTTGCTTTTTCTGAAGACAATAAATTTAACACTTCTGATAAAACTCCCTTTTTATGTCTTAACATTAAAGCGATTACAGCCTTTCGTCCCATAGCATTGTCGGATGGCGAAAATACATAATCCTTATACTTATAATATGTACTTCTACTAATCCCAACTTTTTTAACCGCTTCACTTATTCCTTTTACCGTACCATCATTTATATAATTTCTTGCTTCAATAACTTTATCATAAACATCAGGCAAAATTTCTTTACTTACAATTAAATATTTATCTAACATTTTTATTTTTTCAACCTTCCTCCTAATTAGATATATTTAAAAATTTATATAAACCATTCTAAGCTTAATTCAACACATTTTAATTATACATATTATACCATAGTCTCGTCAAGCCGAGACATTTTAAAAATAAACTGTTTTTTAAACTAGAATTTGATTTTAAATTTTGGATATAGTATAATATGCATTATATAAAATTTTATTATGCATAGAAAAACAATGATTTTACTACATAAATTTTACTAGGAGAGAGCACATATGAAAATTGCTATATTAGGTTTTGGTACGGTAGGTACTGGTGTTTATGAAATAATTAAAAACTCTAATGCCTCTATAATAAAAAACTTCGAAATAACTAAGATTTTAGTTAGAAATAAAGATAAAATTTCATCTCCAATTATGACCGATAATTATGACGAAATAATTGAAGATAATTCAATCAATATAGTAGTAGAAGTTATGGGCGGAGCTGTTCCAGCATATGAATACATATTAAGAGCACTTAAAGCAAAAAAACATGTAGTTACTGCTAACAAAGAAGTCGTAGCTTTGCATTTAGATGAATTTACAAAGATAGCATCAGAGAACAATGTATCTATACATTACGAAGCAAGCGTCGGTGGCGGTATTCCTTGGATTAAATCAATTATAAAAGCAAAACGAATTGATAAAATACAAGAAATATCAGGAATTTTAAATGGAACTTCAAACTTTATCCTATATAATATGTTTAAAAACGGATATGAATTTAATGACATATTAAAAATTGCTCAAGAAAAAGGATATGCTGAAACAGACCCTTCCGCTGATATTGATGGAATTGATGTGCAAAGAAAACTTTCTATTACAACCTCCCTATGCTTTGATACTATTGTTCCCAAAAATAATATACCGACATTTGGAATAAGAAATGTAACAAAACAAGATATAGATTATTTTAAAAATAATAACTTAGTATTAAAGTTGATTGCTAAATCAGTATTATACAATGATTCATACTGTTCCTGTGTTGAACCGGTTTTGTTTAATAAAAATAGTATAGAAGCAAATGTTGATCATAATTATAATATTGGTTCATTAATTGGAGAGAGTATTGGAGAGCTTAAATTTTATGGCCAAGGTGCAGGAAAATTTCCGACAGCTAATGCTGTAATTCAGGACATCCTAGATATATATTATGGAGATTATAAGGATTATAATTTGAATTTCAATGAAATATTAGATTTTGATGGTTCATTAATTTGCAGCAATTATTATATAAGGTTTTCTAACGAAAAAATCAAAAATATATTTGAATCAAATACAGAAAGACTATTTAATCTTGATGATAAATACTGTATAATAACTAAGGTGCTTTCAAAAAATGATTTTCAATCATTAATAAGCATGGCAATTAAGTGTGACAATAATTTATTTTATGCGAGGTATAATTAATGATGCATATTAGCATTTTGGGATCTACTGGTTCCATAGGAACACAAACCCTAGACATTGTTAGAGAACATAAAGATAAGCTAACTGTTTGTGCTATATCAGGCAATAATAATGTAGAATTATTAAAAAATCAAATACTGGAGTTTAATCCCGAAGTTTGTGCAGTTATGGATGAAATAAACGCCATAAAATTAAAAAACTTACTACCAAATTGGTGTAAAACAGAAATTGTTTCAAAAATGGATGGATTGATATCTGTAGCTACTCATAGTAAATCAGATATAATTGTTACTGCTATTTCTGGAATGATAGGTCTAAAACCAACAATAGAAGCCATAAAGCTTGGTAAAACTATAGCTTTAGCAAACAAAGAAACACTTGTAGCTGGTGGTGATTACATAATGAATTTAGCAAAAAAACATAAAGCTACTATACTGCCAGTTGATAGCGAACATAGCGCAATTTTTCAATCTCTTGCGGCAAATAAACATAAAGAGATTAACAAAATTATAATTACAGCTTCGGGAGGACCATTTAGAAAAAGAACTCTAAACGAACTTGAAAATGTTACTATTAAGGAAGCTTTACAACATCCAAACTGGTCTATGGGAAAAAAAATAACTATAGACTCTGCAACGTTAATGAATAAGGGTTTAGAAGTTATTGAAGCAAAATTTTTATTTGATGTTCCAATAAAAAAAATCGAAGTAGTTGTGCATCCACAAAGTATTGTGCACTCTGCTGTTGAATATATAGATCATTCAACTATCGCTCAACTTGGAGCTCCAAATATGAAGGTTCCTATTCAGTATGCATTATTTTATCCTGATAGACTACCTAATAAATTAAGCTCTCTTTCTTTATCAGATATAAGCAGTTTAACATTTGAAAAGCCTAATACTAAGGTTTTTAAGTGCTTAAGTTTAGCCTTTGATGCATTGAAAATCGGTGGAACAATGCCTGCTGTTTTAAATGCAGCGAACGAGGCAGCTGTAGATTTATTTTTGCAAGGTAGAATTAAATTTTTAGACATTGCAAGTATCAATGAACAAATTATGCTAAAGCATACCTCTAAGAAATTAGATTCGTTAGAAACAATTTTAGACGCAGAACTTTGGACAAAAATTCAAATTGATAATAAAGTAGGAACACTTAAAACAATTATAAATTAATAATTTTATTATTAATATTATTAAATAGGAGGTATTTATGCATATAGAAAGTCTGCAGCTTTTTTACAAAATAGCTATAGAAAAGAGCATATCAAAGGTAGCCACAAGCTCTCATATATCTCAACCAGCATTAAGTCAACAGATGCACAAATTAGAAGAAAGTGTTGACGCTAAATTATTTGAACGTTCTAATAAGGGAATTGAGTTAACATCAGCAGGAAAAATAATGGAGAGTTATTCACTACAGTTCTCTCAAATTTATGATAACTTAATTGAAGATTTAAACACCTTAAAAAAATGCAACTCAGTAGTGAGAATTTACTCTGACACTGAAGTAGGAATATATGGTCTACCTTGTACATTAAAAAAAATAAAAAAGAATTTACCTACATACAATTTTAATCTATCTTTGATGCCTTCTATAGAAGTTGAAAACAAAATAAAACAAAAACAGGCAGATATTGGATTTATCATTGGAGATACTACTGATAATACACTCATTAGCAAAACCTTTCGAATGGACAAAATTGTATTAGTAGCATCTAAGAATTTTAACATAAATGATAAGATATCATTAAAGGAAGTTTTAGATATTCCTCTATTAGCTCTCTCAGAGGATTTTAGCTCAAGATATTTATTTAATAAATACATACAAGAAAAAAATATTAGTTCAGAAGATTTATTTATATCACATACATTAAACTCTGTGGAATCTACAAAAACTATATTAATGGATGGAAATCAAATAGCATTTCTACCTTATTTATCAGTAAGAAAAGAAATTAATTCAAATCAATTAAAGCTTATTGAAGTTGAAAACTTCAATCTTGATTATGAAATAAATATGATATTTAATCAAGATATAACAAATAATACAGAACATATTATATCTCACTTTTTAAAATATACAAAATGTATGACATGTGTTGCCTAATGGAAAAAAGAGCTGAAAATTCAGCTCTTTTGTTGTTTTTGTAAACCTTCATTTTGGTAAAGAGTTTTATTAATATAAATTTTATCTAGTAATAATTTATAATTTAATACAAATAACTAATATTATAGTTTATCACAACCTGTTATTTTTTCACAGATTGCTGTTTAGACTTATCAATAACAGATAAGGAGGTGAAAATATGAATAAAAATAATAGTATTAAATGTAGTGTTCAACAATGCAAATTTAATAATAATTCAGAAAGCTATTGTACTCTAAATGAAATAATGATAGGCACACATGAAAAAAATCCTACAGTTGTTGAGTGTACTGACTGTCAATCTTTTAAAGTAAAATCTAGCTGATGTGACTAATAATCGAAGTATTCGATTAAATATATTAAGGTGGCTTAATGTAATATTATACTAAGCCACCTTATAATTAATTATTTAAAAAATTAAAAAGTTCCTTTAAATTCATTGCATACTTAACATTGTCAAACTTCGTTAATTCAGTCAAGATTTTTTCATATTCTCCATTAACAAAATCTCTATTGACACTGTGTAAAATAATTATTTTTTTATCTCTTATATTTTCAATTAATTTTATATTGTCAAAATTACCATACCCTATAGCAACGTCAGTTACAATGATAACATCGCTATTATCAATATATTCTTTATTTTTTGCAATACTTTCTTCACTAAATTTAGAAAAAGGATACTCTACAACATAATCTAAGTTTAAGCTCCTGCAAATATCCAAGTCACTATCCCCTTCGATTAAGATACCACAGCTTATTTTATATCTTTCTGAATATAATTTTTGTATGATATATTCTCCCGTTCCGCCTCCACAGATTATATGTACATGTATATTTTTCTCTTCTTTAGATTTCCTTATCCGTAGTGGTATTATTTCAGTATATGATAAAAGCTTATTTTCTCTAACTACCATGTCCATATCATATACATTTTTTAATACTTGTTCATCTATAACTTCACTTGGCGTTCCAGATTTTATTACTCCATTTTTGCTAAGAAGTACAATCTTATCACTAAATCTTGAGGCTAAATTTAAATCATGCATTATAGTAAGAACCGTTAACCCGTCTTCACGATTTAAAGAGTGAATAAGTTCCAAAATATCCAGTTGATGATGAATATCTAAGCTTGAGGTAGCTTCATCTAATATAAGAATTTCAGGTTGCTGAGCTAAGGCTCTTGCAATAATTACCCTTTGTTTTTCACCGCCACTTAGGCTATTAAAATACTTATCCTTAAATTCATACGTATTAGTCTTTTGTAAAGATTCCTCAATTATTTTTTTATCATCGAACTTTGATTTTTTAAACTTTGCTATATAGGGGTTTCTTCCCATAGCGACTATATCATACACAGTAAAATCAAACGATATATTAAACTCTTGAGGAACAAATCCAATAATACAAGCCTTTTCTTTATGAGTTATATTCTTAATACTTTTTCCTTTAATGCTAATATCACCAGAAGCTAATTCGATATTTTTCATTATAGCTTTCAAAACCGTAGATTTTCCTGCTCCATTAGGGCCTATAATGCTAGTAAATTCACCTTTTTTTATATTAAAGCTTATATCGCGCAAAACTTCATAATCACCGTATTTTAATGTAATATTTTTTAATTCTATTATATTCTCCACGTTAACAACTCCAATATAAATTAATTCATTTCTCTTTTTTTAATTCTTAATAGATATACAAAAAACGGTCCACCTAATATTGATGTAATCAATCCTACAGGGATTTCCTGAGATAAAAGACTTCTGGATATAGTATCACAAATTATAAGTAATATAGCACCAAAAACAAAGGATACTGGAATTAATGCCTTGTTATCAGGACCGACTATCATTCTTGCTATGTGAGGTATAATAAGCCCTATAAAGCCAATTATGCCGGAAACCGATACTACAGCCGCTGTAATTATTGTACTTGTAATTAGTAATATTTTTTTTACTTTTTCAACATTAACACCTAGGTTACTTGCTGTGTCCTCACCTAAAAGTATAATATTTAGGTCCTTAGCGTAATAATAAATTATAATTATTCCAATCACTACGTATGGCAATATAGATATAAGCTGATCCCAACCCTTACCTGAAAGAGAGCCCATAGTCCAAAAGAATATCTTATTTAAATCATCACCAGCAAAAATCATTATTAATGACGTAAATGCAGTTAAAAAGTTACCTATAGCTATACCGCTTAATAAAAGTGTTGTTATAGGCACTTTATTACCAATTTTAGCTATTTTATATACAATCAACATAACAGTAACAGCACAAATAAAAGCCATTATTGATGTAAAAGATAAACCCAAGAAATTAAACATAATCTTAGAAGCTATACCGATTGCTGCTCCAAAAGCCGCACCTGATGACACACCAATTACGTACGGATCAGCCATAGGGTTTTTTAATAACCCTTGATATGTAGCACCAGCTACTGATAGTGTTCCTCCAACAAGCAAACCAACTAATATTCTTGGAAATCTAATTTTCCAAATAATAGTCTCCGTAGAAGTTTTTATATTGCTGATATCTAAGTTAATATTAAAAATTTTATTGATTAAAATTTTAAATGCTTCGCTAATTTTTATATCTGCTGCGCCAATGCAACTGGAAACAAGTATAACAACAAAAAGAGTTATTATTGAAGCAATTAAAATTCTATAAACATTTTTTTTCATTTTTAGTCATGACCCCTTTTGCACAAATATATATTTGTTTCAAATCTCTCACATCCTAAATATATTATAAACTGAAAATATATTTTTTTCCATAAATTTTGTTAAATAAATAAACAATAGATAAATTTATACCTATTGTTTATTATGTGATATATAAATTAGCTATAGGTTATTAGAATAGGGAGTATAGATATAATAACTTATAGCAATTATACTTTAATATAATGCGTTATTTTCCCTCAAATACTTCAGGATACATAGCTTCAGCTATTAATTCTAATGCTTCAACTATTCTTGGACCTGGTCTTGAAATAACATCTGCATCTAAGAAATAAATTCTATCATTTTTAATTGCATCAATTTGATCATATCCAGTTCTTGCCTTTATATCATCAACAGTTTTAAATCCATCATCTGCTGTTAAATAAACCTCTGGATTTCTTTCAATTAGCTTTTCCACACTAAATTCCGGATATGGTGATTCAGCATCACCTGCTATATTTTCTCCACCACACATTTTAATCATTTCGTCAATAAATGTACCTGGTCCTGAAGTCATAAGAGGATCATGCCAAACCTCATGAAATACTTTTTTACCTTTTAATCCTGATATAGCATTTAGAGCAGCTTCCTGTCTATTCTTCATACTCTCTAAAAGATTTTCAGAATCTTGCTTTTTATCTAATACCTCACCTATTAAAGCTATTTTAGCAAAAATATCATTATAATTCTTTGCAGTAATAACAGCTACCATTACACCTGCATCATTAAGAGTTTTTTTCACATCATCTGCAATGGTATCTGTTATATATAAATCTACACCTAATTCAATAATCTTTTCTACATTTGGTCCTGTATACCCACCTATAATCTCTTTTTGTTTAGCTTCTTCTGGATAATTACAATATTCTGTTATACCAACTAACTTGTCCTGCGCACCAATAGCATATACAGTTTCAGTTATTGATGGAGCACCTGAGGCAATTTTCTCTGGAACTTTTTCTAAAATAAGTTCTTTACCAGAATCGTCTGTAAACTTAAACGGATATACTGTTTTTACATCTTCCTTAGAATCTTCATTTGTTTTGTCTTTTACATTTGTATTATCTGATGATGATGGAACATTTTCTTTATCCTTAGAACATGCCACAAATGAAAAGACCATACTTATTGCTAACAATAAGCATAATATTTTTTTTGCATTTTTCATAATAAATATCTCCTTTAAATATAAAATCCTAACCATTCGGTTAGGATAAATATGCTAATATAACTAATTTATCACCCTCCCACCGAAGGTTAAATACTTGTTTTAGGTAGGTCTCCTGGCTTGTGTATCATCCTCATTTTACCCTTCCCATTTAAATAATCTTATAAAATAATATTGTTTTATAATATTGTTTAAATAGTGGACTCGTAAAACTTGTACTCACTTACAGTAGCGGGGGCTGCAATGGCTTTTACCATTTTCCCTGTTATGTTTTAATAACACCTAAAACTATTCAATTTATCTAAAGGATATCATAATTTAATTTTTTTTGCAACAGCAATTTAAGTTTATAAACATATTATTTGTAAATTTTAAAAACCATTTGCATATTAGTAATTATTGTTCTATTATAGTAATTGTATTTAGATAAATAGATAATAAGAAAGAAGGGTTGAGAAAATGAATTACGAAGAAGCCTTAAAATATATTAGCGATACATACAGATTTGGATCAAAGTTAGGTCTTGAAAATATAAAAAAGCTTACAGAGCTATTAGGTAATCCGCAGGATAAGTATAAAATAATACATATTGCTGGAACTAATGGAAAAGGCTCAACAAGTAACATGATACACGATGTATTAGTGGCAAGTGGTTATAAGGTTGGACTTTTTATCAGTCCATACCTGCAAGAATTTACTGAAAGAATCCAAATAAATAAAAATCACATAGATAAAGAATCTCTTGGAAGAATAACTGCACTTGTTAAAGAAAAAGTTGAGATTATGGTTAAAGAAGGATATAATCATCCAACAGAATTTGAGATAGTAGCCGCAATAGGTTTTAAATACTTCGAGGAGCAGAATATAGATTTTTTAGCTTTAGAAGTAGGCTTAGGAGGAAGATTTGACGCTACGAATGCTATAAGCACTTCTTTAGTTTCTGTAATAACCTCTATAAGCTATGACCATACTGAATACTTAGGAGATACACTTGAAAAAATAGCATATGAAAAAGCTGGAATTATAAAAGAAAATAATGATGTAGTAATATATCCTCAAGAACAAAATATAATTGATGTAATTTGTGAACAGGCAAAATTAAAAAATTCTAGAGTTCATTTAACAAATAAGGATAATATACAATTATTACATACTGATATAGAAGGACAGACATTAACCTATTTAGATAAATCTATTTTTAATCTTGAAAGCTTTAATATCAATCTTTTAGGTGAACATCAGATATATAACTGTTTAACTGTATTAAAGGTTTTAGAGGTATTAAAAGAAAAAGGTTTTAAAATAACTGAAGAGAGTATAAAAAAAGGACTATTCAGCTGTAAATTCACTGGTCGTTTTGAAATTATTCAAAAAGATCCTATAATTATATTAGATGGTGGACATAACATCAATGGAGTTGAATATTTTTCTAAGGCTATTAAAAGATATTTTAAAGATAAGAAAATAATATTATTCTATGGAATGTTAAAGGATAAAAAGCCTGAGAATATAGTTGATTATTTAATTGATATTTCAAAAGAAATTTATACACTAACTCCTAATAATCCACGTTCTATATCATCTACGGATTTAGCTGAATTAATCAAGAAGAAAAATTCATCTATTAAGGTTGAAGCATTAAATAGCTATGAAGAAATGCTTCCGATAATAAAAAACGCTAATAAGGATGAATGTATTGCTTGCGTTGGTTCTTTATATATGATTGGAGATATTAGGTCATTATTAACTAATTCAAATAAAACCATATAATTGAGATTAGTTTTAAAAAAATAAGCGCTATAAGCGCTTATTTTTATGTAATTGATTTAAAAATCAATCAAGCCTAAACTAATTTTAAGACAATCATCTACTTCCGACATTAGCTTTATATCAAATTTCCCTATTTTTTCTTTTAATCTTTTTTTGTCTATGGTTCTAATTTGTTCTAAAAGAACAACAGAATCTTTAGGCAAACTGAAATCTTGAGAACTTATTTCAATATGTGTAGGCAACTTAGCTTTGTTAATTTGAGATGTAATGGCTGAAACTATAACTGTAGGACTATACTTATTTCCAATATTGTTCTGTATAACTAGTACCGGTCTAATTCCTCCTTGTTCTGAACCAATCACAGGACTTAGATCGGCATAGTATACATCTCCCCTTCTTACAATCAAATTTACTCACTTCCCAATAGTTTTGTTTCATAGCTTAAAAAGTCTTCATAGTCTCCTTTTGAATACTCTTCAGTGATACTTTTATTAATATTACTCATTTCTAAATAACCGGCTCTCATTTTTTCTCTAATTTCTATTTTTCGCTTCTCAATCAAATAGAACTTTATAGATTTTCGAATGAAATCACTTCTGTTTGTGTTATCATTTTTAGAGGCAATATCTAGTTCCTTCAATAAATTTTCCGGAATAGATATTAATATTTTTTTATTCTCAGCCAAATTATTCACCTCACAATTATCCAATACTATTGTTATTCTCATTTTATCATAATTGCACAAAAAATATAACGGTAAATTATGTATTAAACTGTAAATGATGACTTAAAACTCGCGTTTAGTAAGCTAGTATTATTATTTGTACAATTCCACATTATTATACTCGAAAGTTTTAATAATAGCATCATCCTTATATATATGTAGTTTTTTGGGACTGAAGTTATTTTCGTTATATTCCAAAACATATTTATATAAACCGTCATATGCTTCTATACTATTTAACGCCCTACTTTTTAAACCAGTAAATTTATTAAGATTAATTTCGTTATATAAGTTTTCAAAAACAGTTAAGCTTCCAACTATTTGATTATCAGTAAATTTGTCATTTATTAATGTACATTTTCCATCAGCGCATTGAATTAAAAAATTTATATTATCATAATTTATTATGATTTTGTACTCGTCGTTATTACAAAGTATTTTCATATCATAATTGATATTTTGTTTTTCAGAATTTGAATATGTTGTCATTAAAATTTCAGAATAGTATTTTTGTGGTGCAATATATTCTTCTTCTTTTAAGCTACAGCCAGTTAACAATGAAATAATTATAAATATAACCAACAATAACCTTTTTATTTCCATAATCCCCCCATTACATAAAAACCTTCTATAAATTATATTATTATTTTAACTTTTTATGTCTAATATCTTTCTGCAACAGCAAATGCTATTGCATAGTCCTTTTCATGTGATATGGAAATATTAATTTTATCTATTCCTTTATTTTCAGCTATTTTTAAAGCATTATTGTGAAGTAATATTTCAGGTTTATCAAATTCATCTTTGATTATTTCTATATCAGTAATGTTGAATCCTAAAATACCTGTACCTAGAGATTTAGATACAGCTTCCTTAGCAGCAAATAAACCAGCAGCTGTTTGATTACTGAAATTTTTTTTTGCCAAAAATTCTTTTTCTCCATCTGTATAAATTTTATCTATAAACTTTTGTTTTTCAATGTTTTTTGCTATTCTATCCACTTGTACTATGTCGACTCCAACACCAATTATCATATTTTAATAGCTCCTTTTTATTTAAATCTGCTTATATTCACCCTTGAATTATATAACACATGGTGTTAAAATTAAATAGAAAATTTTTCATTGATAAATTTTAATATACAAAGGAGATTCTTATGCACCCAAATGTAACATTAATTACACACCCTTTAATTCAACATAAAATTTCTATTTTAAGAGACAAAAATACCACTTCTAAAGACTTTAGAGAATTAGCTAGAGAAATTGCAATGCTTATGGCTTATGAAGTTACTAGAAACCTTCCTTTACAAGACAAAGAAGTAGAAACACCCTTAACCATGATGGTAGGCAAGGAATTAGCTGGATATGATTTAGCAATAGTTCCAATTCTTAGAGCAGGTCTTGGTTTAGTTGATGGAATATTAGATCTAATACCTAATGCAAAAGTTGGTCATATTGGATTATATAGAAATGAAGAAACATTAGAACCTGTAGAATATTACTGTAAACTTCCAAAGGATATTGAAAGCAGAGTAGTTATTATAACAGAGCCAATGCTTGCAACGGGCGGCTCAATGATAGGTGCTGTTAATCTACTTAAAAAACATGGAGTTAAAAATATAAAATCAATGCATCTTGTTTGTTCAGAGTATGGAATTAAAAAATTAACTGAAGCACATCCAGATATCGAAATATATACACCTGTAATTGATAAAGATATGAATGAGCAAGGATACATTGTCCCAGGTCTAGGGGATGCTGGTGACAGATTATTTGGAACTAAATAAATTGAGATTTGAGAATTGAAAGTGTATAAAAAATGCGACCTAGGTCGCATTTTTTATACACTTTCAATTCTCAATTTTACATTCTTAATGATTATAAAGTTTCAGGCTCTTCGTAACTTTCTCCAAAAGTATCAACTGTAACTTTATTTAATTTAACTTCATCTTTTGGTCTATCTGTTCTATCTGTTTTACAGTCAGCTATTTTATTAACCACATCCATACCCTCTATAACTTTTCCAAATGCAGCATATTGGCCATCTAGATGAGGAGAATTTTTATGCATTATAAAAAACTGTGAACCAGCTGAATTAGGATTCATAGCTCTAGCCATAGATAAAACACCTTCTGTGTGTTTTAAATCATTTTTAAAGCCATTTAATGCAAATTCGCCTTTAATGCTATATCCTGGTCCACCCATTCCTGTTCCGTTAGGGCAACCACCTTGTAACATAAAATCTTTTATAACTCTATGAAATATTTTACCGTCATAAAAACCTTTATTTATTAAAGATATAAAGTTTCTTACAGTGTTATTAGCTAATTTTGGGTAAAGTTCAGCTTTTATTATATCTCCATTTTCAAATTCAAATGTAACAATAGGTAATTTCATGCTTTCCTCCAAAAAATTTATATAATAATACTTTAACTTATTGATAGAAAAAATTCAATATAAATATTATTTTATATATATGATATTTATATCAAATGTTTTATAACAATTAGTAACAAGATTTTCATAGACGAATATATTAAAGTAAATTAAACTTAGAGGAGGTTTATTTGCATGACATGCGCAAACAATAATAACAATTGCAATAGCAGTTGTAATAATGATAATAACAATAATAATAATGTCAGCCCTGAAAGAATTATTAGAGAAAAATGTTGTATAGGTCAATCAGGCTGCTTCTGGGACGGCGATTTAGACGATGTAATACTAGAGCCAGTATATGTACAAAAAATATATGATGCAGCTTTATTTAATTTACAAGGTATTTCATTTGCACACAACTTAAGATTCTCACCTAGATTACCAGAAGGTGCAATTATTGCAGGAATTAACTTTATCAACGTTACAAAATTCTTTGATCCTAAAGATAGCAGATCACCAGATAACTTTAGAATAAAACCTGAAACTACTCTTCAAGGAGCTCAATTTGTACAATGCGGCGGAGAAGATGAAAAAGTTGTAGGTCCAGATGGAAAATTCTCAGAAAAAATTATTTTCATAGACACATCATGTTGTGATTCTATCGGAAGAGGAACTCCAATATTCGGTAGTCAAAATGTAGTTATCAAAGGTTTAGTAAGAATCGATATGGAAGTTAGATTTATGGATGAAGGTTGCTGTGGAGGTTGCCCTAATACTCAAGTATTAACAGCTTTCTTCCCAATTACAGCTCCGGGCAATGGTGGAGAATTAGTATTAACTAACTTCTTTGAGCTTTGTCTACCATCAGTATTTGAAGGAGCATTCTTACCTCGCTTTACAGAAATTTGCAACGCATCATTTATAGGAAGATTATTGACAAATAATCTTACAAGAGATGTATTTGTGTGTCCTGACGGAACTGTAGAAGCTAATCTTATAATCTCTATATGTGTAACCTGTGAAAAGAAAATAGTAATGCCAGCTCAGCTTTGTGTACTATCTACAGGATTTACACAATTAGCACCTGAAGTTGGAGCTATTTGCCCTACTTTCCCGGCACTATTCCCAAGGCAGATTGATGAAAATTCAGTAGCTGGTGAAAAAGGAAATAGAGAACCAAACAACAATAGACGTGGTTGTTGCTCATAAATAAAATCCTTATGGCATTAAAATAAAGTAGTAGCAAATTAATATGCTACTACTTTTTTATTTTGTATACTATAAGGTTCCAAGCTTTTCTTTTTATCTTTTAAAATATTTTAATATACCATTATAATTATCATCGATTTCAGATTTATTATTTTTGTATATATTCATACTTTTTACTATTTTATAATCGTTCATTAAATCTGCAAAGGCTCTTTCTTTTTCACCTATATATTTTAGTATATATGCTTTATTTAATGAATATTTATAATACATATCTTCACTTTTAATACTTGACAAATTAACTGGCTCATTATTTTCAACTATAACAATATTTTTTAAAATGCTAGCATTGGCATTAGATATATTATCAACAGAAGGATTATAAGTTATAGTATTATATATAGAAAGATACATCTTAACTTGTGACATATCTAGAAAATTAAAAATTGTATCTGTTTTAACATTCCAATTTATATTTAATATCTTATCAAAATTTGTTCCAGCTTGTAAGTCTTCATACATCATAGCTTTTACAAAGGTTTTATTTCCATTTTTTATATAGTATGAGTATCTATATGCTTTGATGTTAAACTTAACATTATTATTAGTTGTAGTATCATACCATTTCTTAAGTGCATCCATATATAATGCTTCAGTAGTATTATATTTACTAACTTGAGTAAATAACTGCATTAAAGCCGCATCTGTCAAATCATTTCTATTTGCGATATCTCTTAGTATTTCATTTGATAATGCAACATTATCAGCATTTGAAAGTTTGCCAAATTTCAACAGATAAAAATTAACTCCAGCTTTATTAGGGAAACCTGCATTTCTTAAGGCTTTCATCGTGCCTATAGGATCTGCATCATATAAGTGCTTATCTTCAGGAAATATATATCCACCAAAATCTAGATATTCTAAAGTGTTTTTAGCTTTAATATATTTCTTTTCATTCTCGTTCTGAGTATTAACATTATAATTGCCAAAGAATGAAAGTACGTCTTCGCCTTTTACTGGCATATATTTAATATTAGCCATATAGTTTCCGTTTAACTGCTTAACATTTTCATAAACCCTTTTAATTAATGCCGCAGATTCTGCTCTGCTAATATTATTATTTAATCTTAAAGTATTATCATTATAGCCTGTCAATATGTCGCTGTTGTACAGAGTTTTTATTTGCTTATAATACTCGTGGTTTTCATTAACATCTGTAAATCCAATTTCATTATCGTATATTGAGACTTTGCACAGCACACCTATTAGCGCTACTGCTTCTTCTCTTGTAATTGGCTTATTGGGTTCAAATTTAGTGCCTCCAAATATATCTTCAAAAGTATATTCTTTAAAGCTTTTTTTCATATGTTCATAAAAAGATATTACATAGGTATACGACCACTGTTTCACACTCATGTCCGGATAATTCATAGAGGATTCATATACCTCTTTTATTGCTCCCAGCTTATATCCGGTACGAACAAGTATTGTAATAAACTCACTTCTTGATATGTCATTATCCGGTCTAAATGTCATATCATTGTACCCATTAAAAACCTTAAGCATATTAGTTGCGTAATTTACATCATTCCTGCTCCAATGATTAAATACATCGCTATAATATATTTCTGCAAAGGCAGGTTGCGTAAAAAATAAAGTTAGTATTAAAATAAATGCAAAAATTTTTTTCATTGTTGATTCACCCTTAGATTTTATATTTTAATGCATTGTTTTATTATATATTTGTCTTCCACTGTTATATTAAACATCTTTTCTAAATAATTTTCAATATAAATTTTATTGTTAATTGTTAAGATTTTATCATTTTTATCTTTCGGAATAAATATGCGCATGTTTTCAAGTTTATTAGGATAGTATTCGTATAATTTCTCTCCAACTTTTTTAGCATTGCTTTTAAAAAAGAATTCAAAAATACTTGAATTTAAATAATTTACTATATAATCATAAGAAGTTAATTCTTCATTGATTATTAATGAATAAACATCTGCACTGCATAAATATTTATCTGTATCATAGTAAAAATTATTACTTTTAGACTTATATGGAAATACTATTTTATTATTCTCAAATAAATTTAAATCTCTACCCCATTGCAGCTCATACCACTTTCTTACACCGTTTTTACATTCACGTCTCTTTGACAATCTATCCTTATATTTTTGTAAATATGCAATGGTATTTGGATATTTACTTTCATCATCAATTAGGTTAGTGTATAAGATATATAGACCACCATATTTTATGCCATCATTGGTTATATTGCTATTTTTAATCCATTTTTTTAACAATTTTTTTTCAAGATTATACTTAAGTATTTCTTCATCTGTTACAACAAAGGCCTTATCATATCCAGTAATTATGCCTTGCTTTATATTACATATATCACTTAATTTATAGTTGCATTTTTCTCTGATTTTTTCATAAAGACTCTGTTCCTTTGTATTTAACAACATCCAACCACTTCTATTAAGTTCACTTTGCTTAATACTAAAGGACATAAATTTATCTTCGTTTTGACTATATTTCTCAATCTTAACATCTTCTTGAGGGTAGTTCTTATAGGTAAGCAGTATTATCATTGGGCTAATTATTGCATTTTTAAAAACTCTCTGTCCATTATAATCTAATATTTTTATTATTGTTAAATTATCATTTATATAGCTTCTTAATTTATCTGCATATTTCGCTTCCAAAAAATATCTTGACGTTATAAAGCAAATTGCGCCTTTTTCATTCAATAGATTATGGCTTGCTTTAAAAAAACAATATGAAATATCAGCTTTATCATAAAACACTTCACTATAATTATCCTTTAAAATACAACTATATTCCTTTTCAATGTTTTTATGGCCAATGTATGGAGGATTGCCTATTATAATTTCAAATTTGCAATCAGGAAGAAAATCTATCAAAAAATCTTCTTCATAAATATTAAAATTAATATCTATGATATTTGCTTCAAATATTAATGATATTTTAGTTAAAAATGCAGAAAATCTATCTATGTCAACTCCATAAATCATATTCTCAAGTATGTGTTTTTCAACACAACCATTATAATTTATTTTGTTTTTAATTATATATTCTTTAATCTTTTTAAATATTTGTAATAAAAAATATCCTCCACCACAGGCTGGATCTAAGATTGTTGTATTAAGACTAATTTGTGTATTTTCAAAAACTAGTTCAACCATATTTTCTATTACATCATTTGGAGTATATACTTGTCCTAATATTTTTCTTTCCTTATCTGATATAAGATTTTCATATAACTTTGAAATACTTAAACTATTTATATCAATATTTTCTTTTAAATTTTTTAGTACTTCTACTATTCTTATATCGTA
>DLNM01000053.1:37159-58245 GCA_002479485.1 Firmicutes bacterium UBA7510 | reverse complement strand
AAATTATCCCCCTAAAAATTTAATACACCCTTAAAATATATTAATCCCCATTACATATTATTACAATTTCTTACATTTTGTTTCAATATTATCAGCATTGTACCATTTTTTTCTAATTTAATCAACAATTTTTTACATTTTATTTCCTAGGTCATAATTTTACAGTTTTGAACAATAACTGCAGTTTGCCACAAAAAAAGGTATAGCTCTAATGGCTATACCCTACTAATTACATAATTTTTAAGATTGTTACAACGAAGCATATTCCTCTTTAGTATAAAATTGATTTGACTTAAGATATTTTGGTATATCCATAGATTCACCATTTACTTGTATGTCTATATGTTTTTTAGCTATCTCTAATAGATATGTATTTTTATCGTTTTCTAGTTTTCCAATACAACGAAGCTTAATTTTTAATTTATCTGATAAATTAGGTATATCAAATAGGGTTAAGAATCTTTTGCATCTTCCTTTGAATGCTATTTCAGGATTTAAATTATCAAGAGTGTCATTCTCAAAAACAAAGTCTACATTTAACCAATCATTCTCCATGTATATATACGAAGAACAAAACTCTTCTACATACTCACGATTTTGACTTGCACGAGATATTCTTGAAAATTCTTCTAACTCATCTATAAATGTTAAAAATGTGTTATCATCAATTTTATCTATTCTGAAGGTATTGCGTGTATGATTTGCTATTGAAGATAATATCAATTGCTTGACAACTAAATGACCAAAATCTGAATGATTATCCAATAAATTATCACCATAAGCATATATTATATTTTGAAATGCTTTTAGATTTTTTGTTAATAAAAAGGCACTCATAATACCATGATGATACTCTTCAAATTCATTGCTAAAGGACATTGCAAGAGATGGAAATTTTATGAAATAACAATGAGTACCTAAATTTTTCTTTATTGCCTCAATCCTTTCAGGAGTTATAGACTTAATTGCATCCTCTTTTAACCCTATAAAGTCATTTTTTTCTACCTCAAAAACATCATCTTTCAAAAAATCCAAATCATCTTTTATTTTTATCATAAATTTTATATCAGAGCTAATAAAATCTATAAAGTACTCTATAAAATGCTGTTGTAAATTATTAAATTCAAAAGAGAAATCATTATATGAGTTTATTGAAAAATAAGGCAATATATTTTTCATACTCTTATTTATTTTAGTTATTTTCTTTATAGGATAACCTAAATCATGTGTTAATGAAGTTACACATCTTAAGGAGTCATTATATTTTTTTATATCTCTATAGGCATTACAAATTTCTTGAAAGCTTCCGAAATATCTTTGTAAATCTAATTTAGTAATTAATTCATCCAAAAGAAATACTGCATTATCCTTGGTTTTTAAATCAAATAAAAATTTATCATATTCTGTTTTCTTATAAAGATATTCACCTAAAAAGTAAACCCAAAGGCAATGTAACGTATGATCTCTATAAAATGAATCAGATGCAAATATTAGCTCTTCAAATTCAACAAATTCATCAAAGAAACTAAATAGCTTGTCATAACCCTGTTTTTCAGGGTCTATAAAAGACATTGCAGCCTCAAATAGCACCTTCCAAAGTCCACAGGCAATTTTGATTTTTTCATTCATCTTTTCAGCATTTATCATTTTGTTAATATAGTCAGCTATTTCTTCTTTATATCTATGTCTGCCTACTAAAAAAGCAATCTCATCATTTTTTATTTCTTCCAAATAAAATTGCATTACAACTTTTTCATTAATAACTTCTCGCATAACCTTCACCTCTTATGTATTTAAAAAATTATTACTTATCAATTATGTTCTTAGCCCATATTCCTGATTTTAATAGGAATCCTCCAATTATTGCTTTTATGCTGTCTGAATATTGTACCATTAGGTATATAAGCAAAATATTTATAGAAGTATATCTCGACAATGTAAATGCAAGTGGTAAGCTTATTAACCATACAAATACACTATCAAATAGGAATGTTATAATTGTTTTTCCACCGGAACGCATTGTAAAGTAAGTGCTGTGGTTAAATGCAAAAAGAGGCATTGCTGTAGCATAAACAATTAAAAATTGTGTAGCTAATGATCTTACACTATCCTCAGTATTATATATTAATGGTATAAATGGAGCTAGTGAAGCAAGCAATGCTCCGATGAAAACATACATACTCACATTGAAGAAAATTAGTTTTCTATCTATATCCTTAGCCTTTTCAATATTGCCTGCACCAAGTTCTTGACCAACTAGTATTGATATTGCACCGCCCATTGCGAAAAACACTATCATAAATAAATTTGATACTGTAGATGATATGTTAAGTGCCGCCATAACCTTAAGTCCTCTTACAGAGTAGCTTTGTGTTATAGTTGCCATACCAACTGACCACAATACCTCGTTCATTAAAAGAGGTGTACCAGTAATAACTATTTTCTTAATTACATCTATTGGAATGTAAAAACTTGAATATACTTTCTGTATGAAAATAAATTTATCAAAGTTTCTATGTGTTCTGATAACTATATAAGCAGTTTCAACATATCTAGAAATTACAGTTGCAATTGCAGCACCTTTAACCCCAAGAGCAGGGAATCCAAAATTACCAAATATTAAAGCATAGTTAAGAGTCAAGTTAACGAATATAGCAATTGTACTGGCAATCATAGGCATTACAGTTTCACCCGTTTCTCTAAGAGTAGTGAAATAGCACTGTGAAATCATAAAAGGGATTAGTCCCCATAGCATTACTTTTAGATAGCTTCTTGCTTCTGAAAGTGTAAATATCAAGTCGCCTCCACCTTCACTTCCTTCTGAAAGATATAATTTTATTAAATTATCTCCCCATAAAATAAAGATAATTGTAGCAATTATACAAACAATTACACCTAAAAATATTTTAAAACGAAATGTATATCTTACACCATCATGGTCCTTTTTTCCGAAAAATTGTGCACCATAAATAGACGCTCCCGATATACATCCAAAGATAGTAATATTAAACACAAATAAAAGTTGATTTATTATTGCGACTCCAGACATTGATTCTGTTCCTAGACTACCAACCATTATGTTGTCAAGCAAGTTAACAAAGTTTGTTATACCCTGCTGAACAACCATAGGTATAAGTAGCACCAGCACCATTTTATAGAACGCTTTATCTCCTATAAATTTTTTCATATAAATAATATTTACCTCCATTAGCCGATTAGCGGCTTCAGTGAAATTCATTTCACTCTTTCTCTTTAAGATTTTTTACATAAACTTATTTTCGGCTTCCATACTCCCTTTTTATAAAAAGCAAATGATAATATTGTTGCTAAAGTCCAACCTATCGGCCAAGATAACCATATTCCTGTTGTTTTAAGATAATGAGATAATATAAATGATAAAACAACACGTATTATTAGATCTAAAAAGGTCGATGTCATGAAGTACTTCATAGCACCCGCACCACGTAAAACTCCATCTGATATTAACTTAATTGAAATAATAAAATAAAATGGAGATACTATTTTTAGAAACTGACTACCTATTTGTATTGCTAATTGACTGTCTTCATTCATAAAAAATTTAATCATAGAGTCACTAAAAAAGAAAAAAGCAATGAAAAATGGCAATACTGAAGTCATAACTAATATAATACCAGACTTAAAACCTTCATAAACTCTATCTATTTTTTCAGCTCCAATATTTTGAGCAGTAAAGTTAGATAGCCCATTTGCTAACGTAGTAAATGATGTAATTGCAAATGTATTTAGTTTAATTGCTGATGAATATCCAGCTATAACTGTTGAACCATAGCCATTTATTAAGAACTGTATTAATAAATTTCCAATTGATATAAAGCTTTGCTGCAATATACTTGGAATTGCTATTATGCTTATTTTTTTTAACATTACACCGGAAAATAATTTTTCTAATTTTTCTGTTTTTACGCTTTTAACTCTAAAATAAAGTGTAATTATGGATAATATAGATGAAATACCTTGTGCTATAAAGGTCGCCCACGCTACTCCTGCTACACCCATTTTAAACTTAGTAACAAACAATATATCTAAAAATACATTTCCTATTGATGAACCTATTAGAAAATATAAAGGTGTTTTGGAATCACCTAAAGCAGTGAAAATGCCTGTACAAATATTATAAATAAATAGAAACGTTAATCCTAATATGTAAATTCTTAGATATAAAGCTGAATCACTGAAGATGTTTTCAGGAGTATTTATTGCACTCATCATAGACGAACAAAATATTAATCCTAAAACAGTTAATACCACACTTAACCCAAAACATGTTATAAAAGTTGTTGTTATAGCAGTTTTCATATCCTTATATTTCTTTGCTCCGAAAAGCTGTGATATAACTACTGAGCATCCAATATTGCTACCGATTGCTATTGCCATAAAAATCATAGTTATGGGATAAGATGCCCCTACCGCTGCTAGAGCATTTTCTCCAGCGAATTTACCTGCTATAACACCATCTGCTATATTATACATTTGTTGAAACATAACACTAATAAGCATTGGAATCGAAAAACCCCAAAGTACTTTACTAGGTCTGCCTACTGTCATATCTTTAATCATTTTTATGTCAATGCCTCCAATTGCAAAAAATGTTAATTGAAATTACAAGAGATATTATATAGCTTTTAACAGATTAAAACAAGCTATAGTTTATTTTTCAGCCTTTATTTTTGCTGACATTATATATTCATTTAAGTCTAATTTATTTCCCCATCTTTTATTGTACTCCTCAGAAACAGGGTAAACATCAATAGAAATATTTTTAAATTTTGCATATCCCAATATTTGTTTTAATTCTTCAACTGAAGAAGCCCCTGATACTCAGCATGAATGCATTAATTCATCATTTCTCATATCTTCTGATAATTCTTTTATTACAACAATATCTGATATTGAAATAATTCCACCTGTCTTTAATACTCTATACATTTCATTGTATACTCTTCCCTTATTGCTAGATAAATTGATTACACAATTTGAAACTATAACATCTACAAAGTTATCAGCGACTGGTAAATTTTCAATTTCTCCAAGTCTAAACTCAACATTTTTGTATTTATGCTCCTTTGCTATTTGTCTTGACTTATGTAGCATTTCTGGAGTCATATCAACACCAATTACTCTACCTCTTCTACCAACTTTCTTTGAAGCCAAAAAGCAATCAAATCCAGCACCGCTTCCTAAGTCCAAAACTTTGTCACCTTCCTTTATATTTGCCAAAGAAAGAGGATTGCCACATCCTAAACCGACATTAGCTTCTTCTGGAACTGATTCTATCTCCTCTAAGGAATATCCTATGCTTTTAGAAATCTCATCGGAATTATTGTCTAGCGAAATTATTTCCTTCATTTCACCCTTTGCAATTTTTCCATAATTTTTTTGAACACTTTTTAATAATTTATCATTCATAACAAATACCTTTTAATTACCTTTTTTTTGATTTTCAATTTGCTCAGCCAAATCATTTAAATAAACCCATCTGTTCATCTTTTCATCTAGGTTGGCCTGAAGCTTTTCCTTTTGTTCAACTAATTCCTGTAATTTCACATAATCAGTTGAATTTTTAGATATTTCAATTTCTATCTTTTCTATCGATTCCTCTAAATTTGCTATATCTTCATCAATAGTGTCATATTCTTTTTGTTCCTTAAAAGAAAATTTAAGCTTCTTTGGTTTATCTGAAGTTTCTCTTTTCTTTTCAAATTGTGTCTTATCAATTGAAGCTTCAGCGTTAAACTGTTTTTCATTATTTAGTCTTTCATCGTAATAATCACTGTAGCCACCATTATATGAATTGATACTACCGTTACCAACTACCTCAAATATTCTATTTACAACCTTATCTAAAAAATATCTATCATGAGATACTGCAATTACAGCACCATTAAAGGTTTCAAGATAATCCTCAAGAATTGTTAGTGTTTGAATATCTAAGTCATTTGTAGGTTCATCTAATAATAAAACATTTGGAGCATTCATTATTATACTAAGTAAAAATAGCCTTCTTCTTTCTCCACCAGACAATCTTCCAATCGTATTATATTGTATTTCACCTGTAAATAAAAACCTTTCAAGCATTTGAGAGGCTGATATTTTGCCATCTACAGTATCAACATATTCTGCAATATTTCTTATATAGTCAATAACTCGTAGACTTAAATCCATCTCACTTGATTCCTGAGAGAAATAACCTATCTTAACAGTTTGACCTATGTCTACTGTTCCAGCGTCAGGCTGCAATCTACCACTTATTAAATTAAGCAAGGTGGTTTTTCCAGCTCCATTTTTTCCTACTATACCAATTCTAGCATCCTTGGTTATTGTATATTCAAAATCATCTATGATTTTTGTATTATTATAACTTTTACTTATATTATTAATTTCTATTATTTTCTTACCTAGACGTGAAGAAACTGAGCTAAGTGCAATTTTATCATCAACTTCAGGTGCTGATTTACTACTTAATTCCTCAAATCTCTCAATCCTTGATTTAGATTTTGTACCCCTAGCACGAACTCCCCTTTGTATCCATTCAAGCTCTTTTCTAAGTATGCTTTGTCGTTTTCTTTCACTGGCTATTAAAAAATCTTCTCTCATAGCCTTAAGCTCTAAATATTTATTATAATTACCCTCATAGGTATAAATATTTCCTTTATCAATCTCTACAATTTTATTAGTTACTCTATCAAGAAAATATCTATCATGAGTAACCATTATTAGTGCACCTTTAAATTTTGCAAGATAGCTTTCAAGCCAAATTACCATGTCATTATCCAAATGATTTGTAGGTTCGTCTAAAATTAATAGCTCACAGGGATTTACAAGTGCGCTAGCTATAGCCACCCTTTTTCTCTGACCGCCAGATAGTAAATTTACATCTCTATCGAATTCAGTTATACCAAGTTTAGTTAAAATCATTTTAGCTTCGTATTCCATTAGTTCCTTTGTTTGATTAGAAGCGTTATAAAAAACCTGCTGTAAAACTGTTGTATTTTCATTAAACTCGGGGTTTTGAGGTAAATATATAGTTCTATCACCTTGCTTTTTTGTTATAGAGCCATTATCTGCTTCCTCTATTCCCGCTAAAATTTTTAAAAGCGTAGATTTTCCCGTACCATTAACGCCTATAACCCCTATTTTGTCTCCTTCATTTATATAAAGAGTAATACCATTTAGCAAAGCTTTCTCACTGTAACTCTTAGCTATGTTTTCTGCAGTTAATATCATAATTTAATAGACCTTTCAAAGTTAATTGTATTTAAACCTTAATTTTACTAAGTAATTCATTTATATTTATGTTTGTAACTATACCATTTTCATGCCAGTGCTTACACCCACAATAATCAAGTAAAACGCACTGAGGTAATAGTCCGATTCTTTTAGCCTTCCACCCGCCAGATAAAAGATTAAGCACGCACGCAATACCGACAATTCCTATATTATCGTCATCAAGCTGTGCATTTTTATATAAATCCGATTCATGGTGAACAATATATACATTTATATTATAGTCTTTTATAGACCTATTTATTTTATTTACTGGGCAATTAAATGTACAGCCAACGCATGAATTTCCCCACTTTGTAGGTTCAGCCTGACAGTCTTCTTTATTTAAGACCATACATCCTGGTAATATAATCATTTTTTCTTTTGTATTCCTAAAATCTTCTAGAAAGACTATATTCATAATTTCGGCGCCAACCATATTAAGATAATACTGTTCTTTGCTTTTACTACATAGAATTATATCATCTTTGTTTTTTGGAACAACTTTTAAAAATGAATCTAAATTAGGTAAATATTTACCTAATAATTCATCGCATCTATGTGAAAATTCGACAGAAAATCTTGAAGCACTTTTGAGAAATGAATATAAGTCTTTATCTGACAAATTATATAAGTATTTGTGCCAAACTTCTAATCTTTTTACTTCCTCAAAAAACTCTTTAGATGATTCTAAATAATCTATAAGTTTTTTAAAATTATCTAGTGAATATTCTAAGCCAGAATCATTTGACTTTTGTATATGATTTTTAAAAAATGACAGTTTCAAAGATATTGCTTTTTCTATATATGAATTCCATAAAACTCCAATTAAAAGTACTTCAAGCCCATATTCTTGTTTAGTTCTAACCTTTTCGTGAGAGCTTATTTTTTGAAACATCATATAGTCATCTAAAAAATCGCTATATTCATTAACTAATTCTGTACTGATAGTATTTGCTATTTTTTTAATATTTTCATAATATTCATCCGAGGTTGTATTTGATAAATTCAAATTATAGGTAATTATTTCACTCATAATTTCTCCATTAGTCCCTGTAATATAGATTTTCTTCCTTTATATTCAATAATATTTCATTTAAAAATAGTTTTGCCTCATATTTAGCCATAGGTAAATTCATGTCTAGATAGTTTCCACATGATCTTGCATCAGCTCCTGGTACTTCATCTTCATAATTAGCTATAAATTCAAACATTTCACGCATTATCGATACTATATCTACTGACTTTAAATCTCCTTTAAATATAACATAAAATCCAGTTCTACATCCCATTGGACCAAAATATACAGTTTTTTCATCATAGATATTATGATTTCTTAAAAAAGTTGCAGCTAAGTGCTCTATTGTATGAATTTCAGCTGTATTCATAACAGGAGCGTTGTTTGGCTCCTTCATTCTTATATCAAATGTAGTTAAATATTGGTCACCTACTACATCTCTTCTTGATACATACAATCCCCTTTTTAAGTTTAAGTGATTAACTTGAAAGCTTTCTATTTTTTTCATAGCTACCTCCATTTATTTAAAGATGTTTTGCCCTTATTTTACAAATACTGATTTAATTCAATAAATATTATATAATAGCCTCAGCTACGCATATTATATCATAATATATGCATATTAGGAAAGTGACAAAATAAAAGGTGGCAATTTATTGCCACCTTTTATTTATGCATTAAGCTCATATGCTCTATTTACACATTTCACACAGCTTTCATTTATTATGCTGTATAGATTTTTTTCATCAAATACTTTTATTGATTCTATTGTTGTTCCTCCTGGAGAGCAAACCTGTTGTATTAATTCCTTTGGTTCTTTTCCAGTTTTTAAAACCATTTCAGCTGCACCCACAAAGGTCTGAGCAACAAGTTTTTTTGCTACGTCTTTATCTACTCCCATTTTCTCAACAGATCTTGTTATACAATCTATGAAGTAGTACACATATGCTGGTGAGCTTCCATTTGCAGCTATAATATCATTCATATGGTCTTCAGGTATAACTGCAACCTCTCCCATATTTTCAAATATTCTTAAAATCTTATTAAATTCGTCGTCATTTACGTTTTCTGTCTTTGAAAAAGCACATGCTCCACGTCCTATTAGAAGTGGTGTATTTGGCATAACTCTTATTACTTTTGTATCTTTTCCTAAAAATCGTTGAATGTATGATGTTGATATACCAGCTGCAATTGTTATAATAATTTGATTCTTTACTTTTTGTGAAATAGATTTAAGCTTATTAAGTAAGCTTTCATAAATTTGCGGCTTTACTGCTAACAACACTATCTCACAATTTATAAATATATCTTCCTCAGAAGGTAAAACACTATACCCTTTTGATTTGCACAAATCAATTTTGTCTTGGCATATATCAAAAATTGCTACATCACTACTTGAAAAAGCTCTACATCCAACTGCTCCGTCTATTATTGCTAAACCCATATTGCCTGCACCAATTGAACCTATTTTATACATTTTGCACCTCATATTATTGTCGTTTAATATATTTTATATAACCTCTTTAAATTTATTATCAATTTGTCGAAATATTAACAAATTAAAATAAAATAATATTTATAACTACTTTAAACTTTAACATGTGTTATTATATAATTTAAACTTGAAAAAATCAATGCTGTTAAAATCAAATAAATTAAGAGATTGTAACAAGTTGATTTTTGGGTACGTTTTCAAAAAATATCCTTTAAAATTTAGTATTATAAAAAACTAAAAACAATGGTCAACGTTTACATATGACAATTATTTAACAATATTAATCTTGCTTTTACGCTTTTAAATCATAATGTTAGTATTTTTTACTTAGAAATCTATCTATATTACGATATGAATTTATACTTTCCTAATTATGACATTTTGTAAAATACACTTTTTTTGTAACACTTTAGTAACTTTCTCTATGTTTACATATATGATATAATAAGATATTCTACAAATTGCGTTAAATTTCGACTTAAAGATAATACGTAAATTATGTAAATCAAAATATTTAAAGAAAGGGTGACAAGATGACAAACAAAAGATATTTTAGTAACTTCATTGAAATAAACAAAAGGAAAATAGCCTTAGGGATAGTTACTATAGGTGTTCTTTCTTCAATAACTGTACAAACACCATACAATACTATTTATGCAGCAGGTGACAGTGCTGTTCATGTACTAGTTGAAGGGCAGAAGTTAAACTCCGATATAGGTGCTTACATAAAAAATGATCGTACACTAATACCTCTTAGAGTGGTAATGGAGAAGTTTGGTGCACAGGTTAAATGGGACCAAACTAATAATGCAGTTGATATATTCAAGGACAATAAAAATGTGAAACTTTACATAGATAACAGGTTGGTCAGCTATACAGAAAACGGTGTAACAACCTATGATGTAAGTGATGTGGCACCTGTTATAATTAATAATTATACATATGTACCTGTAAGATTAGTTAGCAATGCTCTTGGATTAAATGTTACATGGAATCAGTCAAGTAGAGAGGTTAACGTATTTCGTGGAGAGGGAGCAGATAAAGCTAAATTTTTTGATATTGACATTTTAGGAGTTAACGATGGACAGGTTATAAGTGATAAGACAACACTGACTTTAAGTGGAGCTAAATCCTTACCTTCAAACGCAGCGCAGCTTAGATATTTATTTTTAGATCCTGTAACTGGAGAAGGAAAAATAGTAGCTAAAACCAACAAAATAAGTGAACCGGTTGTTTTAACACCTGATATAAACAATCAAGGTAATGGCATATTAGCTGCTGTTGTCTATGATAAGAACGGTAATTTTATAGCCGGTGCAGCAAAAACGGTAACTACAAAAATAACTCCAAAGGTAACACTTAAAGGAGTTAATGCTGGTCAAACATTATCTGTTACTACACCGTTAAGCTGTGATTTGAATTTTACAGCCTCTTATACCAAATATGAAATTCATTATCCTAATAGAGATATAAAGGTTTATACATCTGGTGAAATAGATCCAGCAGGCAGCTTTGGATATATGCCAGAAACCTTTGAAAACGGTGAAGTTGCACTTAGAGTTGTTGCATATGATGCAAATGACAAACCATACTACAGTGATTTTGTAAATGTAAATATAGCTGCAAAAGCACCTGAACCTAAGCCCCCATACGTAAGCTTAGCCTCAATACCAACTAAAAATGTAGGTGTAGTTCCGGTTACTTTGTCAGTATCTAGAAATTTTAACAACGTATCTAAGACACAATACTATGCTAAAAACACTTCCACAGGAAATGTTGTTCTTTTATACGAAGTAGGCTTTGGTGATTATAGTTGGTTCCCAGGCCCAGACATGGCAGGAACTTGGGACATATATGTTAAATGTACTACGACCTTAGGTAATGTGTATACAAGTAACGCACGTACAGTTACAGTTCCTAAAAAGGAAAGTATTATAATAAGCGGTGTGGGTCCTAACCAAGTAATAACAGAAGCATTTTCAGTAAATTCAAAGTCAAATGTTTCTTTGAAAGATGTAACATATGTAATAATCAACCCACAAAACGGAAGTCAGAAAGTTATTGGTACATCTAAAGACACTTCTACTAAAGTTAGTTTTACACCTACTATAGTAAATGAAGGTAATAGAAATATACAAGCAATAGCAACAACAACAGATGGTAGAACTATTAAGTCTGATATAATTCCAATTAAATTCTATTTGGGAGAATTATATGGCTCAAGACCGGTAGTTGCTCAGGATAAATTTATAGAGTATGTAACTCCTATGGCACTTAAAACACAAAAGGAAAATGGAATGTCCGCAGCACTGCAAATTGCTCAAGCAATACTTGAAACCGGCTGGGGACAAAAGCTACCTGTTGACAAATACACAGGATTATTTTCAAATAACTTATTCGGTGTAAAAGGCACAGGAAATGCTGGTTCTGTACTATGTAGCACCTGGGAAGAATACTATGGCACAGTATATAGAATTGACGACAATTTTAGAGCATATAAAACCGTTCAAGACAGTTGGAACGACCATAATGCACTTCTAACAACAAGAGAAAGATATATACCTTACACAGAGGTAATGCACAACTCTACAGCTGGAGCTTATGCGCTTAGAAGATGTGGTTATGCAACAGACAGCGGATATCCTGGAAAATTGATATATTTGATAGAACGCTGGGATCTAGACAAATTTGATAGTCAAAAGATATAAAAACACATAAAAAACCTACTCTTATTTTCAGGAGTAGGTTTTTTAATAAAATGTTTCGATTAGTTGATAAGTCTTCAATATGGTTTCTTCTGCATCTTCGTGATGAATATAATTATTTTCTACCATTGTAGCTACAACCATACTTGTTCTATCCTTAATATTACAGTCTGGATTAGCGAGACTGTAAAAATTAGGTGATTGCGGTATTCCCGCTAAAATTATAGCTTGCTCGTTTGATAGATCACTTGGTTCAACATCAAAATATCCGTTTGCAGCATCCTTAATACCATAATAACCGTTTCCGTAATAGATAATATTCATATACAGCTCTAAAATTTCATCCTTATCAAGCAATTTTTCAAGCCTAAATGCCACTATTAGCTCGGCTATCTTCCTACTGTAGGTCTTCTCAAAGCTAAAAAACATATTTTTTGCCAATTGCTGTGTTATAGTGCTTCCACCAGATATTAATTCACCGCTTGAGATATTTTCGATAACTGCTCTGCCCGTAGAAATAAAATCAAATCCATTATGCTTGTAAAACCTATGATCTTCTACAGAAACTGTAGCATTTTTTAAGCTCTGTGGTATATCATTAATTTTTACGTAGTTTGGCAAACTTCTAATTGACTCGATTTTATCCTCAATGCTCATTTCATTGACTGCACTTTTATACATATCAATTCCATCAGTCAATATAGGAATTATACATATAGCAGCTACTACAAAGGCAATTATAAATATATTTAAAATTAGACTTTTTAACTTTATTTTTTTCATAATCCAATACCTCGATTTTTAATAACCATTCTAAATAATATTATTTAATGATATTATTTAATGATATTATTTAATGATATTATTTAATAAAATTATAATCCATAATTATTAAAACTGCCTTAGAATTAGATTACAATATCCTTTCATTTTTGTAAGGAAAGCATAAAAATAGCATACAGGTATCTGTATGCTATTTAATAAAATTATTCTAATAGTTTATTTCTTTACCATCGTCTTTTATAGCTGTTCTAACGTTATAACCATTTTTCTTAAGAGCCATAACAACCTTATCAAAGTCTTCGCAATCTATACTTAAATAGATTTCCTGCAAATTCATTACGTTAGTATCTATTTGAACAATGTTTTTAATATTACCGCCAGCTTTTGCTATGGTATCAGTCATTTTTGCAATAGTACCTTTGAAATTACTAGTATAAATAGTTAGTACATTTACTCTATCTCCAAATATTTTTTGATATTGCTTAAATATAGATTGATGAGTTACTATACCTACCAGATCGTTTTTACCGTCTGTAATTGGAATAAAGCGATATTTAGAAGTTATGAAAATAGCTGCTGCATCTTCTATTGGAAGCTCTTGATTAATTGTCATTATTTTTGTCTTTACTAAATCTTTTATTTTTTTGTTTAAGAAATCAAGTTTAGATAATGCTTCATAGTTTTTAAAATACTCTTCGTACATGTGCTCTTTTGAAATCACACCAACGAACTGTTTTTCATTAACAACAGGCAATGATAAAAGTCTATTTTCCTCTATAATGCTTAATGCTTCCTCTATTGTATTTTCAACAGAAAGACATTGTAGCTGACTAAATGGAATCATTATTGCTTTAACTAACATTATTTCACCTTCCCTTTATTTTTAAAAAAATGTTTTTTTATTTATTATATATATAAATGTATTATATCTATTCCTATTATATTTATTATATTTATATATATACGCTTATTTCCCAATTTAAAACATATATTTTTTATAGTTTTCCCCTTAAAAATCTTTTTTCATTTTCTTCAATATCAAGACCTAATGTTCCACCAGGGTTCATAATATTTTCTGGGTCAAAATGATTTTTTAAAGCTCGGAAGATATCAAATTCGTTACGTCCTATATATCCTTCTAACCAAGGTCCAAACATTTTTCCTATTCCATGATGATGACTCATAGATGCTCCCGATTTTTGAATAGCATCTAAAATACCTGCATGATAATTTTTATATTCCATAGGGTCACTCATTTTAGCTATGAATATAAAATATAAATTTGCACCTTGAGGATAAACATGTGACATGTGAGTCATACATATTGTGTCCGGCCTAGATTTACAATATGCTCTAACTTCACGATGAACATTAGACATATTGCTCCAGTTGACACTACATTCCATAGTGTCTGTTACAATACCAAAATCTTGCATAGTATCTCTCATATACGGATCATTAAATCTACCTTTTTCCCATGATTTAGTAACAATACCTGTAAGGCTCATTCCACCATGAGCTTTAGCAACTTTTTTAACTACCTTAGCGCAGTTTTTAGAAAAGCCTTTTTCACCATTAGTAAATCCTAAGAATAAGCACATATCACCTTCCTTAAAATTCCTTACCTTAAATAAATGTCTAAGTGGACTATCATCAACACCATATAATCTAAGCATAATTCTAGTTTCTTCCGGATCTGATAGTCTAAATACAGATGGATAACCACCCTCAGATTGCATTATTTCTCTAGCAGCCTTTTGCGCTGTATCCCAGTCCTTAAACATAAATGAAAATCTTTTGATTGTTTCAGGCATGTGCCTAAATACCCTTAGTGTAACATGAGTAAGAACACCAAATGCCCCCTCACTACCCATCATGATGTGCCCAATATCAGGACCGGTAGCTTTTCTAGGATATGTATCAGTTTTTATATTACCTTTTGGAGTTGCATACTCTTGACCTATAACTATATCGTCTATTGTACCATAATAGGTAGAGTTTTGTCCAGCACCTCTCGTAACAACCCAACCTCCTACAGAAGAATATTCAAAACTCTGTGGAAAATGACCGCATGTATAAGGTCTTTTAGCACCAAATAGCTTAACTGCGTCATTTAACACTTCTTCTAATTGCGGACCACTCATTCCAGCTTCAACTACGATAGTTTGATCAATTTCATTAAAAGAAATAACCTTATTAAAACGAAGTCTCATATCAAGTGAAATTCCACCCTTTGTACATTCAACTCCGCGAGTTACAGATGAACCTCCGCCATAAACATACACTGGGATTTTTTCTTCAGAACAAAATTCTACAATTTTCTCTATTTGCTCTTTTGTGTCAGGATATATTACAGCATCAGGTATATTCTCAACGATTTTGTTTCTAAGCCTTAATATATCATACATAGTTTTACCATATGCAACCGAAAGTCGCGCATAATCATCTGTACGGACATAATCTTCTCCGACAATTTCCTTAAATTTTTTAATCTGATTTTCTGTCAGCTTAATCGGTATATCATACTCTACCTTGTCAAATCCTAAATTTTCCTTATACTCCTTAAAAAATTCATCATCTAAATGAAATGTTTCTTTAAGCATTTTATATAATGATTCTTTTGGTATTTTAATTTGTAACGGATCACCCCATTTAAATATAGAACGGTAAGAATTCTTTGGAAACTCTCCTTTTATCCATTTTGGCTCGAAACCTTTATATACATGTGACATTTTATATCATCCTTTCTCTTTTACTATTCAAAGCTTTTTTTATAGAGTGGAAAAAGCTTTTTAAATATCTTACTAAATATTTCATTAAATAATTTTTCGTAAAGTTTATGTTCTTCTTCGTCTGGTAAAAATTCATCTTTTATATGTACCATTGATTTAATTGCTTCATTTATGTCCGAAAAAACTCCTTTTGCTACAAAGGCTACTATTGAACTGCCTAGTCCGCTGGCCTCATAGGTTTGGATACGTTTAACGGGTACTCCAAACATATTTGCGGTTATTTGGCAAATTTCATCACTTTGAGCACCACCACCGGCAACAAAAATCTCTTTAACCTTCAGCTTTCCTCTTTTTTCAAGTGATTTAAGTCCATCCATTAAAGCGTAATTTATGCCTTCTATTATTGCTCTATAAATGTGTAGTCTTGAGTGAACATCAGAAAAACCTATTACAGAGCCCCTTGCCTTTGGCATAACAACACCGGGTGTAAAATACGGCTGAAATACAAGTCCATTGCATCCGGGAGGGATTTCTCTAAGTCTAGAATTTAAAAGCTCCTCCGCTGAAACTCCTTTTATGATCGCTTCCTCTACCTCCTTAGCTGCAAACTCCTTTTTAAACCAAGAAATAAGCCAATATCCTCTATAAATTTGTACCTCTGGATTATAATGCTCCTTTATAACTGACGGATATGCAGGAATAAAGGGCAAGGGCTCCATATAAAATGGAGTAGTTAATTGTATAGTTGCGGTAGTTCCAAAGCTTATAGCAGCCTTGTCCGGTGTGGAACAGGATAAGCCTAGAGTTTCGCAGCCTTTGTCTGATCCTGTTGCTATAAATGGCAAGCCTTCAGGTATTCCCGTTTCAATACTTACTTTTTCGGTAATTGGCCCTACAATTGTTCCGGGTTCAACTAATTCGCATAGTTTTTCTTGTTCCACATTAAATATACATCTTCTTAAATCATCTGGCTTCATCCATTTTCTGATTTTACTATCAAAAGGTATGTGCCCAATCATGTTTGCACAGGAGTCAATCAGCCTTCCAGAAAATTTATATGTGAAATATCCAGATAAAAATATAAATTTGTATGTTTTATCCCATAATTCCTTCTCGTTTTCTCTTATCCAATTGCATGCAGATACCTTTCTTTGAAGCTCAACTGATTCACGCATTGAAACTGCTGAAAATAACATTCTTTGTAATCTTGTAAGTGGCTTTAGAGTCGTTACCTCGCGTTTATCAAGCCACAATATCACATCCCTAAGTGGTAAAGCATTTTCATCTACGCAAAGACAGCTATCTCTAATGCATGTACATGTTACTGCTATGATATCATCCCATAGTTTTCCAGCATCATTTTTAAGCTGCAAACTAGCTTGACAAATTGCGTCCCAATAAAATTCTGGTTTTTGTTCAGCCCAACCTGGATTTATTGAATAGTATGGTTTTTCAAATGTTGTTTTTACTTTTTTAACAATTTCCCCTGTTGGACTTACGAGCATTGCTCTTGCGCTTTGTGTTCCTACATCAAAGGTTAATACAAATTGCATAGCCTTACATCCTTTCATATTATTAGGCTACATGTAGCAATTATGTCACAATCACATCCCAATATGTTTTTTAAAATTACTTCACCACATGTAACAGAATTTGAAATTTCAATCTTATTGAGAACCATCATAGCTTCTTCAATTTTAGATTTTGGTATTTCCCCCTTAGTACGAACAGGTAACATTGGCATATCTTTGCTTGTTGTTCTCACTGTGGTAGTCAAGCTGCGCATTGGATTTGTAAGTTCCTGTATGGCGAATTCCTCTCCTCGCTTACACAAATTACCTATCACCTTAATTTGCTCTTTACCCTCAATTTGCATATGACATCCGTTTGGACAAACTATACATATTATTTCTTCCATTTTAACCTCCATATCGTGAATGCCTTTTTTCACAGCGTGAATGCTTTTCTTCACGTTACTTCCTTTATAGACATTATTATTTTACTTTCCCTTGTTATATTTGCCTTTTCAAAGTCAATTTCTATTCTTTCCATCTCAGGTGGACGAAGTGCTTTATATTTCTTTTTAAATATTTCCCTACCATCTACAGTTATGCTTACAAGTGTCTTTTTAAGTTCATGTTTAGAACGAAAAAAGATTACTACTTTATCATGATTTGAGCCTAAATCTATGTTTTGTGGAACTGTATACAAAAAATTGTTATCACTTTGTATTGGAACAAGATGAGTGTTTTCATACATATAGTTAGCAGCTGACTTACCTGCTTCTTCTCCACTTTCAGAAACATAATCAACTAAGTCATTAACATGAAGTGCATTTCCACAAACAAATACCCCATCAATTGATGTCATATAATTTTGATCTATTATAGGACCTTTTGTTTTAATATCAAGCTTAATATTAAGTGTTTCCGCCAGCTCATTCTCAGGTATTAGCCCAACTGATAAAATTAAGCTATCACAGCTGATGTATTCATTTGTGTTCTCAATAACATTCATATTGTCATCAACATCTGAAATTTCTACACCCTCTAGCCGTAAATCTCCAAACACTTTTGTTACAGTTTTTCCAGTATATAATGGTATATTAAAATCATGCAGACATTGGCTTATGTTTCTTGATAAGCCACTAGGTGTTTTTTTAGCTTCGTATACACCTAGTACACTGGCACCCTCAAGCGTCAGTCTTCTCGCCATAATTAATCCTATATCTCCACTGCCTAGAATGACACAGCGTTTTGTAGGAAGTATTCCGAATATATTAGTAAGATACTGTGCCGTTCCTGCTGTGTACACTCCCGCTGGTCTAGTTCCATGAACTGATATTTGTTTAGCTGTTCTCTCTCTACAACCAGTAGAAAGGACTAGACTTTTTACACTAACATATCTCATACCTTTGCTGCTTACTAAGGTTATGTTAATGCTATCATTAATTTTCTCTATTTTAGTGGCATAGGTTAAAAGTGCAACCTCAATATCTTTACCCAATAGTTCATCTATAAAATTCTGAGCATATTCAGGTCCTGACATTTTCTCACCAAATCTAATTAGTCCAAATCCATCATGTATACACTGTTTTAAAATACCACCAAGTCGTTTTTCACGTTCTATAAGAATTACTGTTTTACCTTCTCTTTTTGCTGACAATGCAGCTGCAAGTCCTGCTGGACCTCCACCTATTACAGCTACATCAAAATAATCTTTAATCAATTTCATCACCACCTTTTGGGCCTTGCTTTGTACGTCCACTGGCTATATTACTTCCATCACCATTTTTAGTGACTTCACATAAAGGTATATTTTTTTCTTTACTGATGATTTCTGCAACTAATGGACTACAAAACCCTCCTTGACACCTTCCCATACCAGGACGGACTCTTCTTTTTACACCATCTATAGTGTCACATGGCACAGGTCTATTTAGAGCATCTATGATTTCACCCTTACTTACTTCTTCGCAACGACAGATGATAATTCCGTAGTCGCTATTTTTTTCAATTAATTTTTGTCTTTCATTATCTGGAAGCTTCGATGTTTTTGGAATTGACTTTCTAGTTGGATTAAACCGTTCATTCATTAATACTTTTTTTGTTTTAGATAGCATTCTTACAGTCATATCTGCTATATCAACTGCAATAGCTGGTGCAGCTGTAAGCCCTGGAGACTGTATACCTGCAGCGTGAATAATGTTTTTTGTACTTTTACCCTCACAAATCACAAAATCCTCTTCATATGTAGCTGCTCTAACACCTGTAAAGTAAGTTATAATGTCTTGTTTATTTAATAATGGAGATGTATTTTTTTGTTTATTAATTGTGTTATTAACACTATCTATGTTTGTTGAATAGTCTTCTCTTTGATATGTTTCTTCAGCATCTGGCCCTACTAAAAGATTGCCATCTATTGTAGACACAACACCACCGCCCTTTGAATGTGATGTTTTGACTGCAATAGTACCATATAGAGAGGCAATTGTAGCTACTTGATATGCCGATTTTTTATCTAATATTATATTTGTACCCTTTCGTGGATGTATGGAAAAAAATTTATCACATGCAAGCTCTGCTATTTTATCACTAAACACACCAGCTGCATTTATTACTATCTTAGGATATATTATCCCGCGATTAGTAATTACGCTTTCTATTTTATTATTTTTAATATTCATACCTAAAACTGCTGTATCTAAACTTAAAAACACACCATTTTCTACAGCATTTTCTGCATAAGCTATAGTTAAGCCATAAGGGCATACAATACCAGCAGTTGGAAATTTCAAGGCACACTCTATATCTCTAGCTAAATAAGGCTCTTTTTCATATAATTCATTTTTACTTATAATTTTAACAGGAACATTCATTTTTTTCCAGTGTTTAATTATAAATGGTAAAACATATTTAATCCATTTATCCTTAAAGCATAAATATTGACCTGTCATTTCAAAATCAACATCAAGCTCTTTGCATATTTGTGGATACATATTATTACCCCTAGAATTATACATTTGCTTAACCTGACCCTTTTTCAAGTCAATACCTGGATGAATCATGCCGTCATTGCGTGATGATGCCTGCATAGCAACATCATGCTCTTTTTCAACTAAAAGTATATCTAAATTCCATCTAGATAATTCTCTAGCTATAGCACAACCGACTATACCTGCTCCAATAATTAAAACGTCAGTTTTTTTATGATCTAGTAACTTATCATTTAATTTCGGAAGTTTCATAGTATTCGTATCTACATCTTTCAGCATAATATTATTAACAACATATCTACGACTTTTTTTATCAGCACATATGCTGCCAGCTTCAACAATATCCTTCCAGTTGTCTAAACTACCTTCTAGCTTTAGGACATTATTATATTCAGTAGCAGTTACTCTTCCATAGAACTTTTCTTTCAATATTTTATTTAATTTTTCAACTGAAACCATAGCTAACCTCCACAGCTTGTCAGTCAGTCAACCGACTGTCTTAATATTATATTAATCACTTAGGCAAAAAATGTCAATAAACTTTATAGATAAT
>DLNM01000053.1:0-37096 GCA_002479485.1 Firmicutes bacterium UBA7510 | reverse complement strand
ATTATCTATAAAGTTTATTGACGGTGTTAATTTAGTAGTCTATACTATTTTATATAGAAACTAAAGTCTGGTAAGGAGACGAAGAGTGAAGAAAAGACACCTTCACTGGAGGAAATTATTATATGGCTGCACCACTTAAAAATAACATTAAGGAAAAAATATTAGTTACAACTGCCACACTAATGCAGAATAAATCATTTAATGATATTTCTCTTGCTGGCATTGCTAGAGCCGCAGAAATAAGCAAGGGTACTTTATATTATTATTATAATAATAAAGAAGATATACTTTTTGATATAACAGATAACTATCTTTCAAAATTATCTGACGATTTTATTTCGTGGGTTGAAAACAAGGAGAAAGATACCAGTATTTCAAGGCTTATTAGATATGTTTTGGAACGAAGTTCAGCAAAGGATTTTGGTAGCTTAAGACTTTATCTAGCAGGAGCTGCTGTTTCAGGGAATGAGACACTTAGACAAAAATACATAGAAAGATATCACTATTTCAAAAATACAATAAGAGACAAAATAATAGAAAGGTGTCCGGATAGTGATGGTGATTATATATCATGGTTACTATTAACAACAATGGATGGCATTCTTATACAAAATCAACTTGGAAATACTGAATTTAACAGTAAGGATTTTATAGAAAAGACTGTTTTATTAATTACAAAATAATAATTTAGCTTAGTAAGTTAGTAGACAAATAATTACTTCGACTTACTTCTACTACGAATCTAAGGGAAGCAAAGCATATAAAAAACGTTTCTGATTCCGTGATTCGGTTTCCCTTGATTTTTAAAAACATTAGGAGATTATCCCCTAATGTTTGGAGGGGAAATCCTCATCAAGTCACATAAACGTTTTTTATATACTTCGCTATTCATAGCAACCGATAATCAAAGAAAAATAAAAGGATTTTTCTTTGATTATCTGCGTTTTTGGCAGAGCGGTCTACCAAGCTTGTAAGTCGGTTGTAGTCGTGAAAGCACGTACTAACACAACAAAAGGTCGAAGTAGTTTAAGTTCAGAGGTTGTGTAAAAGTTAAAATACATAATACCTTCAACGTACTTATAGGTTATCATTCCGCTAAATATTTGTCACTTTTCCGGTAACTATGTATGCGTGAAAACTTAGTAGAAAAATACGCCAGCACAGCAGAAAATCAAGGAAAAATGCTTTCTATTTTTCTTTGATTTTCGGTGCTATGTAGGCAAGAAATATAAAAAAAGTTTATGCGACTTCAATGAGATTTACCCTCCTTATAAAAATCAAGGTAAATCTCGTTGCGGAGACAGAAACTTTTTTTATATTTATTGCTCACCTTTAATTCACAACAATAGTATGTCGAAGAAACAACTCTCTACTAAGATTTCGCTTACAAATATCTTAATTATTGCTACGATAAATTATTATTTACTAAAAAATAATTATATTTTTATTCAAATATAGCTTCTTTTATTTTTTCAAGATTAGGAGGCAATTCTCCTGTTACATCTTTACCTATCAAATATTCTAACGGCTCTTCTGCACCAATAAATGACAATCTGTACGCATGTAAGAATTGTGTAGTAAGATTAAATCGTTTTTCAATTTCTCTGTTTACATCTGAGCGCCCATATTTTATGTCTCCTATAATAGGATAGCCAGCTTTAGCTAAATGTGCCCTAATTTGATGTGTTCTTCCGGTAATAAGTTCAACTTCTACTAAGGTATACCCATTTTTGTATTTAAGGGGTCTAGCAATAGTCTCCATAATCTTGCCATCCTCATCTTCCATAGGCAATACTTTAACCATATTTCTTTCTTCGTCTTTTTCCATCTTATCCTTAAGTATAAGCTCTTTTTTTAAATTACCTGAAACTATGGTCAAATAATATTTATTTACATAGCCTTTTTCACGAATCATTTTATTGAGTGTTTGCAATGCTTTATTATTCTTACCAAATAAAACTAGTCCAGTTGTGTTTCTATCTAATCTATTTACAGGTGATGGCACAAATGTACGCTCTAGCCTTGGGACATAATCTTCTTTTTCTATAAGATATGAAATCACTTGATTAGCCAAATGATTTTTCTTTTCTGTAGCGTCTCCATGAGTTAGCAGTCCAAATGGTTTTTCTGCAATCAAAATATTTTCATCCTCATATGCTATATTAAATTGCTTTTTTGACTTAACAACCTTTTTACTCTTAGTTAATTTCTCCAACTCCTCCTCACTAATGTATAAGGTTATTTCATCTCCTTCTAGCAGCATAGTTTCTATGTTTCCTCTTTTGCCATTAATTTTTACATCCTTACGAATAAGCTTGTAAATGTAGCTTAAGGAAGCATTTTTTAAGTATTTTTTCAAAAACCTATCAAGTCTTTGCTCTTTTTCATTTCCACTAATAGTTAATTTTATCATAATGCAATTATATAATAAAAAAGTATAAAAATATAGGGTATAATTAAAAATTTTTCAACTTGCAAATGCCTCATAAATACTATTAATAAACTTTTCAAAATTTAGATAATTGACATTTTTTAAGCTACATACATTGACTTTTATATATATTTAATGTACAGTTTTTATTGACTAATAAATAAAGGGGATTTATATGGATTACATAAGCAAAATTAAAAACTTAAAGATTCTTTATAATAAAAATCAGTTAGAACTTAATGATATAATTAACTTTATAGAATTAGAAAAATCATTTGATGATTTAGAAGAGCTTCATTTGTTTTTGCTATCAGAATTAAACAAGCTTTATGAAAATGAAATAAGCATAGCAAATGCAAATGTCTGTAAAGTATCAGCTAGTGCGTTGGAATGTTTAGATAAATGTAATGATACTAAAACAGGTGGTAGAATACATTTTTTAAACAATGATTTAGCAACCTACTACGTATTTGGAGATATTCATTCTGACTCTATTTCTGTAATAGAGTTTTTAAAAAGAATAAGCTTTGTAGAAAAAATGCAACACGAACAAAATATTCGATTGATATTTTTAGGTGATTATGTTGATAGAGGCAAAGCAGCCATTAAAACATTAGAATTAATTTTTATTTTAAAATACATATTCTCCAGCAACGTATTTCTACTTCGCGGAAACCACGATGGTGGAAAAATTATCTCAGAAAATGAATATAAACTCTGTGTCGGAAGGAACGAAAACACTACAGATAATGATTATTTTGTTGCCTCACTTTTTAATTCTCTAAAAGAACTAAATAAACCTCTTACTTTATTAGAAGAGTATCTTAATTACTTTAGTAAGCTTTGTCATATAGCACTTATAAAAAATTGTGACGAAGTTATATTATGTGTTCACGGTGGTATTCCTAGACCAAAAAATGATGGTTATGACCATATACTTACTATTAATGATTTGTGGAATGAAGATATCGTTGATAGCTTAGACGGAAGCGTAATACATAACATGCTATGGAGTGATCCCACTGAGGATACAACACTTCAAAGGAACACTAGAAGATTTTATTTTTATAAAACACATTTTGATAGCTTTACTAGCAAATTTTCAATTTCTACAATAATTAGAGGACATCAAGCATTTGATGAAGGATATAAAGAATTTTTCGCTGGTAGATTATTATCTATATTTTCATCAGGTGAGATTAAAGAAAATAATAATGAAACAGCATATAAGGACATAACTCCATGTATATTAAAAATACATGATGGAAAAAAAGAAATAGTTAGATTGTAAAAAAGAACATAAAAAAATGATTGAACGAAGAAATGGAAACTGATGAAGATCCGGAGAGTGAATCTTCAGAATAAAACCAAAAAAGATATATACAAGATTAGCTCACGAAGATATGTCTTTCTAAACAGAAAAAAAGCCCACAGAATCAAACCTGTGGGCTTTTTGATTTAAACTACATCATTTTGTTCTTCATCATTATCACTATTTTCAACTATCTCATTTTCTATAGTATCTTCAAATAAATGGCAAATAGATTTTTCAGATAATCTATTATTAACAGATTGCCTTAATAGTGCATATAAAACTGAACATGTTGGAACACTTAATAGCATACCAAATATTCCAAGTAAGCTTCCTCCAACTGTTATAGCTACTAAAACCCACATACCTGGCAGCCCAACTGATTTGCCAACTACTCTTGGATAAATTATATTCCCTTCAAGCTGTTGAAGAATAATTATAAAAATAACAAACCATAAAGCCTTCATAGGATCTACCATTAAAATCATAATGCCACCAAAGGCTGTTCCAATAAATGCACCTACAAGTGGTATTAAAGCCGTAAAGCCAACTAATGTTGATATCATTGTTGCATATGGCATTGAGAATATATTCATACCTATAAAGCATAATAAGCCAATTATTATTGCTTCCGTAAGCTGTCCTGTAACAAATTTTGAAAAAGTTACATTTGCCATCTTAGCAATATTTAAGATTGATTTTACAGTATCTTCTTTCAAATAAGCATAAAATATTTTTTTAATTTGCCTACATAAATTCTCTTTTTGGAATAATATATATATAGAAAAAATAAAACCAACAATAAAGCTGAATACTCCACCAAAAATTGATGTAGTAATACCAACAGTAGTTGAAAAAATTGATTTACTTCCACGAGTTAAAAAGTCTACAATAGTTGCGCCTGCTTGTTTCCAGTCTATTTCTATTGCAGGTATAGTAACATATATATTTTCTAATTCCTTACTCATTTGATTCCACCAGTTTTCTAAGCGTTGCATGTAGAAAGGTATAATTTGAGCAATTTCCGATACTGTTCTTCCTACCTCTGGCACAATCATAAAAATTAAGATAAATATAGCTCCTATGATTAATGCAAAGCTAATGCATATACATATAGGTCTTTTTAATTTATATATTATATTGCTTTTATTTTTCTTAAAAGCTCTATCCCATTTCTCTTCTATAAATTTAAGTAACACACCTACAATAAAAGCAATACATAAACCAAGAATAAATGGGGACATAATTCCAATTATTGATTTAGCAACATTTACTACTTTTGATAAATTTGTTAACCCTAAATATAGTAAAACTGTAAATGTTATAATTAATAATAGTTTTTTCATGTTCTTCGAATTCAGTTCCATAAATAGTACCTCCATAAGTACATTTTAACAACTAGTTAACATATCAGAAATTATATAATAATGATTTATATTAATCAATGATTTTTTTAAATAGATCTTACAAATGTTCTGTATAAATATAATTAAAATACATTCATATTAAATCATAGATATGGTAAAATATAATTAATTAAGATAAAAGCTGGTGATTTAAATGATTGATGTTAAATTAATTGGAACAAGTGGAATGATACCATTACCTAATAGATTTTTATCTTCCTGCCTTATAAGCTATAATGGAAGTTCCATACTTATTGATTGTGGTGAAGCTACTCAAATTGCATTAAAAAAAGCAAAGATAAGCTTATCTAAAATAGATGCTATACTCATAACGCACTTACACGGCGATCATGTGCTTGGACTTCCAGGACTATTGTCGTCAATTGGTAATGCGGGAAGGCAAAAACCTATTAACATTTATGGACCAATTGGTATTTATAAGGCATTAGAAGGATTATTATATACAGTTGGATATATTCCATATGAATTAATGGTAATTGAAATGGAAAAAAATATTGAACACAAATTTGATATAATAGGTTTAGATGTTCGGGCTATATCACTAGAGCATTGGATTAGTTGCTTTGGTTACAGCTTTACTCTTAATCTAAAGCCAAGATTTTTACCCGATAAGGCTAATGAGCTTAATGTACCAGTAAGCATTTGGCAAAAGCTTCATAATGGTGAAAGTGTAAAGGTAGGTAGTAAAATTATTGTACCTGAAATGGTTCTTGGAGAAAAAAGAGAACCGTTAAAAATCACCTATTGCACGGATACAAGGCCAATTGATAATATAGTTAATTTTGCTATGGATTCAAATTTATTCATATGCGAAGGAATGTATGGTGATGAAGAAAAAAAAGAAGATGCTATAAGTAAAAAACATATGACATTTTCTGAAGCAGCCTCCTTAGCACGAAAAGCTAATGTAAAAAGACTATGGCTAACGCATTTTAGTCCTTCTATGCCAAACCCTGAGGAATACATTAATATAGCACAAAACATTTTTAAAAATACTGAAATTGGCAGTGATTTTTTAAGTACTGTTATAAAATAAATAAGAATTTCGCGTAGCTATAATTAATGTATTGGCAAGTGAAATCTTAGTAGACAGCTCTGCCAAAAAACGTAGATAATCAAAGAAAAATCCTTTTATTTTTCTTTGATTATCGGTTGCTATAAATAGCGAAGTAGATAAAAAATGTTTATGTGACTTAATGAGGCTTTCCCTTCCTTATAAAAAATCAAGGGAAACCGAATTACGGAAACAGAAACATTTTTTATCTGCTTTGCTTCCCTTAGATTCGTAACAAAAGTATATCGAAGTAATTATTCATCTACTAATCTTATTTAATTAAATTCTTATTTACTAAAGATAATTATATTCTTTTCTTAAAACCAAAATATAAATCAAGCACATTATTGTGCTAATTAGTTCAGCTGCTGTAATTGAAAGCCATACGCCGTTTACGCCAAAAATTAATGGTAAGGATATAAGTCCAGCTGTAATAAATACAAAAGTTCTCATAAAAGCTATAATTGCAGAAACCTTGCCATTTGATAATGCAGTAAATAAAGCTGAAGTGAAAATATTTACTCCTGCAAATAAAAAGCTTAAGCTAAATAGTCTAAATCCATCCATTGCAATATTATATACATTAGAGCCTTTTCGAGCAAATATTGTAATAATTATAGGAGAAAAAGCTATTGCCATTATACAGCATAAGATTGAGCATACAAGAATAAAAATTATGCAGTATTTAAATACCTTTTTTATTTGATTAAAATTTTGACTTCCATAATTGTAGCTTATTACAGGTGCTACTCCCATAGAAAATCCCATAAATATGGAGCTTAAAAAGAACTGTGCATATAACATAATAGTAATTGCAGCTACTCCATCCTCTCCTAAAAGTCTCATCATTATGATATTAAATAAAATTGTAACAACAGAAAGAGCAATATTAGTGACCATTTCTGATGCTCCATTGCTAAAGCTATCTAATAACGCTTTTTTATCCATTTTAGGTTTTACAAAATAACATGAACCTTTTCTGTAAAAAGAGAAATACAATAGTCCATAAATTGCAGGTATTGCTATCCCTATACCAGTTGATAGCGCAGCACCTTTAACACCTAATTCAAAAACAGCAATAAACAAATAATCTAACAATGCATTTGTAACGCCACCTATAACGGTTACAATAAGACCCATTGTAGGCTTTCCTGCTGCAACATATAAATACTGAAATAATAGCTGAAGAACTGAAAGTGGTGCAAACATTAAATAAACTGTTGCGTATTCATAGCACATTGTATATAAAGCTTTATTTGCTCCTAGCATTTTTAATATTGGTTCAATAAAGATAAAACAAGATATCATTACAGTTAGTCCTAATAAAGCCCCAAATATTGTTATTAAAGAAAAATTTTCTTTTGATTCTCTAATTTTATTTTCTCCTAACTTTATTGCTATAACTGCACTCCCTCCAGTACCTAGCATAACTCCTATTGCAATAATTATATTACATAGTGGAAACACAATATTAACTGCCGATAAGGCATTTGTTCCTATAAAACGAGACACAAAGATTCCATCTATCATAGTATAAAATGATGTGAAAATCATCATTACAATTGAGGGAAAAGCAAATTTTAATAGTGAAAAAAAATGAAATTCACTTGATATTGAATTTTTCATAATAATTACCTCCATGCAATTAATTAGTTACTCAAAGCTTGATAAATTAACTGCCATAGCATATACTAATGTATAGGGTAACACTATAGTCAAGAGGAGATTTAATTAATGGATAAAAATTTTCAAAATTATCTTACAACTGGTGAATTCGCTAAAATTGTGGGCGTGACAAAGCATACCCTATTTCATTATGATGAAATTGGTGTATTTTCCCCAGAGCTTAAGGGTGAGAATGAATATAGATATTATTCTGTTTTTCAAATTGAACCTTTTTATGTTATATCAGCATTAAAGGAATTAGGCATGTCTTTAAAAGAAATAAAAAATTACTTAGATGTTCGGGGACCAGAAAAATTAATAGAATTATTTGATAAACAAGAAAAGGAAATTGATAAGAAAATCAAACATCTAATTGCAATTAAGCAATTAATTTCACAAAAATCTCAGGCTACTAAATCTTTATTCTACATGGATACTGATAAAATAATTTTAAAGGAAGAAAATAAGGAGTTACTTATTATAACTGAAGCTCTACCATCTACTGATGACAGAAGTCTTGCTGTATCATATGCAAACCATATAAAAAATTGTAATAGGAATAATATTACTGCGCCATATACTACTGGGCAAATGATAAGCTTAAATAATATAATTAAGAAAAACTATATAACCTATAGTTACTTTCATACTAAAATATCCTTAAACCACAACGTAGTATCTGAAACTTATTCAAAGGCTAAGGGAAGATATTTAATCGCTTATCACACTGGATATAATACAATTGATATAACATATAAAAAGATGTTAAATTTCGCTAAAGAAAACAATTTAAAATTAGGTGATTATTTTTTTGAAGATGCAATATTAGATGAACTGTCTGTTGATGGTTATGAAAATTTTGTAGTTAAAATCTCAATAATGATTATTGATTGATAGCTAAATTAAAAATTTTAGATTTTACTATGTTTTACCAAAAACATTTTAAATAATTTATGTTTAGTTATGGATTTTTGTGGTATATTATAATAAAATATAAAAACATATTTATATAAATTTATATTATATGGGGGTTTTAACTATGATTAAAGAAAATGTATCAAAATTATTAAATAGTCAAATTAACAAAGAATTTTACTCAGCTTATTTATACTTAGAAATTGCAAACTATTATGTTGAACAAGGATTAGATGGATTCGCAAATTGGTATAATATTCAAGCACAAGAAGAAAGAGATCATGCTATGTTATTTATGAAATATATGCATAATAATGGTCTTAAAGTAACACTTGAAGCTATTGATTGTCCTACTACTGTTTTTAACAACACTAGTGAGCCATTAGCAGAAGGATTAAAGCATGAGCAATTTGTAACAGAATCAATCCATATAATCTATGATGAAGCATATAATAATAAAGATTTTAGAACTATGCAATTTTTAGATTGGTTTGTTAAAGAGCAAGGCGAAGAAGAAACTAATGCTGAAACTCTTATCAAAAAAATGGAGCTATTTGGTTCAGATTCAAAGGGACTGTATATGCTTGATAACGAATTAGGAGCAAGAGTATATACTGCACCTTCATTAGTTTTAGACTAATATATAATGAAAGAAGTGACTATTGCCTTTAAGCTGTAGTCACTTTTAATTATATTATATAATTTTAATTGTATCAAATATTGACTGAATACCTTCAGATATAACACCTCTAAATGGATAAAGCATATAATTTAAATCATGGTCATGTCCATCGAAAACATGAATAGTCAAGTTTTCCTTGCCTAACATTTTAAATTTTCTATCAATATTAAAAATATCCTCAACCGGAATATTAGCATCATCTCTGCCATGGAATATATGTATAGGTACATCTATGCTTGGCAGTACCTCCTTCATTGGCGGCAGCATAAAATGTTCCTTGCACCATTTTGAAGTAATTCTAACAGAATAGTTCTTTTTTATCCACTTATCATTATCTGTAGTTATTGCATGAAATAATGCCTCTTTCTCTTTTCTAAGCATAATCTCAAAGTCTTCTTTAGTTAAAATACCATCACGGTTCTTATCAAATTTTTTAAATTTAATTTTTTTAAAATATTTAGGTCTTAAATTATGTCTATCTTCTTCAAAGTTTTCTTTTGTTATAAAACCTTTATGCTCATAATCAAACATTTTACACATATTGACCATTGAGCTTCCCCCAGTCATTTGCCATTCGAGAGTAGTTTTCATATTTTCATTTGAATATCCCATAAGTATTAATCCATCAATGTGGACATTTTTGTTAAAAGCAACTAATGGTGCTAAAGTTGCTCCTTCACTAGCTCCAAATAAATATATCTTTGAATTTTTAAAGCAATCCATATTTTTTAGGAATCTAATAACATGCTCGATATCTTTAATAGATGAAGAAGGCAAATATGTTTTGTATTCCTCTTCGTTAATATCTACATACATCGGCGGTTTTTCAGAATTAAAACAACCCCTTGTATTCCAACGACAAAACGCATAGTCCATTTTGCAAAACTCATTAACAAATAAATCAAAATAATTAAAATCAACTTCACCTATTTTTCTTCTATTATCATATGTATTAGGTCCAGTTCCATGAATAAAAACTATGAGTTTCTCACAAGCTTCAATGTCATTCATATCTAGCTTAGCCTTCAATTTATATCCATCAAAAGATGGTATATCCAATAACAATTCTTTCAATATTTCACCCTATTTTCAAATAAATTTTATGCTATAACTTTTATCCCTATATCCAATAGCTTTTTATTTACCTTATTATTTCTAATATTAGCATTTCTAAATGTTAATATATCTGAATAATTTACAGTGTATTCCCCACATACATCCATACCTATGACCCTATGATTATTTTTAATTATATTAAACTCCGTTAAATTCATATTACCCTGGTCCCAATTAGTTTTTACTATTTCTTCAGAAAAAACATCCTTGTCGATCGATATGTACACTGGATAATTTATAATTTCCTGCAACTTAAAGCACCAATTTTTATCTATTGCAATTGTACTATATGGAATTACAGTTATTTTACTTTTAAGCTTATTATCCATAACTCTAAGAGACGCTTCATTAGTTCCTACTAAGACTATTTGTTTTAAGTGTGTTTCATTTTTATATGCACTTCTAATCCAGCTACCGCAAGAAAGCATCTCATCAAATATAGGCTTTTGTGAATCACTATGATTATCAAATACTACAAGCGTAAAATCCTCTTTAATTTTTTCTATTAAGAACAGACTCAAATAATGATAATTACCTGATCCTATAAAGCTTATATTAGGCAACTTTATACCACTTAACTTTTCTCTAAGCTTGTTCTGAGCCCGTCTATCACAAAATGCATTAGTCCCACTCATTTTTTTTAAGCATATCCACTTACAATTTTGATTTTCATAAAAATTCTGTGTTTTATAAACACCATCAAAGTCAAACAAAACAATTTTTTTCTTCATTTCATCATCCTCCAACAGGTCATATTTTATTATACTACTAAATTAGAAATAAAACAAATTTATTAGTTTACCATTGACTTTACTCCGTTTTATTGATATCATCTACAATGTTATGCCTATTCGCATAATGCATAAAATATCATAAAAGATTTGACAGATAAGGAGAGCATTTAATGAATAAATCAATAGACTTGAATAATGACCCAATAAAAAAACTTTTTTCATATTATTTATACTCTTCTGTTATAGGAATGGTTATAAAATCACTGCATATAATGCTTGATGGTATATTTGTAAGTAATGGTGTAGGACCTGAAGCACTTGCAGCTGTAAATATTTTTACACCAATTGTAACAGCAGCGGTTGCAGTTACATTAGCAATAGGTGTTGGAGGCTCAACACTAGCATCAATGAGGTTTGGTGAAGAAAAAAAATCGAGCGCACAAAATATATTTATTGTGTCCTCAGCACTGATTTTTTTAGCAGGCTTAATTTTTTCAGTAGTGTTCTTATTTAATCCTGAGTATATATGCAGGCTCCTAGGAGCAAATGATGCAGTACTTGATTATACTATAGAATATGGTAAATACATATGCTACTTTCTACCTTTTTACACTCTATCAACCGGCATAGCTTTATTTGTTAGAAACGACTGCAATCCAAAGCTTGCGATGCTCTCAATGGTTGTAAGTGCTATAACAAATGCAACTTTAAATTACATATTTATTTTCCCAATGAACATGGGATTAATGGGAGCTGCAGTAGCAACAGGAATATCCCAAATTGTAAGCTGTTTAATACTATTAGTACATTTTACACATAAAAAAGGAAACTTTAGATTAGATTTTAAAGGCTTTAGCTTTAAAAATGGCGAGTGCAATAAATCATTAGTCATTGGATTACCAACCTTTCTAACCGAATTATCTTATGCTATAGTTTCGATTATATTTAATAAGGTTCTAATCAGATTAGGTGGCGAAATTGCAGTATCTGCTTTTACAATTATGATATATGTTACAACACTTTTATATAATATTTACTTTGGTATGGGACAAGGTATGCAACCTATTATTAGCTTTAATTATGGTGCAAAAAAATATGATCGTGTGTACGAAAGCTATCATCTCGCAATTAAATCAGGTCTAATAGCCTCTGTTATAATTGCTGTTATATGTACTGTATTTGTCAAGGATATAGTAATGCTATTTAATCGAACTAATCCTGAGCTTATAGAAATGGCTATACATGCAAATCTATACATCTTTTTTGTAATGCCTTTTATTGCATATAATATATTAGTTTCAGTGTTCTTCCAATCAGTAGGAAAAGCAAGGGCTGCTTCAGTACTATCATTTCTGAGAGGTATAGTATTTATAGTTAGTCTTATATTTATATTATCAAATATATTTGGTCTATACGGCATTTGGCTAGTTTATCCTATAACTGAGATACTATCATTTGTACTTTGTATAATATTTATGCTAAAGCAAGACATAATAACTAAAATTTATTAATTCAAATATTTATAATATAACAAAGGGTGTTCTTAAATTAAGCAACATCCTTTAACCTATACATTCTTACATTACAATATTGAACAATATATCAGTTTAAAAGTAAAAAAACACTACATACTAGAAATATGTAGTGTTTTCAACTATAGTTTAACTTTTTTAAATTCTTCAATAAATTCAGCTAAATAGCTAGCGGTCGCCTCCAGCATCTCATCTCCCCACTGTTTTGTTGCAGTTTTAGGATGATCTTTTCCTATCCAGCCGTTATCTGTTACATTTTTATAATTTCTTGGAAGGCTTATGTCAATTCCTTTAAAGCTTATGGTTTTAAAACCACTACCCTTAAGGCTTTCGGATACATCCTTCACATTCATTTCTTCTAATGAAATCATATCAACAAAATCAGGATTAACGGACATAACTGCGGCAGTTTCCTCTGCTCCTCCATGACCTCCACGCCACGCTTCATTAAGCTCTGGTGCAATTAACCACCAATTAAATACTGCTGCTAAACCACCCTTATTGTTTATATTCAAGCTAGCTGTTTCTAAAGCTGATATATTACCACCATGACCATTTAAAAATACAAATTTTCTGACACCAAACTTAAGTAAGCAATCAGTTATTTTTGTTATTACTGTTAGCAGCCCATCATAGCCTATAGATATTGTTCCGGGAAAATCAGTCATAGAATCACATGCTCCATATGGAATTGTTGGCGCTATCATAACATCAACCTTTTTTTCTACTATCTCCAATATTTTGTCAGGTATCAATGTATCAGTTCCAAGTGCTAAATGTGTACCGTGATTTTCTATGCTGCCTATTGCTATTAAAACAGTATCGTTACTTTTAAAATACTCTTCAGCCTTTTTCCATGTTATATGTGCTAATCTCATATTTACCTCCATTACGTCGCTTCGCGGCGTCACAAAAAATTATTATATAAATATGTTAGCATAGTATTTCCATATAATCAATTTAGTTTGAATCAACACTTTCTAATAATTCATTTGCATAATTTATAAACCCATTATCCTTAAAGTAATGAAAATTATTCCCATAATAACCATTATTAAAAATTATTTTATCATCAACTGTATCAAAAACTAAACTATAATGATAACCAAAAGCAGTAGGAAATGAAATCCATGCACTTAACTCAAAATCCCTATTTTTCATCTCTTTTCCTAATTTTTTTTGTTCTTCTTTTGGTAGTTCCTCTAAGCTATTTACTAAACTAATTAATTTTTTTAACCTTTCATCACCTGAATTTAAACGAATATGCTTATTTTCTAAACTACTATACGATGAAATAACTCCATAATCAGCTTCACGTGTAAAGGCAGTATTAACTATAAAAAGACAATGATACTTAAAAGCCCCAAAGATTGTAAAGAAAATAACTATTCCTATAGTTGCAGATAAAGCGCAGAGCTTTTTACTCTTATTCTTCATTGTTTGTACAAATATTGTTGTAACTGTCATAATAAAAACAGTAATCATCAAATTTCCGTAGCTTTCTGGTACATTCATACGAGATAGCTTTGGGGGTACAAATGATAGCATAAATTTATTAATATTATTTTTAAATAACATTGTGATACAATATATTATTAGTGCCATAAATATTCCCGCTATCATCCAATCCTTAGCTGTCCTTATAGGTATTTTATTGAATAATTTTCTCATCTGTAATACACCCCATTTCTATATCTAAGAATATTTTTACCCTCTTTTAAATTTTCTGTATTAATATACTCTAATACAAATTTAGCAAAAGACTCTGAAATTTCATATGTCTTTCTATTATCTGTTATTAAATATTTGTCAACAGGATTTATTATGGCTATCATGTAGCCTGAATGTAGATTCCCAAAATAAAATTCTATATAGTGTTCATTTTTTTCATTTCTTTCAACGCTTTCCAATAATTTTGGATAATCCCCTTCATAAAAAGCTGTATCAAGCATATCAAAAATATTTTCCATATAATCATTATAATAATATGAACCTCTAGTTTCAGAATTTAAACCATATCCGCTAATATTTTTTAACTCATTATTATTGTGCACAGTATACGAATTAAGTAAAAAAGTTCCACCAACCCACACTAATATAATTAAGCACCAAATAGCAGCAAATTTCATATACTTTCTTAATGTAAAAACTTTTTTGTTTCCTGTAAAATACGCTAGACTTCCATATATTGCCCCACCTATAAGTACTGGTGTAATTCTTTCTGTTAAAAATGTTGCTATAATAGATTGTGGAAAAAATTCATTTGATTTATGTCCATAATAATACTCCAATATTCCTCTATGCGAATGTAAAATATTATGTATCATTTCATTAGACTTATATGGTATAGCAAGTATTATTTTAGTTAATATAAATTGATCTATAAAATAGCAATAGCTAAACCAACCCAAAATTAATCCTACTATAGTAAATACAATAATTCTTCTTGTACCTTTTTCATAACTAACTACTCTATCCTTTAACTTATTTTCATCTCCATCAAACTCTTTTTGTGGTATTTTAACTATCTCTTGTGACTTTTGAGTGTAACCTTCTACTAAAGCTTGACACTCTGAACAAGTATCAATATGATTTTCTATTGTTACTACTTCTTTTTCATCTTCTATAATACCTCTTATATAAGAAAGCACTTTTTCTTTATAGCTACATGACATCTAAATCACCTCCACTGAATTAGAAAGCTTTAAGTATTGCTCTTTATATTTGCCCCGTGCCCTAAAAATACGACTTTTTACTACAACCTCAGATATTTTCATAATCTGTCCAATCTCACTATATGATAAATTTTCATGGTCACGTAAAATTAAGACTGTTCTATCCTCTTCTTTTAAGGAAAATAGTACCCTCTTAATAATTTCAGAATTTTCTTTTTTTATAACAATGTCTTCTGGCATATTATCATTGTTTGTAATACTTAAGTCCATGTATTTTTCTTCTACTAAACTTGGATTTTTCTTTCGAATATAATTTAGAAATACATTTCTGGCAATAACTAATGACCAAGTTTTAATACTGCTATCCCCACGAAACTTAGATAAATTCAAATAGATTTTCAGGAAAGTTTCTTGAGATAAATCTTGTGATAACTGTTCATCTTTTACCATGTAGTAAAGATAATTATAGATTGTATTTTTAAGTTCATTATAAACTTGCTCAAACTTAGCTTTCATAATATATTTCCTTTCAATAATACTTAATGCTATATAGCTGTACCTTGTACCACAATATTTATTATTAATGTTAAAATTTATAACAAGATATATATATAGATACATAATTTGTAAAATAGTTACAAATAAATAAATAAAATCCCCAAGGCAAAATAAAGTAAGAGCTTTGGGGATTTTTATACTACGCTTTTTTAACTGGTACAAGCCAATGACATGGTTCAAGATTAGGTTGTGTCCAAGCATCTTCCTCTTCTTGAATGTAGAACTCGGAATTCCATGGACAATCTTCCCAATTTGTTACATAACCAAGTTCTTTTGCACGTTTAATGGTTTGTCCGGCATCTTCTCCAATTAATCCTCTTGCACATAAAGTAGCAGGGCTGTCACGATAGGTAAAACCTTCTGGGACTGGTGTGTCAGCTGGTGTAATAAAACCCACTATATAAGAAAAAGTATCAGTTTCTGCATCGTAGTCACATGTCCACCCGCATCCGTAGTTAAGCGCACGAGGGAGTTTCTCTAAAATTTTATATGAACTAGAAAATATTGTTTCTTGCGCTAATGCAGGTGCAGTATTTCCCAACGCACCACCACATCGAGCCTCTTTGCCAATCACACGAACCTTTGGCATAGTAAAAATCTCAAATTCATTTTCAAACGGTTTAATATCTAAAACAGTTCTCATAATAACCACCTATTAAATATAATTTTAGTATATTTTACCATATATTTTAATTGGTATAAAGAAAAAATTATATACTAATAAAAAAAACGGGTGCACCATCTTATACGATGATAAACCCGTTTTTTTCTTTAACTATAAATCTCTTATACAATTCTTCTTATGCCTAATATTGATTTAAAATAAACACTAGACACAGTAATTCCTAACCTTTCATTGGCTGCATGGACTATTTTTCCATTACCCATATATATGGCTATATGTCCTGAATACCATATTAAATCACCTGGTTTCGCATTTTGAAGTCCATTTACATATGTTCCACTATTACCTTGTTGACCTGATGTACGCGGTAGAGATATACCGAAATTTTTGTAAACACCCATAACAAATCCTGAGCAATCAGTACCATTAGTCAAACTTGTACCCCCATAAACGTATGGCTTACCTACAAATTGAAGTGCATAATCCACAACCTTTTGTCCTAAACTTTTTTGCTGCGCAATACCTGTTGATATATTAGCATAATCTCCATGTATATATGCTTCTTGACCATAATATGATATTTTATACCACTCTCCATATTCACCTAAAAGAGTAAAAGTTTCCCCTGTATTAACTAAACCTAATATACTTGTATCAGTAGAAGGTCCTTTCCTAACTCTTAAATTCGTAGTTGTTACAGTCGCTATTTTTGTTTCTACAGCACTACTTTGAGCTGGTACCTCATCTGCATATACATTATTGTCGCAAACAAACCCCATACCTAGTAGCAATACCCCTGTACCTAACAAAACTGCTATGTTCTTCTTTAAATTTATCATTATTCATCCTCCTTATACCAAGATCAATTATAAAATCTCAAATCTCTGAAAGAGATTAGTTTGTAAGATTTTAAATTGAGATTAGTATTATACCCTATACAAGTTATGTATTTATAGAGTACAGATTATACTCTAACATATAAATGTGATAATAATGTGGTGATTTAAAAATAATTTATCCTCTAGGTAATTTTATTATAAAACTAGTTCCAAGTTTGTCGCTACTTTTCGCTGAAATAGAGCCATTGTGATTTTCAACTATGGCTTTTGTAATAGCTAAACCGATGCCTGTACCCCCTGTTTTTTTACTTCTTGATTTATCTGTTCTATAAAATCTTTCAAATATAAGGGGCAATTCCTCTTTTGATATGCCAATACCATTATCAGTTACTTCTATAATATAATTACCTTTTTTAACATAATAACTTACTATAACTATCCCATTTTCATAAGAGTATTTGATAGCATTGGATATAAGATTGATTAACACCTGCTTCAAACGATTATAGTCAGCTAGTATAGCTGCGTCTGATTTTACAATTAATTTAATGTTAATATTTTTTTCCTGAGATGCTAGCTCAAAACTTCTAATAACTGACAAACATAATTCCCTAAAATCAAATTTCTCCTTTCGCAATATAAAGTCAAAGTCCTCCAATAGACTTAGCTCCTGGAGCTCATCTACTATTTTATTAAGTCTTATAACCTCTACATAGCATTCATGTATCCTATCATTATCCGCCTCCCAAACTCCATCTAATATCGCTTCTAAATATCCTTGAAGGTTAGTTAAAGGAGTTCTAAGCTCATGGGCAATATCTGAAGTTAACTGCTGCAAATGTCTTCTATCTATTTTTTTCTTAAAAAGCGCCATATCTTATTCACCTACAAACTTATATCCAGCACCATGAACAGTTACTATAAATTTCGGCTTTTTTCTGTCAGGTTCTATTTTTAGACGTATGCTTTTAATATAAGTGTCTATACTCCTATCATAGCCCTCAAACTCATAATTAAGAGCATACGCAATAAGCTCCTCTCTTGAAAATACTCTATTAGGAGCTTTAGCCATAGTGTTTAAAATTTTAGTCTCCGTGGCTGTTAATGAAATTTCTTTACCATTTATTTTCACATTTGAATTTATAAAATCAATAGTCAAATATCCGTCACAAAATGAAACAGGAATATTTACTAAATTATCACTTTTTACTCTTCTAAGAACTGCATCAATCCTAGCGATAACCTCCTTAGGACTGAATGGTTTTGTTATATAGTCATCTGCACCTATATTTAGACCTTTAATTAAACTTTTTTCATCTGTTTTTGCAGTAATCATAATTATTGGTACTCTTGATTTTGCACGAATTGCCTTACATACATTCTCACCCATCAAATCAGGCAACATTAAGTCAAGCAATACTAAGGCTACATCATTTTTCTCAAATATATCTATAGCTTCTTTCCCAGTAAAAGATACTAAAACGTCATAACCTGATTTTTCTAAATATGCCTTCAATATTTTTACTATTTTAACTTCATCATCAACTACCAATATTTTTTTATTTGTATCCATTATAAATTTCTTTTACCCTTCACATATTTATATTGATTTGTTTTATTTTTAGCATAATTACAAATTTTATCATAAAAAAACACCTAATATAACTATTACATCATATTAGGTGCTTTAAAATATTATAAAATTACATTTTTGGTTTCTTTGCTGCTGGTTTTTTTGATGAAGAATTTTTATTATCCTTAGCTGAATTAGATGGTTTTGAACCAGGTTTTGCAGGTTTTTTATCAGGCATATTTGTTATCTCCTTTCCCAAATAATATTCCGTACCCATAAACTTTCATAATACATAAGTTTACTTGCACACATTATAGCTAAAAAGGAATATATTGTCAATTGGTATTTTGTCGAAAGAGTAAAGCGAATTATTTATTTAATATAAATACATGTTATTCGTGTTTTTGCTTATTTTTTCCATATATTAGGTGATTTTTATGAAAAAATTTAATGTTTTTTGCCATTTGCTATTGCTAAACAAGAAGAAATTTAGTACAATTTGTATGTACTGATAATATCCATATCTACTATCATATATTATTTTCAGGATATTTTAGACAAAATATATATAAATGAAAGGAATTATTATGGAAAAGTTTTTTAAATTAAAGGAAAACGGAACGACTGTGGGAACAGAAATTATAGCTGGTCTTACAACATTTTTTGCAATGGCTTATATTATAGCTATAAATCCAAGTATATTAAGCAAAGCTAATATGGAGTGGGGTGCAGTATTTCTTGCAACTATCATATCATCAATTATTGGAACATTAATTATGGGTCTTTTTGCCAATGTTCCTTATGCTCAAGCTCCTGGTATGGGACTTAATGCATTCTTTGTTTTTACTGTATGTTTTGGACTTAAATTTACATGGCAACAAGCTCTATCTATGGTATTTATATGCGGTATACTTAATATAATTATTACTGTTACAAAAATTCGTAAATACATAATTAAGGCTATACCACGAAGCTTACAAAATGCTATTGGTGGAGGTATTGGTATATTTATAGCTTACATAGGATTATTAAATGTTGGTATAATCAATTTTGGTGCTGTAACAGTACCTAGCTTATCTACTTTAAATCAACCAGTTTACTGGTTATTCTTAATAGGTCTTGTTCTTACAATAGTACTTTTAGTTTTAAAAGTTAAAGGTGCTATATTAATTAGTATTATAGTAACATCTTTAATTGGAATACCAATGGGAATTACAACTACTGCAGATACTGTAAGCTTTAGTGAGGCTTGTGCAGCATTGCCTACAACTTTTTTAGCTATATTTAAGGAAGGTGGAATAAGGTCTTTATTCGATGATCCTTCTAAACTTCCACTTGTACTTATAACAATATTCTCATTCAGTTTATCGGATACATTTGACACTATCGGTACATTTATCGGAACTGGCCGTCGTAGTGGAATATTCAGTGAAGAAGATGAAAAGTCTATGGAAACAAATAGTGGTTTTAAATCAAAAATGGACAAGGCATTATTTGCTGATGCTATAGCAACTTCAGTAGGTGCTTTAATAGGAACTTCTAATACTACTACTTATGTTGAAAGTGCAGCAGGTATAGGCGCTGGTGGACGTACTGGCTTAACAAGTGTTGTAGTAGCTATTTGCTTTGCAATAAGTGCATTTCTAGCAACTTTTGTAAGTGCTATACCATTTGCAGCTACAGCTCCTGCATTAGTAGCTGTAGGTATCATGATGATGTCAGCATTTGCAGAAATTGAGTGGACAGATTTTGAAGAGGCTGTACCTGCATTCTTTGCTGGTGTATTTATGGCACTTTCATACAGTATTTCTTATGGTATAGCAGCTGGTTTTATCTTCTACTGTATAGTTAAAATGTTTAGAAAACAAAGCAAGGATATTCATCCAATACTTTGGGTTTCAACAATATTGTTCATATTAAACTTCGTTCTTTTAGCATTTATACAAATTTAATAGTGCTTAAGTCACAATAAAAAAGATGTCTTGATTATTCTTAAAAGGAATCAAGGCATCTTTTTTTTAATTTATGAAAAACTACGTATACCATAAAATGTAAAAAATATGAAATTTATCTAAATGACTTTAATAACTTTTCTATCATATTTTGCATCCAAAATACAAATTTAAACCAATGATTAAAAAGAAAAATGGAGATAAATATTAAAGTTATTGAAATAAAACAAAGATAAATTAAATTCACATTTTACACCACCTTTTTTGCTTATAAAAAATCAAATTATTTAAATAGTTTTATAGCGCCGGTATCATTTAGATGACGTAAAAGTGAAAGTGTTATTGGAAATCCAAATAAACCAATAACTCCAAACAACTGTGCACCTACAAACATACTAATTAATGTCACCACAGGATGTAGCCCTATTTGACTACCAACAATCTTAGGTTCTATAATATTTCTTATTATTGTGACAACTAGGTATACAACTAAAAGAGCAAATGCCATTGGGATATTACCTTGTAGTGCAGTTATAATTGTCCAAGGAATCATAATTCCGCCCGTTCCAAGCACAGGCAATATGTCAAATATAGATATTAAAAATGCAATTATTATTGAATTTTCTATTCTAAGTATAGAAAGTCCAATGGACAATTCTATAAATGTAATGCTCATGATAAGTAAATAAGAACGTATACAAACAAAAAGTGTACCAACTATATACTCTTTTATGCTTATCATAAGAATCTTGCCTTTACTAGAAAACTGCCTATAGACAAATCCAGCTAATTTATCATAATCACTAGCAATAAAGAAAGTGGAAATAATCATTAATAATATTTTAATAAACAAACCTGGTAAAGAAGATGCATAGCTAGATAAAAAGGCTACAGCCTTCATTGAAACGCTTGATATTAATTGTCCCAGCGTTTTAGTAAATTGAGTAAAAATATCATTTAATGTTGATACTAATGCTGGATCCATATGCAAAGCTAATTCTTCAATATTATCAAAGGTTAGAACTAAAAATGGTTCTATACGTACATAATAAAGAGAAGGCAAACTATATATTATTTTTATAATTGTTGAAACTAATTTCACTCCAATTAACGATATTATTAAACCAATTGTACAATAAAAAAGAAAAACTAATAAAAGAGCTACAAATTTATATGGTATCTTTAAATTTCTAGATATAAATCTTGCAGGTTTTTTAAGAAAGTACGCAATTAAAAAAGCAAATATAAATGGAGTTACTAAAGTCAAACCATATTTAATAACCATAAAAACAAGAAAGATGATAATAGCAACATATATAAAATTTATTATAAATTTTTTACGTTTTTCACATTCCAATGCAATTTCCTCCAGAGTAATATATTTCTATTTTTATAATATTAGCACATTAAGTTAAAAATAACAATTAAATTAAAATTTCTTGTTCAATATTAATTATTTCAGCATCAGTATTACTCTCTATAAAAGAAATTATGTTCTCAACAATAGAATCAATTTGAGCTAAATTTGCTCCTATACCTGAAATACCAATTACAATTACTTGGTGTATATCTTGCGCTTCTACCTCTGCAACAGAAATATTAAAGGTGTTTTTTAATTTTTGCGTAATGCTTCTTACTATCATTCTCTTTTCCTTTAAAGAATGTACCCAAGACGCTCTTAATACAATTTTCATCATAAAAATTTTCATATGCTACCTCAAGTTATCTAACATTTCAATTTGAATTTGACCTAAAGATTTAACCTCTTCACCTTTTCCTATATAAGTTAAAATATAACTTTCGTAAAATGTATCTCCTACATTTATTTTCTCATCTTCTATATATTTAATTAATTTATCATAATAATATTTTGTATCTTTATAGTCATCCTCAAAATTAATAGTTAGATACTCACCCTCTGATAAAACACCACTTTTTTCTTCATCATTCATAATATCATCATAAAAGCATAACAACATATGATCATAGTCCAAATGATTACTTAGCTTATATTTATCATAGGATATAGCAAAAGATAATTCTTTATAAACTTCACCATATTTATTTTCAATTTCTCTTAATTTTTCTGTAAGCTCTATTTCGAATTCCTCTGTATAGCGCTTTATATTGCTATGTTTTATGTAACTACGTTTTGAACAATATTTAATAAATGGCTGTCCAATTCCTTCATCTAAGGCTGTTTGTACCTTTTTTTCTAGAATATCAATATTAAGCTTAATATCTTCTAATTCTTTAATCTTATACGTTAGTAGCTCTTTTTGTTTAGTAATTATATCTAAAATCGAATTTATAGAAGTATAGTTGTTTTTTAGTTTTTTTATTTCCTCCAATGTAAGTCCCATTACCTTACATTGTTTAATAAATTCTAGCATAATAAAATTATCTATGGAATAAAATCTATAATTGCTTTTTTCATTTATGTAAGCTGGCTTTAATAAGCCAATTTTGTCATAATGTCTAAGTGTTTGTACAGATACATTATGCAGCTTAGACACCTCACCAATAGAAAACTTTCTATCCAAATTAACCTCCATTATGCCACTTCGTGGCATCATAAATATAAACGTGAATTTCTTTTTTCACGCTACTCACCTCATTTTATATTATAACCTTACTTAGATAAAAAATGTTGCAAAAAATATAGAAAAGGTTGCGATTTATTTAATCACAACCCAATATTTATTTATTTTGAGGGAATATCCATTGCTAATGCATGTTTAGTAGATGTATTTACATTTGCTATAAGCATTATTGTTATTAACGTTAGAACCTCTGAAAGTATTGTTCCACCCCAAATTCCATTTGTACCGAATACATAGTATAAAACTATTAAGCTAATAGGTAGGTAAACAACCGATCTCAAAATGCAGCTTAAATTAGAATACTTAGGTTTTTCTAACGCTTGGAAGTAAACAAGTGTATTTAAATTAATTCCTACTGCAAAGTAACTAAAGCTTGCTACACGTAAAGCTAAATAAGCAATCTTTGAAATCTCTGGATCCGATGTAAAAATACCAATCAATGTTTTTCCAAGTACAAAGCTAATTACTACAAAAATCCCAGTTATAAGAGCTGAAGATATGCATGTAATTTTGTAAAAACCAAGCATTTTCTTGCCATCTTTTCTACCATAATTGTAGCTAATAAGAGGTTGGACACCAAGTGTTATTCCATAAAGCACCATATAAGTATTAGTTGTAATATAATTAATTATACTATATGACGATATTCCTATCTCCCCTAAGGATTTTACTAGCATTACATTATGAATTAATACAATTATAGAATAACTAAATTGCGCAAAAAACGATGGAAATCCTATCATACTGAATGTTTTTAAATCCGATAAATTTAGTTTTACATTTCCAAATGATAAATATCCTATCTTTTTAATAAAATGTGGTAGTAAAATTAAAACAGTTACAATCTGACCAAGTCCAGTGGCAATAGCTGCCCCTTTAATTCCTAAACCAAACGGAAAAATAAATACATAGTCTAATACTATGTTTGTTATCGCACCAGCGATTGTAGAAATCATAGCCAATCTAGGTCTTCCATCATTTCTAACAAAGCTATTTAGTACAATACCAATCAAATTCGGTATGCAAAAAATTGCATAAAATCTTAAATAATCAACTGCTAAACCGCTTAGGTTATCTGTTGCTCCCAATATCCTAACAATTTGCTCTGTAAACACTACACATATGATACTTATAATACCACTTAAGATAAGTAAAAACTTAAACACCTGTCTAAATATATTAACTGCTTCTTCTATTTTTCCTGCTCCAATGTTTTTTGATACTAATGAGCCCCCACCTATCGCAAACATTGATGCAAGTCCAAAAAGCAATACAGTAAACGGAAGTACAATATTTACAGCAGCAAGTGCCATATCTCCCACACCTTGTCCAACAAATATGCCATCAACAACTGTATATAGAGACGATATAAACATCGCAAGTGCAGATGGAACAGCATATTTTATAAATTCTTTTACCATAATTCTCCTCCATGTCTTTAGTGCCTTGTTTATTATAAAGTCTATTGTAGGTATAGAGTCAACATTTTTTATCTGAGATTTTTTACCATAAATAAAAAGACGACATACATCGTCTTTTTTGCTTTATTTAATTAGTTTTCTCATATAATCTTAAGTCTTTACCAAATACACTTACATCAAGATTATAGCTAACAGTTGTCGAACTAAATCTATATACTTGTATTAAATATTTTCCTAAATAGTTTGGTATAAATGATACGGTATCCTGCCTAGATGATGATGTACTTGATGCTATTTGATTGAAATTACGATCAAATACAAATAAGTCAGGATCAGTAGGAGGTACTGGTGAAGTTGTCAGCAATGTTATTCCTACTGGAAGACCAAGCTCTGTTACATAAAATTCATACCAATCACTTCTATAACTTGTATCTATAGTTCCACTAGCCTTAAGATGTGATGGTTGCATTAGTTTTTCACGGCACTCATGCTCGTCATGTTTATCACATTTGTCATGCTTATCACATTTGTCGTGTTTATCACATTTGTCGTGTTTATCACATTTGTCGTGTTTATCGCATTTGTCGTGTTTATCGCATTTGCCATGCTTACTACGATAGTCATCATCGTATTTAAAATATTCATCATATTTATAGCATTCTTCGTATCTGTCATATTTGTCATGTTTATCGCATTTATCGTGCTTATCGCATTTATCATGTTCTTTTTTACAACAATGGTCACAGCAGCGCCTACAGCACCAACGATTATTACACCAACAGCATTCCCAACAACAATTATTACAATGTTTATCGCGGCATTTATCTTCATGTTTATCACAGCATTTATCTTCGTGTTTATCACAACACTTATCTTCATGCTTATCGCAGCCTTTATCATCGTGCTTATCATCACAATCATGTCCTTTACAAGGTTTACATTTACTACCATGCATTTTACATGTTTTCTTTAAAGCTTCAAAAGCTTGTAATCTTCCAAATCCATAATCATTATTTGGGTTTAGACCATCCCATGCTTGTGCAGTAGATGTTAAAATATCTTTAGCCTGTGAAGGAGTTAAATTATTATTTGCATCAAGCATTAATGCTACTACTCCGGAAACAAATGGAGTAGACATACTAGTACCTGTAAATGTTATATATTGGTTTGTAGTTCCTGCTTTAGCTGCGGTTATATTGAATCCCGGTGCTACTAAATCAGGTTTAATGCCTCCACTGATAACAGGTCCTCTTCCAGAGCTACTTACTAAAAAGTATCCTCCCTGTCCTACATCAGCCATATTGCCAACAGTTATTACAGCAGCAGCATCTCCAGGTGACCCTATAGTTCCTAATGCTGGTCCACTATTACCTGCAGCGCATACAACTACAATTCCACTTGCAACAGCAGCAGTAACGGCTAATCTTAAAGCAAGATTAGGTCCTCCTATTAAGCTCATATTTATAACTCTTATACCAAAAACATCTTTATTTAATATACACCACTGAACACCGTTAATGACTTGAGAAAAGCTTCCAACTCCACTTGAATCCAAAACTTTAACTCCAACTAATGCAGAACCATAAGCAACTCCTCTGTAGTCCCATATAGCTTTACCTAATCCAGCAGCTATTGATGATACATGAGTTCCGTGTCCATTATCATCATAAGGTACAGTAGTTCCAGGATTTATTTCATCTCTCCAACCTATTACTTTGCCGCTTCCTAAATCGACATGGTTAATATCTATACCAGTGTCTAGTATAGCAATAACATTATCTGATTTATTAAACGTATTAGGAATCCCTTCATTTCCTGTAACTCCAAAAGTTTTTACAGCTTCGTCTACACCAAACCATTTTCTAGCAGTTTCAAGTGCCATAACTGCATAATCATCAAACTCTATAAATTCTACTTGAGAAAGCTGAGCTAACTGACTTATCTGTTCTACATTTAAATTAGCAGCTATAGCTGGTATTATATTATATTCATTTTTTATTTTTACTTCTTTTAAGATAGATTCTACTTCATTAGATTTAATTGAATTTAAATCTTCAAAGTTTATAATTACCGGAAATAATCCATCTTGACTAACTGGCAATGCAATTTTAGATTCGTGCTCATTAACGTTTATTTCTGCTTCTTTTTCATTTATTGAAATCACTTTTTGTACTTCTGTTAAAGTAGGATTTGGTAATTCTACCTGAGTTATTTTATTGTTTATAATTTCAAATAGTTTTTCGGAAATTTTATTTATACCCATAAATAAATCAACTCCTCTATTTTTTTAATGGGTTATAATAATATATGCCTGTACTCATGCGCTGTTACAAATTATTACATTATTAAACAAAAAAAGGACGACAAATTGTCGTCAATGTTACAGCTAAATATAAATTATTTAATTGATAATTCTATTATTTTTTCACATAAACTTGGATAGTCAATTCCCATAGCCTTAGCCTCTTGCGGTATAAGTGATGTTGGTGTCATTCCAGGCAATGTATTGGCTTCTAAGCAATATATTTCTCCATTTTTATTACACATTATAAAATCAATCCTTGCATAAATTCTAAGTCTGAGAATTTGATAGGCCTTTTCTGCTATTTTTTGCATATAGAGAGTCTTTTCATGTGATATATCTGCTGGACAAATTTCAATAGTATTGCCTGACTGATACTTATTTTTATAGTTATAGAATCCAGCCTTAGGTATAATTTCAATTACAGGCAAGGCTTTACCATCAATAATTCCAACCGAAAACTCTCTACCTTCAATATATTCCTCTATCAATATTTCTCTATCTATCATTTTGGCTTCTAATATTGCTGAATTGTATTCCTCTTCATTATGAACTATATAAACACCTATACTTGATCCTCCACATGATACCTTAACAACTTTTGGATATGTAAAATTATCAACGCTATCATGAGGACTAAGTTTATAGTATTTTGGTGTCATTATACCATGGTGCATAAATAACTCTTTTGATAAACCCTTATTCATAGCTAATGCAGAGCCTAGATAATCAGTACCTGTATACTTTATACCGAGCAAATCAAAGGTGGCTTGCACTTTTCCATTTTCTCCATTTTCCCCATGCAATGCTAAAAACACCAAATCAGATTTATTACAAATTTCAATAACATTTTCTCCAAAATATGCTGACTTACAATTATTTCTCTTAGCCTTTATATTTTCTACAATTGGAGCTGTTTCACCTATTTCACAAATGTCTTTTCCCCAATCATAATCTAAATCAAATATATTATCCACTTCACAAGATATCCCAAAGTAAACATCTATTAAAATTACCTTATGTCCTCTTTTCTTTAATGCATAGTATATTTTCTTACCAGAACTATATGATACATCCCGCTCTGAACTAATACCTCCAGCTAAAACAACTATTTTCATATAATCCTCCCATTTTGCCGCTTCGCGGAATTACAAATAGAAGTGTGAAGTTCTTTTTTCACGCTATTTACCTCTCTTTCTCCTATACTTATTGTACACAGCATTATTTTCATTTTAAACAGTAAAAATGCTTTTTTTATTGCAAATAATGCTATATAATATAAATGTATATAAGTTATATAGGAGGCTTTTATGTCTTTGTATGAAAAAACAGGATATTTAAATAGTGAGTTTAAAATGTTTCATTTGTTTGATAATGGACTAGAGGAATTTAATTTTCACTATCATGATTTTCAGAAAATTATATTGTTTATAAAGGGAAATGTAACTTATTGCATAGAAGGTAAGTCCTATGCTCTTAAGCCTTATGATGTCATACTTGTAGGCTCTGGGGAAATACATAAGCCAATAATTAATGACAGTAGTACTTACGAAAGAATAATAATTTATGTATCTACTAATTTTGTGAATTCATATAAGGAAAAAAGCTATGATTTAAACTACTGCTTTGAAAAGGTTAAATCTGAAAATAGCAATGTATTAAGACTTGAATCACTAAAAAGTAGTAAGTTATTTAAAGTATTTAAGGAACTTGAAAATTCATATAACGATTATGAATACGCAAATGAGCTGTATCGAAAAATCCTATTTCTAGAATTTATGATACAGCTTAATCGTGCTGCTATGAATAATAATATTTCTTATATTGAAACCTATGAATCAAATATAACAATTTCTAGAGTTATTGAATTCATACATAATCATATAACAGAAAACTTATCTATAGACATAATTTCAAAATCCTTATTCTTAAACAAATATTATTTAATGCACCTATTTAAATCTGAAACAGGCTATACAATCGGTAATTATATAACTAGTAAACGACTATTGCATGCTAAATCTATGATTGAAAATAATATACCAGTTACAACAGCCTGCTATGAATGTGGCTTTAATAGCTATTCAGCATTTTCAAGAGCATACAAGAAGCAATTTGGTGTATCAGCTAAAAATAATTAAATCTTATTATTTTTTAATCAATTTTTCAAATTTCAAAACAGTAATAGGCTTAGAATAATAAAAACCCTGCACTATATCACAGCCAGCATTTTTAAGCAAGTTTATTTGATTTTCCGTTTCTACACCTTCAGCTACACTAGAAATTCCTAATAACTTTATCATTGACACAATGCTAAAAATAATTTTCTCACCACGTTCATCTTTTTCAACCTCATCTATAAAGCTTTTATCAATTTTAACGAAGTCTGTAGGTAAATTTTTTATAACACTAAGAGATGAATATCCACTACCAAAGTCATCTATAGAAACTAGAAATCCTTCATTCTTTATTTTTGTCATAATATCTATCATATTATCAACATCCGCAAATACAGCACTTTCTGTTAACTCTATCTCAAGAAATTTAGGATTTATATTGTATTTTTGTGAAATCTTTTTTAAATTTTGAGCAAGGTCATTAGAAGAAAGATTTGTTCTTGAAACATTCACTGAAATTGGTACAGCTAAAATATTTGAAGAATCTCTATTCCAATCTGCTAGCAATTTACAAACGCTTTCAAACATGTATAAGTCCAACTTTCTAATAAAGCCGTTTCGTTCAAAAATAGGAATAAACTCTATCGGTGGGATTAGACCTACACCAGGCCTATTCCATCGAACCAATGCTTCTGCTCCAATAATTTTTTCATTTATTAATGAATACTTAGGTTGAAGATACACTTCAAATTCACCATTATAGAGCGCTTTTTCCATAGCATTTTCGATTTCTTTTTCTTTAAGAATGTTTAATCTATTTTCTTCCTTGAAAAAATGATACCAACAGCCATCATTTAGTTTTTTAGCAATGCTTCTTGAAATGTTAGCTCTATCACTTAAAACATTAATATCTAAAGATGCATCAATTACTGTATATATACCTGCTATTATCTCAATTTTATACGTATCAAAATAGCAATTTACATTGTCAATTATCTTTTCAAGCCTTTTTATAATTTCCTCATTATTTTCGTATTTCATCAGTATATTAAAATTATCGCTTGAAACACGGCAAAAAGTTTCATTTTTTGTAAGGTTAGCATTTATGGCTTCAGCAATTGATTTTAAAACATTATTTCCTTCTACATAACCATAGATATCATTAATAACTTTGAATTTATTTATGTCAATCATTATCATAACAAAACAGCTATCTGGATTTTGCAATATTATGTTTTTTGCATCTATATTAAACTTCTGCAAGTTTGAATAACCTGTCACGCTGTCATAAAAAGCAAGCTTCTCTAATTTTTTATTATTTTTTTGCAACGTATTATTCATTATAAAACTAACTGCTGCTATAACAAACACTATAAAGGATGTCAATATTATCAGACTTTTTACTAATCTATTAGATTGCAGTGATATAACACTAACCGGTACAACCGAAATTATATACCAATCATTTACACCAATTTTTGTATAACACAACTGCCTTCTGATACCATCTCTTACATATTCAAAATCACCATCTTTTCCATCACTTATATCTTTTAAAATCTTATCAAATTTTTCTCCATATATGCCATACTCTTTCATAACATCAAATAAATTTTCAAAGTCACCAATACTGTTAATATTATCAGTATTTACAACTGGTCTGCCATCACTATTAATAACATATGAATATCCCTCACCATGAAAACTTTCTATTTTTATAGCTTCAGAAAATTGTTCTTGAGATTTTGTTGCAAAAATAACTCCTATAATATTATCATCTTGATAAATTGGAGATGCATAAACATTAATTTCTTTTCCATCAGATTTGTCTATGAGACGATCAGAAACATTACTTATACCATTCATTGCTTTTATAAAATATTCTCTATCACTAAAATTAAAAATTTTATTGTCTGTGCTATAAGCTGTTCCATCAGGCATAATTATACCCATTCTTTTAAATGACTCTTTATCCATTTCCTTTTTTAAAATAGATAGTGCTTTGCTTACATCAAATTCCTTATCATCTGAAATAAAAGTAGCTATTGCATCAATAGTTGATAAATCTCCATTTATCTGTTTTTTAATATTTTGCGAACTCTTTACAGATAACTCCATAAGATAATTCAACTTTTCTTGATAAAGACCATCAATAGCTTGTCTAATAAAACTATACCCTAAAACAATTAGGATTGATATAAACAATACTATTAAAACAATTATGTATAATTTTCGATTTTTACTATTTTTCATAATTTTCTATCAAATCCTTTGCTTTAATTTATATAATATTTTATACCCTTCATAATAATTTTCAACCATTTTTTACCTATATAACATATTATTTATTTTTAATAATAATATTAGAATAATTTTATTAATAATATTAGAATAATTTTATTAATAATATTAGAATAATTTTATTAAATATGTCAAATGTTAATTAATTTTTATTACATTTTATTCTTAAAAATGTGATAGATGACTAATGCAAGCAAACTTTGTTTTTAAGCATATATTAATTGATAAATATATATTGGAGAGGAGAATTAATACTTTTATGGACTTTAGATATACGCTGTACCAAGTAGCGCTTTTAAATCAGTTACGGATGCTCTGGGAGCAACATGTTCACTGGACACGTTCTTTTATTATCAGTACGGCTGCAAATTTAGGAGATTTGGATCCAACCACCAAGCGTCTTTTAAGAAATCCTAGTGATTTTGCAGAATTATTTAGACAGTTTTATGGAGATGAAATCGCTGATCATTTCAAAGACCTATTTACACAACACTTACTCATTGCAGCTGATTTAGTAAATGCTGCTAAAAATAATGATACAAAAGCTGCTGATGAAGCACGTAAAAAATGGTACGCTAATGCCGATGAAATTGCAGCTTTTCTAGCTCAAATTAATCCATATTGGGATGAATCAAAATGGAAAGAGTTACTTTATAGTCACTTACAGATGACTGAAAAAGAGGCTGTACTACGGCTCGCAGGAAAATATGAAGAGGATATTGCAATCTATGATCAAATTGAAGCAGAAGCTTTAAATATGGCTGATTATATGTTTTATGGAATAGCTAACCAATTTTCAGTTTTCTAATACTTAATAATAACAATAAAAAATCTAGGTAGTAATATTATATCATATTTTCACCTAAATTTTTAATAAGCAATATCCTGTATCAAACTATAAGCTGACATACATCCCACAGTTTGTATTATTGAAAACATTGTATTTTTCTGATATTATTATAGTAGAATACTATTACGATAAGTAGGAGTAAACATGAAAATTATTATTTCACCAGCTAAAAAAATGCATATAGACACTGAATATCCTTCTTATATAGATTTGCCAAAATTTATAGACAAGGCTGAAAAACTCGCAGATTACATGAAATCACTTCCATTTGATGAGCTAAAAAAAATCTTAAACTGCAATGATGAAATAGCAAAGCTTAATTATGAAAGATACCAAAATATGAATCTTAGGACAAGCTTAAGTACAGCAATTCTAACATATGACGGAATACAATATAAATACATGTCTCCACAGATTTTTGAAAATAAATATTTTCAATATATTCAAAAAAACTTACGGATACTTTCTGGATTTTACGGAATATTAAAACCATTAGACGGTATAGTTCCCTATAGACTAGAAATGCAAGCTAAGTTAAAAATAGACTTCTGTAAAAACCTATATGATTATTGAAAAGACTTAATTTTTAATGAACTTATAGACAATGAAAATGAAATTTTAAATCTTGCTTCAGAAGAATATAGCAAGACAATAAGTAAATATTTGACTCCTGACATTAGGTTTGTATCAGCTATTTTTGGAGAATTCTCAAATGGGAAAATAAAAGAAAATGGAGTTTACGTTAAAATGGCAAGAGGAGAAATGGTCAGATATATGGCTGAAAATGAAATTAATAATATTGATGGTATAAAAAACTTTGACAGAATAGGCTTTTCGTTTAGCCAAGAACAGTCAACAGATAATAAATATGTATTTTTAATGAAATAACAAAAGAATATGGGAGGTAAAAAAATGTTAAATCAAGGTTCAAAAGCACCTGAAATAAAGCTTAATGATAAGGATGGAAACACTGTTAAGCTATCAGATTTTAATGGTAAAAAAGTAATAGTATATTTTTATTCTAAGGATAATACATCTGGCTGAACAAGACAAGCAACTGCATTTACTGCAGCATACAATGAATATAAGGAGCTTGGTATTGAAGTAATAGGTATAAGCAAAGATAGTGAAGCTTCTCATACTAAATTTGCACAAAAACATGAGCTTCCTTTCATAATCTTATCAGATCCAGAACTAAAAGCAATAAAGGATTATGATGTGTGGAAGGAAAAGAAAATGTATGGCAAAACAAGCATGGGTGTTGCTAGAACAACTTACCTAATAGACGAAAATGGTATCATAGAAAAGGTATGGGAAAAAGTTAAACCAGATACTAATGCTTCTGAAATATTGGAGTATTTGAAAGAGAATATGTAATAATCTGAGAGTATGTAATAATCTTTGTAAATAAAAAATAGTAAAAGCAAGGCTCAGCCTTGCTTTTGCTTTTAACTTATCTATTAAAAAAATCATCACAGAACTTATGCCAAAGCTCCTTGTAATCTTCATTTGATACAAGTTTCAAATCATTTATAGTGTTTATATTTCTTTTTTTCGCCTCATCCACAAACCCCCAAATATAATCATCTGAGCTATCTTCATATACATATACTTCTTCAATATTTAATTTTTTAGCTAAATAAAGCCTTGTATGTCCATCCAATACAATTAAATCATTTTCTTTTTTCAATACTGGTATTATAAAATGTTCTGTATTTTTAGCCCAGCTTGCTATATTATTCATCTTTTCAGAGTTTATATAAAATTGTGATGGCTGAAGTTCATTAATATTAGCCATAAAAAGCTTAACATTATCATAATTTTTAATTAACATGTTATTCGCATTATAAAAATTACATATATGCTTCGTATAAAATCTAAACTCATCAATAATTTCTACAATGTTATCATAATCATGGTAATACACTATTGCTGAATCAATGTCTTTAATAAGAAATTGACAAGGAAATTTATCATCAATTAAATATGCACCATGTTGTTTTAACACTTGTCCTTCAAATCTAATATCGTCATATGTATTTATTCGCTGTATTTTCATACTTATTTTTAGTAACAGACTGTACAAAGTGTTCTAAACAATTGTGAAATACCATTTTCTATTTGTTATATGCTTTGTCTATTACTATCTCCTTTATATAATAGTTCAATAAATTGGAATTAGTAAACTTTGTATTATGCAATATATCTATTTATAACGATTGTAAAAATGAATTTATTACATTCTCCCTGTTTCTCGAAGTTTCAAAGAAAAGCAATCCATATAATACACATTGTTTTTTTATTAGCTTACTAATATCTACAATTTCAAAACAGCTCTTATAATTTTCCTCATTAGAATTATAAAATGTATAATCATTTGGCGTATCATTTTCTTTTAGTATTTGATATCTTTCTTCAATAGTAAAATCAGCTGTTATAATTGAATCCATGCTAACATGCTGATAACCAAATGTTTTAGAAATCATTTGTGAAATTGTGCTTTTCCCTGCGCGGTACACCTGCAATAATTATATGTTTTTTCATAAATCCCCCAACTTTCTATTTTATATTACATACATTCTTTCGCATAAATATATATTAATTATTGATAATAATTTAGCAAATATTCAATCCACTCAGAATATATGTCCTTCTCTGATTTTTCAAATACTTCCATATAATTTTCTGATTTAATCAATTCTAAAACTCTGTTCCATCCATATGTTTTTTCTAAATATTCGATATAGGTATGAGCCAAACTATATCCTCCTATATTAGAAAATTTAATTGGGCTTCTTGTTTGTATATCTTTATAAGAAGGTATATCAATTGATTGTAAGTATTTTTTATAAAACGGTTCACCATTTGACAAATACAGAGCCATTCCCTCTGTTAGCCATAAGCTTATATCAGAATTAATTGTGCTTACATATCCATGCACCATTTCATGAAGAACAGCGTTTCTAACAGAATCATAATTATGCTCTTTTCCCGGATTGGCCGGTGAAGTAAGAATAACATCTGTGCCTATATTATCTCCAATATACCATTTAAGCCCCAACCAAGGAGCTATATATCCATATTTTTTAGATTGCATAGTTAACTGATTATCATAGATGTATATTTTAACGTCTTGTTTTTCTGTAAAACCTAGTCTAGTTGCAATATTTTCAGCTTGTGAATTTGCTAGCTCAAATACATCTTTAGCTGCTGCTTCAGCAGCTTCAGCAGTTTCATAGTATACGTCTACAAAATCTCCCTCCAGCATATTCATTCCATTAGTTTTTAAATTCCATGTTGGTATAAAGTTTATCACTACCAAAATAACAAATAAAATAACTACACTCAACAATAATTTCCATAAAAATTTTTTCTTCATATTAAACACTCCTATTAAAATTTAATAGCCTAAGTATCTCATTTGAGTGTTTATTTTAATAGTTACTACGGTAATATTTATATATGATATAAGTCATAATTTTATATATGACTTAGGTCACAATTACGGTAATATGAGCTATATTTCAATACTAGAGCAGTTCTGTCTCTTTCACCTATCTTATCATAGATAACAGAAACATAATTTTTAACGGTTCCATGTGATATATAAAGAGTATTGGCAATTTGAGCATTAGTATGTCCTGTTACTAAAAGTTTAAAAACATCTTTTTCTCGTTCTGTCATTAATCCGATAACTTTATCCAATTCATCTATATCTAATTCATTCTTACCATATGTAGGTTTAACATCTTTTCTATCACATATAGTTTCTTCACCCATAAAAGAATAAAGGCTAGATATAAATTTTGAATATCTTTTAGACAAAATATACAATAAAATCAAGCAAAATGTATATTGAAGCACTCTTGGCAATGCTCCATATAACATAATCAATTTTATATCTGTAAATGGTTCAATCCACGGCTGAAATAAGTAAAATCCTGTTATGAAATGGGAAATTATAATAATTATAACTGTTGAAATACCTGTAAACAGCATAACTCTTTTATCAAGATAGAATGTTGCCAGAATAGAAGGAACAATAAAAATAATTAATGCCTGATAAGTAAAAACAACATATGCTATACCTGTAGTAATTACTACACATAGAATTAATATATACTTAATCCATTTATTATAAATATGCAAAATATCTACTAATACTGTAGGTAAAACTAATGGTAACAATGATGCAAAAATAAATCCATCAATTATATAATCAGAAACATCAAAAATATTAAGTTTACATAGAGCTCCAATTATAAGAACAAATACTAACATTAATCTTATAGCTTTAGTTACAAATTCATTTGTTTCATTTTCATTTTTTCTATATAGTTCTTCCATATCCTAAGTATTTACCTTTTTTATTAATCTTTAAATTCATTATATTGAAATTATAACCCCTAATA
>DLNM01000049.1 GCA_002479485.1 Firmicutes bacterium UBA7510 | reverse complement strand
ATGTCCATGCCTCCTAAATATCAACATTATATTATTATATATCAACAAAAGTTTTTAGTAAATAGTAAATAGTACTCTTAATAACAAATATATAAACTAAATACAAATTAATAGAAATAAAAAAAATAATTATACTAATAAAAAAATAATAAAATTTTATAAAAAAACTCAACAAAACTACTTATTAATTTGTATTACAGTTAGAGGGTTGTAGAAAGGAGGATAATAATGAGTAACGGCTTGCAGCGTACGAGCAAGATAATTACAGAGCTTTATAATGAATATGTAGATATGGTTTATCGCATATGCTTTATGTTACTAAGAAATCCTACTGATGCTGAAGATGTAGTACAAGCTGTATTTGTAAAAGTTATTGAAAAAGATGTACAGTTCAAAAACAAAGAACATGAAAAGGCATGGTTTATTGTAACAACTCAAAATCACTGTAAAAATCAATTAAAACACTGGTGGAAGAAAAACATAGCTTTTGACATGAACTATCATGATGCCTATTACAGTGATGAACATAGTGAAATACTTGAAATTGTACTTAAGCTTCCAGATAAATATAAAATGCCGATTTATTTGCATTATTATGAAGGTTACAGTACAGATGAAATAGCAAATCTGTTAAAAATAAATGCTTCTACATTAAGATCAAGACTAAAAAAAGGAAGAGAAATACTTAAAAATATATTAGGGGGTGAGCTTCTTGAATAAAAATAAATTAAATAAAAGTCTAGATTTAATACAACCAACAAAAGAACAAAAAGAAAGAATGCTTAAAAATATATTAGAGCAAGTAGAAGTAAATAAAACTAATAAGGAAAATAATTATACTAAGGAGATTAATATAATGACATACTCAAAATCAAAATCTAAGAAAATAAAACAATGGGTAGGAGTAGCAGCCAGTCTTATGGTAGTGGCTGGTATAGGTATGATTTGGAAGCAAAGCAATATACCAACAAACCCTAATGAACCGCAAAATGCTATTGAATCACCAGCTAATTGTGAAAATGGGCCTCGTAAAATAATGAATTATGAGGGTTACAGATATGCTTTTATTAATGATGGCACTGAATTTGAAATAAAAGAAAATAGTTTAGGACAAAAACTTGGAAATGTTTCTAAAGATGCAACTTTCGGAGCAGGTGGAACAATATATTCATTAAATGAATATAATTCAGAGTTTCGTGTAGCAATAAATTTTGAAGGAAAATTCTATATTGCACAAAACGTAGCAAAGTCAGATGATTCTGCTATTGACATTAAAGATTATTTCAATAAAATGGGTATCAATGACCGTATTACAAAAGTTGAAATATTAGATCACATGGGAACAAAGGTACTAAAAACACTAGATAAGGACGCTGCAAATATTTTAATAAACTCATTTAAACAAACAAAAATTGCAGAACTTAGCAATGAAAACTATGAAGCAATTGCTAATGCACAATCAACTGGAAAATCTTACAAAATTTCTTTTGTTCTTGAGGACGGAACAAAGGTAGAAAATTATATCATACCATCTATGGGATATGTGTCTATAGGAGATTATACTTGTACTTCTGAAACATTACAACAGCAAGTTAGTGACATATTTGAGGGTCTGGTACAGGAAAATTTACCATTTAATTAAAAATTATAACTAATTTAACTAATGACAAATCTATAATTTAATTATAGATTTGTCATATTTATTTTAGTCTAAATATCCGTTAATTAAAATATAATTTAAAAAAGTAAAAATTATTTACTTTTTTGTATTGCATTTTAATTATAAATATTATACAATTACTATAATAAATAACTTAAGAAAGGTTGGTAATAAATATGGGTATATTTAATAGAATAAGTAGTATGTTAAAGGGGTATGCAAACAATGCATTAGATGCAATAGAAGATCCAAAAATTATAGTAGAGCAAGCAATAAGAGATCTAGAAAATGTAAAGAAAGAAACAACTGACGCAGTAGCTCAATGCATGGCTGAAGAAAAAAGACTTAACGCTTTATATGAAGAAGCAAACAAAAAGGTTACTTTATGGCACAATAGAGCTGCAAATGCTTTAAAAGCTAATAATGAAAATGATGCAAAAGAAGCTCTTGAACAAAGAAATAACTTTAAAACACAAGCTGACAAGTTAAAAGAATCCTTAGATGAGCAAAAGCAACAGGTTATTTTATTAAGAGACAGTCTTGACGAAATAAATGATAGAATAGAAGAAGCAAAACGAAGAAAAGAAAACATAATAGCTCAAGATAAGGTTAACAAAGCTAATGAAAATGTAAATAAGGTACTTACAAAAACAGCTAAAAACAATGTTTTTGAAGAACTTGAAAGAATGGAAGAGAAGGTTAATTCTCAAAAATTCAAAATTGAATCACTTAGAGAATTAGAAAAAGGCTCTAACAAAGAAAATGATTTTTCAAAATATGATTCAACTATTTCTACTAATGATGATTTAGAAGCACTTAGATCTGAGATATTTGGCGAAAGTGTAGAATCTGACTTAGACTCATTAAAAAAAGAAATTGAAGGGTAGTTGATTATAGTGTCAAACGTATATGTGGCAGATTATATTACACCCATTGAAAGAGATAAAGCCTATGAATTAGTAAATATGTTACTTAGCGCTTTACCTATAAAGAAAGGTGAAAAAACTGGAGTAATTGAAGGAACAGAGGTTAAACTAACATATAATAAATCTAAATTAAAAAAAGAAGCTAATCTATTTATAAAAATAGAAGATGATTTTTATACAGCTAAATTTATTCATTCTAAGCTTAATCATTATGATGAAAGCATATCTAATACTATGACTGCTTTTATTTTAAGCAATGAAGAGGAAGTAGAAAAATTTATAATGGAATAGGAGAAAAAACAATATGTGGATATTTTTATTAATTGTAGTCATTCTTATTGTAGCTGTTATATCAATGTATAATGGTCTTATAAGAAAAAGAAACTACATTAAAGAAGCTTGGTCATCTATTGATGTACAATTAAAGCTTAAATCTAACGTATTAACTAATCTAGTTGATACAATTAAAATGCAAACAAAATACGAAAGTGAAACTTTAGAAAAAATAGTTAGTTTACGTTCAATGCTGCTTTCTTCAAATAAAGGTGAAGCAATGAAAGCTAACGATACTGTTTCAAAAATGGTTCCATCGCTATTTGCAATGTCAGAAAGCTATCCAGAGCTTAAGTCTAATCAATCTTACTTAAAACTTATGGAAGATATAAAAAATGTTGAAGATAAGATTGCTTATGCTAGAACAAGATACAATAAAACAGTTACAGAGTATAATACAGCTATTCAATCCTTCCCAGCATCAATACTTGCAGGTATGTTTGGCTTTAAAGCAGAAGAAACATACGAAATAAGTGATGTTGAAAGAGAATATTCAGACAATTTAAGAATTAGTCAGTTATAGGAATAATATATGACAAGGGATGTTGTTATTACCTATGAGCAGGTAAGAAAAAATCAGATTAAAACTGTAGCTTTAATTGTACTTTATATTATAGTAATTTTTTTATTAGCATTTACTATAGGCTATTATTATGATAGCATAGCCCTTGGCGGTTTGATTGGCTGCTTTATAGTTTTCATACTATTGCCTATTCAAATTTTCATAGGCAAAAATGTTATTGGTGCCAATACTAAATGGCATCAGGTTGATATGAATAACCCTGAGGAACGCGAAGTTTTACATCTTGTTGAGGGGCTTGCAATTGCAGCTGGTCTTAGAGAAACACCAAAGGTATATATAGTACCTACGGATACTCCAAATGCATTTGCTGGCGGTTTATCACTAAATAATTCTTATATAGGTGTTACAAGAGGGCTTATAAATTTACTTGATAAGCCTGAAATGGAAGGTGTAATAGCTCACGAAATGTCTCATATAACAAATAGAGATATCTTGGTTTCTACAGTATCAATCTATCTTATGAGTGCAGCTATAATGCTTGGCACTATATTGTACAGAATGAACTATAGAGGTGGACATACAAGAAGCAAAAGCAACTCAAAAAATGACGGCTCAGCACTTGCACTTATAGCGTTAGCAGGACTTGTATTATCTATATTTATAAAGGTAGTTGCAAAACTTATAAATCTTGCTATATCAAGAAAAAGAGAGTATATGGCAGATGCAAATGCTGTAAGAATTTGCGGATACTCAGAGGGGTTAGCAGATGCTTTAACAAAGATTTCTAACATGACCCCAGAATACTCTAAAGATCAAGTGAAAAGTCTTGGTGGAGATGAAATGATGTGTCTATATATATTCAATCCATCACATTGGGTTTTACCACTATTTTCAACCCATCCACCGATAGAAAAAAGAATAGAAATTTTAAGAAATATGTATTAATACAAAATGCGGGTTATCCCCGCGTTTTATTTTTTTGCTAAATATATTTTTAAGCTTAAGCGTTAATAAGTTTGACTATAAAATATTTTATATGGTATACTTTACTAATGTTATACAATTATTCAAGATACTACTAAAAAGCTTTTAAAAATTTGGAGGAATAAATTTGTATGAAAAAAATAACTAAGTTGAAATTAATTATTGGTGGAGTTACGCTTATAAGTCTTATAGTTGTAATAGGCATGTCATATTTTATAGGTTCTCAAGTGTTTATGGCTTCTACTCAGTTAGTTACTAATGAAGGTACAACTGGAGTAGGAGATTCTTTTTTTGAAAAATACGGTATCAATTATGATGAATTTTACAGTACATATAACATCGAAAAAATTGAAATTATATCATCATTTGATGGTCATGTTATTCCAGCAGATTATATTTTTGCAACTGAATCAGGAAATAGCAAAGACAACAAAACTGTAATACTTGTACATGGATTAGGCGGTAATAGATATTCAAATTATCCGGTAGCGGAAATGTTTTTAGAGCAAGGCTACAATGTATTAACATATGATCAAAGAAGTTCAAATGAAAATACAGCACAATATACAACATTTGGATTTTGGGAAAAATATGATTTAATTGATTACATAGATTATATACGAGCTTATGCTCCTGAACAATTTTTAGGAGTTTGGGGAACTTCCTTTGGTGGGGCAACTGCTGGTTTAGCACTTGGATATAGCAATACTGTGAATAATATTGACTTTTTAGTATTAGATTGTCCTGTCAGCAGTATGAAATGGATGGTTGAAGAGGAAATGAGAAACATGGATATTGGCATTCCGGTATCCTATATGACATGGTGTGGTAATGTTGTAAATAAACTAAATTTGGGATTTGCATATAGTGATGCTGAGGTTAGTGAAGCAGTTAGCAATATTAATATTCCTGTATTAATTATAAACAGTGAAGTAGATACTGTAACACCTTATTTTATGGGTAAGGATATTTATGATAGTATACAAGGAGAAAATAAGAAGATATGGACTGTTTCGGACAGTAAGCACACAGAAATGTGGCTTGATCATAATCAAGAGTATAGGGATAAAGTTGCAGAGTTATTAGAAAGTATAAAATAAATATTTATAATTTGTTATAAAATGTAACAATAAAAAATTGGAGAAAAACTTATACCATTGGCAAAACAATACTTACACTCATTTCGTCATTTTGCTTTGATGCAAAAATTTCTCCATCCATTAGGTGCATAAGTTCCCTTGCTATATACAGCCCAAGTCCGCTTCCATCCGCATTTTTAGTGTTGGAGCCTCTCCAAAAGCTGTCGAATATATGAGGTATTTCTTCATCTAATAGGCTGCAGCCACTGTTTGATATTGTTATTATTCTACAATTTTCCTCTTGAGAAAAGTCTATTTTTATATAGCGTCCATCACCGTATTTTATGGCATTTTCAATAATATTCTGCATAGTCTCTATGGTTTTACCTAAATCTATGTGTACTATGCAGTTATCATATTTATTTATTATAAATTCAGTTTTTATAAGCATCAGTTTTTCCTTGTAATATGAGCTTATATCATCTATAAGATTACTTAAATAAAATTCACCTGCATTTACTTTGAAATCCAAAAAATTTTCATTAGAGCTTTTTATTATATCTGTAATATGTCTTTCTATTTCATCGGCCTTTTCATTTATATTTCTTGCTATTTCAAGACGCCCTTGTTCAGTATCATAAAGATTTTTTTCAATAGCCTTTGAATAAAGCTTTATAGCGCTAAGGGGTGTTTTTATGTCATGAGATATGGAAAGTATAATTGTTTTCTTTTCTTTTTGCAGCTCAAGCTCACGCTTTTTTCTATCCTCAAGGGTTTCTCTGAGCATATCAAGTCCCCATAAAAATTTACCAAAGTAGCGACTTTTATCTTCCTTTATCCCTGATAAAAGATTTCCCTTTGCAAGCTCATAGGGTAGATTATATATTTTGTTAAAGGGACATATTATTTTTACTTTTATATACCATACAAAGCCCAAAGCTATTGTCCCTACTGCAATTAAAGCTGAATTCATAAAAATAATTACTTTTGTTGATGCCACGTTCACATTTGAAGTGTAGTCAAACCTGTACCATTCATCATTTATAATTTTTATGACATAATCCTTGTTTTCTCCCTCTATAAAGTCTTTTAAATTATCCTCATCTGTAAGCTTTGTAATTTTTTCAATGCTCGGATACTGTGTTAAATCTATTTGATTTTTCAGCCAAATATCATTTGCAGCTCTAGATATTTCAACTTGGTATTGACGTGCATCCTTTACAGAAAAAACAGACGGCAAAAAAATATTCGCCGCCATTATTATAGCTGTTATGATAATTGTTACAGCAATAAATGCCTTGTTTAATTCCTTCATATAATACAGCCTCCGTTTAATACTGTAAATACATAATAGCTTTTACTAAAACTATTCGTATCTGTAGCCCACACCCCATACAGTAATCAATTTTTCAGGTTTTTTGGGATTTTTTTCAATTTTTTGTCTAAGCCACTGTATGTGAACTGTGAGCGTTTGAGGCTCACTAAAGCTGTCGAATCCCCATATTTTATTGAATATCCAATCCTTTTGCAAGGTTTTTCCTTTGTTTTTTATAAAAAGCAAAAGAAGCTCATATTCCTTTGCAGTCATTGTAAGCTCAGCATCGTTTACACATACTTTTCTTTTTTGTTCATCTATTATAATATTGTCATCTCTTATGATATCAGCTTTATATCTTCTTTTAAATATGCCCTTTATTTTTGCTGTCAGCAAATCAATATCATATGGCTTTTCAATGTAATCATCCGCGCCTAGTATTAATCCGTTAAGCTTATCCTCCTTGTGAGATTTGGCACTGACTATTATAACTGGCGTGTCGTTTTCTTCCCTGATTTTTCTGCAAACCTCAAAGCCGTCAAGCTTGGGAAGCATTATATCAAGCAATACAAGCCTAATCTCATTATTAAAGAAATATTCAAGTGCTTCTTCTCCTGTTTCCACAGCATGCACCGAGTAGCCCTCTGCTGACAGAAAGTCACTCAGAAGCTTTTTTATTTCCTTGTTATCCTCTGTAATTAAAATATCTACCATTTTACCATCCCATATCAAGCAGCCAGTTATTAAGTACTCTCTCCTTGTCCTTAGGCGTTTTTTCCGCATTCTTATCTAAATTATACTCTCCCTTAATATTGCCGTCAACAATAAACAAAATCCTTTTGCATCTTGCTGCCACCTTAACATCATGTGTTACAAGAATTACTGTAGTTCCATCCTTGTTAAGCTTTACAAGCTCCTCCATAACCTCATCAGAAGCTGCACGATTTAACGCGCCTGTTGGTTCATCAGCAAAAATAACCTCAGGAGAATTTATCATGCTTCTGCAAATACAAGCTCTTTGCAGCTGCCCCCCCGAGACCTCGTTTATGTCATTTTCGGCTATATCTATTATCCCTAGCTTGTGCATAAGCTCCTGTCCCTTTAGTGTTTTTTGCTTCTTGCTGATTTTGTTTTTTAATTGATATGCAGGTAGCAAAATATTGTCAAGTACAGTTAAATTTTTAAGCATATACATTTGCTGAAATATAAATCCTATTTTTTCAAGCCTTATACCCGCAAGCTCTTTTTGACTTAAAGCCCTTAGCTCATTGCCTAAAAATTTAACGCTTCCCGCTGTAATATCATCCATTCCTGAAACGGCGTATAAAAGAGTTGATTTTCCTGAGCCGGATGGCCCCATAATAGCTGTCATTTCTCCTTCCTCTATTGAAAAATTTACATTTTTCAAAACATTATTTTGTCTTTTATTTATGATATATGTTTTACAAAGGTTTTTTACCTCTAATATGTTGTTCATAGTAACCTCCTATTTGCTTATTCAATATTTCCGGTATCTCTCGGATTGATTTTCCTTACGCTTAATATAGCTAAAAAACTTGCCGCCATAGTGCCTATAAAAATTATCAACGGATATAAAATATACACCTCTAAATAATTTACATCAAATTCTATGCTGCTTGCACCCATCATTTTAAATACAGCTCCTGATGTAAGCTGTCCAAGTGGCTCTGACAAAATTATGCCTAAAATCATCGATATTATTAATATTATACCTACTCTTGTCATCTGCCATGATATAACGGCTTTGTTTGAAAAGCCTATGCTTTTTAAAAGTCCTATTTCGCTTTTTTCCTTTGTTATAAAGCTTTTTGCCATAAGTACAGCAACCAGTATATTTACAAGAATTACAATAACTGTAATTGCTATTTGTGGTCCTCGTATCATATCCGAAATACCACCTATCAATCCGTTTATATATTCCTCAGGTTTTTGTACGATAGATTCAGAAAAAATCTCTTTTATACGCTCAATATCTTTTTCCCCGTTATTAATTAAAAGCTGCATTGCCAGTGCACCTGTTGAGTTTTTATAGTCAAGCATGTATTTTTCAGAAATTAAGGCGCCCATTCCCTGATCCATCATAGATTGGAATATTGCTGTAACAATAAAGCTATCCTCCATGTCACCTATCATCAGCTTTACCATGTCTCCAACTTTAATACCGAGAGTATCTGCCGTTAAGTGTGCAACCGCTATTTCATTAGCATTTTTTGGTGCACTTCCCTCTATGAAGGCATTTTTTTCAAGAGTTGTGCCTGTATATTGATGTAAACTGATATTTAATGTATTATCCTCATATGCTATGCGGGATTTCAGCATAACCTGCCAAAAGACCTCTGCATCTATACCCGCATTTTTTAATCTTTCCTTTGTTTTATTTACTACTTTTTCTATTTCGCCTCTTTCAGTATTTACAGCCTGAAAAATCATAGATTCGTTTGAAATAAAGTAGTCACACGGCGCAAGCCCAAACCAATACAGCAAATTGTCGCTTTTTAGAGTATTGATTGTATTTAATGGTATTATAATTACGATAATACCAAGAGTAAAGACCGCTGTCATTGTTGCAAAGCGTCTGAAGCTGCTTAATATATCATTTATTGCCATAAATACCACAGCTCTGAACGGACTTTTGCTCATTCGTATTAAGCCCTTTTTCTTGAATCGTTCACCTGTAGTACCGTTTCTTATGGCATCAATAGGAGAGTATTTATTAACTATTTTTGTGCTTTGATAGCAAAACAGCATGATTATTCCAATCATAAGCATTACTGCAACTATACCTGCTATATCTGCTGAATATGTTTTTTCTATAACTATATTTGTTGATACTTGACTAATTAAATATCTTGAAACAGGAATACTTAAGACATATCCCAATGCAGCACCCACAGAGGAAATTACAAGATATTTAACTATATAAAGCCCTCTTATTTTCCCTGGAGTTATTCCTATAGCTTTCATAATTCCTATTTCCCTAAATTCCTCACTTACTGTAAAGGATACGGTAAATCTTAGAACTACGATTGATATTATTATAAGGCATATGCTTACTATAAAAAGCATTAGCGCTAATATCGTATCCATGATATAAGTAAGCTTTACAAGGGGTATTGTTATGTCTACTATTCTGTTAAAATTTCCTTTATTTGCTTCAATAGTGAATTTATCTAAGTCACTTGCATCTATTGAATACATAAGTGCAAAGCTATTATCTGGCAGCTTAGCAATTTCATTGAAATCATCATCATTAATCAGAATTCTTGTTGCCCCCATCATGGTGGATCCCATTGTTGCATCCTTAACAGAGCCTGCAATTACGAATTCTTTTTTCATATTGCCAATTTCACATAGGATCTTGTCTCCGGATTTTAATTTGACATAATTCAAATATTTTTGTGATACATACACTTCACCTTTTGGAATTTCGGTTATCTGATTATTTTTATCATCAAAAAAATTTTGCTGCTTTGTAGTGACAATATCAAAAAACATTGCATTATCACTACCGCTGATTAGCTTTTGTTGATTTTCTCTCATTATTTTATCGGGAGATATATAAATAAGCCTGTCTACAAACCAATCCTCAACGTTTTCACTGTTGTTTAGAAAACTTTCTATCTTGTCGTCATTTTCCATATCCGACATTGACATTATTATATAGTCCTTTACACCCGCTTTTTCTATATATCTATCAGTTGCAGACATTACGGAAATTAAATTGTTTCCGCTGCTTGCCATAAACATAGCAGACAGTGTTATAAATATTAATAGAATAATATTCATTGTCTTTTTTCTTAGTAAATCCTTTTTCAGTATACGCTTGTACATTGTATTTTTGTCTCCCTTCCATAGCGTGAAGAGTGTTTTTTCTTCACACTTTGTTTATGGCTAAATATATCAATAAAATTATTAAATAATCCTTAAATATAAAGATATAAATTTTACAAAAAAATGCGGGCTTAAACCCGCATTTTTACTTTTTATTCATAAAAGACTGGGAACTTCATATTATAATTTCCCCATATAGTTTTTGGAAATTTTGTTAAGTATATTGTTGTAAATAATATTTCTCTAGTATTTAATCTTGTCATAAATGGAATTAAGCTTTTGTCAACTTTATAGTATATTGTACTAGTGTCATATTCTTTTTTTATAGCTTCATATGTCTTTTTATCCTCATTACAGAGCATACTTATGAATTTATCCTCATTAGCTTCATCAATTCTATTGAGGTATAAATCGATATAAAAATTATCAAAGCCATTTTCATCATAAGCATTTTGCATATACTCTATTAACTCATCTTCAGTTTTTCCTTCCAGCATATCATGCTTAAATCTAGAAAATCCTTCGTTAATATTATCAAAATGTATCTTGACATTTTGTTTGAAAACTTCTTCACTTATTGGATATAACAGTCTATTCATAAACTATAAACACCACCTATTTTACTTATCAGTTTGTTCTATGTACTCAATTATTTCTTTTAGTGAACTTATATCCCATTTGCTTTTCTTTTCACCGTCCCTAACTATATGAAAGGATAAAAATCCTAAATCTCTAGCACCATCAGACTCTACATCATAGTCATCAACATAAATACTTTCATTAGCTTCCACACCTAAACTCTTAAGAGCTATATTATATATAATAGGGTCTGGTTTCATGGCTCCTGCTAAGTCACTGCAAGTATAACTTTCAAAATATTTACCTAACCCTATTTTTTCTAAAGATAGCTGTAATGAAGGAGATGTATCACTTATAACACCCATTTTGTAACCCTTTGACTTGAAGTACTCTAAAACCTCGATTGTTTCATCAAACAATACACTACTGTTACACCAAAGTTCATTATGTAAAATAAGTGCCCTCTCTTGAAGATTTTCAGTTGCTCCATGCTCTTTTAAAATCTCTTCAAAATACTTCTTCTTAAACTCTATTTCTTCATCCACACTTTTTAATCCATTCTTAGGATAGCCTGCTCTGTCAAATAGCTCTATCATTTTGTCATAATCCACGTCATAATCTCTACCCGACCAACTTTTTATCATTTCATTGCGCCATTTAACTTTATTAGGATCAGGTTTAATCATAGTATTATCCCTATCAAAAAATATAGCCTTATATTTCATATAAACCTCCAAAAATGTAGTAGCATAGGCTCAGCCATTTTAAATATGCAAAACCTCAAGCTACGCTTGAGTCTATGCATATTTATTTTATCATATATTAAAAAATATGTTAATATAAAACGTAAAAAGTCCTTAAATTTTTAAAGGACTTTTTTCAAATATAAATTATTTTATTATTGCAAATGAAAACTCTGCGCTTATGCACAGCTTATTGTTTACATACCCTTTGCCTTTTGCAAAGACAAAAGGATGTTTTTCTTTTATAATTTCACATTCTGTTATTAAAGTATCTCCTGGTTTTATAGGTGATTTAAATCTAACTTTATCTAATCCTGTAAAGTATGGTGTTGCACCATCTAGCTTTTCCTTTGGCATCAAAATACATACTGATTGCGCCAATATCTCACATAGAATAACTCCTGGAACAACAGGGTTGTTAGGAAAATGACCATTTAAAAACCATTCATCACCTACAATGCTTTTGATTCCAATAGCCTTACCATCTCCATCTACAGTTACTTCATCTAAAAGAAGCATTGAGTCTCTATGTGGTAATATGTTTTTTATTTCTTCCTTATTCATATATGCTCCAATCCATGATAAATCTACTATCTAGTTTTAGATTCTTGTAAACGCAACACAGGCATTATGTCCGCCAAAGCCTAATGAAATAGATAATGCTAATTCAACTTCCTTTTCTCTTGCATTGTTAGCAACATAATCTAAATCGCATTCTGGGTCCTGTTCTACTAGCCCAATGGTCGGTGGTATAACACCTTCTTTTATAGCTAATATTGAAGCTATAGCTTCAACTGCTCCTGCTGCACCAAGCATATGACCAGTCATTGATTTTGTAGAGCTAACAAGTGCCTTATATGCCTTATCACCTAAAGCCTTTTTTATAGCCTTTGTTTCTGATACATCATTTAATGGTGTACTAGTTCCATGTGCATTAATATAAACACTTTCTTCATCCTGCATATTAGCTTCTACAATTGCACCTAATATTGCCCTTGTTGCGCCAATTGCTTCCGGATTTGGTGCAGTTATGTGATGTGCATCGCAAGTACATCCGTATCCTTTAATCTCGGCGTATATTTTAGCTCCTCTTTTTACAGCATGCTCATACTCTTCTAATATTAAAGCTCCTGCACCTTCTCCCATAACAAAACCACTTCGTCTTTTATCAAATGGAATTGATGCTTCCTTTGGGTTATCTAAAATGTGAAGTGCAAGCATATTATCAAATCCAACTACTCCGGCTGGCAATATTGATGCCTCTGAGCCTCCTGCAATTATAGCGTCCGCATAACCAAACTTAATTGCTCTAAATGCTTCTCCAATTGCATTTGTACCTGTTGCACAGGCTGTGACAACTGGTAAGCAAGGACCTTGTGCATTAAATTTTATAGCTATATTGCCAGCAGCCATATTTGATATCATCATCGGTATAAAATGCGGAGAAACCTTTCTATTGCCTTTAGTCAATAATTTTTCAACTTCGCTTGAAAATGTTGCAATTCCTCCAATACCAGAGCCAAAATAAACGCCAAAGCGTTCAGGAGAAATATTATTTTCTATACCACTATCGGCTACTGCCTGACTTACTGCTGCTATGGCATATTGAGAAAATAAATCGCTCTTTTTTATTTCACTTTTATCCATATATAGGGATGCGTCAAAGTCTTTTACTTCAGCCGCTAAGCTAACCTTATATTCAGAAGCATCAAACTTAGTTATAGGTCCAATACCGCATTTACCTTTGATTAGATTTTCCCATAACGTATCAACATCATTTCCTATAGGAGTAATAGCTCCTAGTCCTGTTACAACAACTCTTTTCATAATTACCTCCAAAAAACTTTAGAGTGAAATATTTTTTTATTTCACACTTTACATTGCTAATCCACCATCAACTCTTATAACCTCACCTGTAATATAATTAGCGCTACATAAAAACGCCACAAATTCAGCTACATCCTCTGGTTTTCCCATATGACCTAGAGGTATTTTACTTAATAGTTGATTAGTCTCGTCTATATTATCTGTCATCTCTGTTTCAATAAATCCAGGTGCAACTGCGTTGCAGCATATATTTCTGCTTGCGAGCTCTCTGGCTACTGATTTTGTCAGACCTATTAATCCAGCCTTAGATGCTGAATAATTAACTTGTCCTGCGTTACCCATAAGTCCAGAAACAGAGCTTATATTTATAATTTTTCCACATTTTTTCTTTAAAAAAATGCTTGAACAATGCCTTATCATATTGAAAGCGCCTTTCAAATTAGTATCTAATACGGCATCGAAGCTTTCTTCTTTCATTGATAGCATCAGTCCATCTCTAGTTATGCCTGCATTATTAATTAGGATATCTACTGTTCCAAGCTTTTCTACTATATCTGAAACTGTTTGTTTAGTTTCATTAAAGCTAGACACATCACATTTAAAGCTAAACGCTTTAACACCTAAACTCTTAGCTTGTTCACAGGTCTCTTTCGCTTTTTCTTCATTACCTGCATATATAACTGCAATATCAGCTCCACACTGTGCAAGCTTTATAGCTATGGCTTTTCCTATTCCTCTTGAACCGCCTGTTATTACAGCTACCTTACCTTTTAACATCTCTTACCTCCGCTATAGTCCTACTAAGGCTTTCCATGTCTTCGACATTGTAAATTGCTACTTCTTGAGATATTTTAGATATAAAACCACTCAATGTTTTTCCTACACCAACTTCAATAAACGTATCTACACCATCATTTATCATATTTTCAACTGATTTTTGCCATAGAACAGGCTTCATCAACTGACTGGCCAATAATTCAGATACATTTTCAGTATAAGGTATGGCTGTGCAATTTGAGTATACTGGTATTTGAGGAGTTTTAAACTCAACTTCTTTAAGATATTCTTTAAATCTAATCTCTGCTGATGACATAAAAGGAGAATGAAAGGCTCCGCTTACATTTAAAGGCAATGCTTTACCACCTGCTTCTTTTACATCAAGCTTAAATAATTCCATTTCATCTTTTGAGCCTGAAACTACAAGCTGTCCTGAGTAGTTATAATTTACAGGATAAACCTCTTTATATTTTTTACATAAAGATTCCACAATTTCGTTATCTAGCTTAAGTACAGCCATCATTACACTATCACGTTCATCTCCAGCATCTTGCATGTACTCACCACGCTTACATACTACTCGAAAACCATCCTCATAGCTCATACAACCGCTAAAGCTAAGTGCTGCAAGCTCTCCAAGTGAAAATCCAGCCAATACGTCTGGTTTTATTCCCTCATCAAACAGTGAAAGGGCTGCTACCAAATCAACACAGTATAAGCATGGTTGAGTATTTTTAGTCTGTGCTAAATCTTCCTTTGAGCCATTAAAGCAAAGCTCCATAGTACCCGGCTTAATAGTTTCCACTTTTTCAAATATTTTTTTTGCTATTGGACTATTGTTATATAAATCAAAACCCATTCCGGTATGTTGAGCACCTTGACCGGAAAATACAAAAGCTATTTTACCCATTTATATGCTCCATTCAAAATTAATTCTGTTTCTTCAAATATTTCACTGATAATTTCATCTGCTGTTTGCTCTTTTTTTACCATTCCAGCAATTTGACCAGCTAAAAAGCATCCTCTTTTTTCATCACCTGCAACTGCTGCAAGTCTTAAAGCACCCGATCCCATAGCTTCAAGCTCATCATCTGACACGTTAGAATACTCTTTTTTAAAATACTCTTTAGAAAAAGGTGTTTTTAAGCTTCTGACAGGATGACCTAATCTTTTACCTGTGGTTATGGTTGAAATATCTGTAGCCCTAAGTATTTTATCCTTGTATACTTGGTGTACTGAACATTCTTTAGCTACTAAAAAACGTGTACCTAACTGAACACCCTGTGCTCCCAACATAAATGCAGCACATACTCCTCTACCATCAGCTATTCCGCCAGCAGCTATAACTGGTATACTGACAGCATCACATACTTGAGGAACTAAACTCATAGTAGTCAAATCACCAACATGACCACCACTTTCTCCACCTTCAGCTATTACAGCACAAGCCCCTGATCTTTCAACAAGCTTTGCCATAGCAACTGACGCAACAACAGGTATAACCATTATTCCGGCTTCAATCCATTTTTTCATATATTTTGATGGATTACCTGCTCCTGTAACAACAACAGATATTTTTTCTTCAATGACAATATCAGATATTTCATCTGCGTGAGGGCTCATAAGCATAACATTCACACCAAATGGCTTGTTAGTTATTTGTCTTGCTATTCTAATTTGTTCCTTTAAGTAATCAGTTCCTGCATTCATAGCAGCTATTATCCCAAGTCCTCCAGAGTTAGATACAGCTGCCGCCAGTCTACCATCAGCAATCCAAGCCATTCCACCTTGAAATATAGGATACTTAATATCTAAAAGTTCACAAATTGATGTTTTTATCATGATATCTATCCTATCCTAACTTTTTTTCTATGAATCTTAATAAATCTCCAACTGTTGTTAATTTCACGTCTAATTGAAGCTCAGTTCCTAATTCCTCTTCCAATTCCATTACCATTTCAACAGTATCAAGTGAATCTATTCCCAAACTTTCAAAAGTTGTCTCCTCTTTTATTTCTGTAACATCACATTCTACATGTGCTGCTATAAGTTTTGCTAATTTTTCTAAATTCATTTTATTCCTCCGCTATATATATTATTTTTTAAATTTCTATTTTTTCGACATTTTTAGACATTTAGTTAGACTATCTAACTTTACCACCTTAAAATACATGCTGCACTTGAAAGACCTCCGCCAAATGCGCACAACGCTAAATTATCATTCTTATTTAATTTTCCCCCCTTATTTAATTCATCAAGAGCTATCGGTATACTTGCTGCAGATGTGTTTCCGTATCTATCAATGTTTACGTAAAACCTATCATTTGGTATATTCAGCCTTTTTTTGGCTGCTTCAATTATACGAATATTTGCTTGATGTGGTATAACCATAGCAATGTCTTCTTCAGATAAACCTGAATTAGCAATTACCTCTTTTAAATCCTTACACATAGAGTTTACTGCAAACTTATACGTCTCTTGTCCATTCATATATACAACAGGCTTATTTTCAGGGCCTTCATAAAATGGTGAATTTCCTGTTGGATTAGGTATTCTTATTACATTATCATCACCTATTGTATTTAGCTTTGAATAAATGTAGTTGTCGCCAGTTCCAAGTAACATTGCACCAGCTCCATCTCCAAATATTACACACGTACCACGATCTTCCCAATCTAAGATACGACTCATACGTTCTGCACCTATTACTAGCACTTTCTTTACTTTTTTTAGAGCAAAGAATCCTGCTGCAGTTTCTAACATAAATATAAAGGCACTACATGCTGCGTTAATATCCATTGCGGGACATGTAGCTTTTAAAAGTTTTTGTACACTACAAGCAAGTGATGGTGCTATATCCTCATTGCTTACAGTTGCACAGATTATCATGTCAAGCTCTTCTGGTTTTGTATTACCATTTTCTAAAGCCCTAAGTGCAGCTTCATACGCTAAATCAGCTGCTGTTTCAGTGGTACAAATATGACGCTTCTTTACACCTACTCTTTGAACAATCCAATCATCAGAAGTATCCAAAAAGTTTGAAAGCTCATCATTTGTTACCACACGGGGAGGAACGTAGCTCCCGGTACCTAATACTTTAAAACTCATTCTTATGCCCATGCCCTTTCTTGCACAAAAAACCATAAGAAACTTGTACATGGGCTCGGTGCCCTATTTTTTTATTATTCATCATTTCTTATACCTTTTTCTCCAATACTTTTTTTAAAATAACTATTTAGTTTGTGAATTGCTCCTATAAGGTATTTTATCTGATCTTCATCTAGCTCTTTGCTTACTTCGTTAACCATATCCTTATGATACTGCTTGTGAATAGCATCTATCTCACGACCTTTGTCTGTCAAAACAACATAAACAACTCTGCCATCTTCTTGACAATTAAATTTTCTTACATATCCCTTTTTTTCAAGCTTATTTACTGCAATTGTCGCTGATGGTCGTGTTATACAAAGCTCTGAGGCAACTTTACTTATAGTAACTCCATCTTCCTTACCTTTTCCTACACATTCAATTAGATGCATTTCGTTAATTGAAAGGCTGGTGTCACTTATAGTTTTTAAGCTTTCTTCCTCAAGTCGTAATATATTACGATATGCTTTAACTAAAATATCATTTAGAGCTTCTGCAAATATGTCCAAGATAATACCTCCATTTCTATAAGTTAGTCTACTAACTTTGTTGGTTTACTAACTTTGTTGATTTACTAACTCTATTAGTTCTCCTAACATTAGTTAGTTTGTCTAACTATTTTTGTATTTTAATATAAATTTTAGATTTTGTCAATATCTATTTTTTCGACTCATTTCGATAATGTGTATTTCCTAACAAATATTAATTTACTTCTTGCTAGCCCATTGGCTAAATTTTTAGGAATTGTAAAGTGGTTTTTAATTTCATGTATTGCGATTACAATGATTTCAGTAATTATTATGTAACTAGACAAATATAAATTTGAAAGAAACAAGAGTGATTAAAATAAATAAATTGTTTTACAACAAACATTGTGGTATATTATTAGGAAATAGTTTTTTGCTTGGAGGTTATTTTGAATAAAAGATATGAACTATATCAAGTTACACGTGATTTATCCAATATTGCAATGGGTATTACAAAGGCTGATACGGTAATAAAAAATGTGAAGCTTGTAAATGTAAATACAGCTGAAATAATAGAAAATATAGATATAGCAATAAAAAAAGGTAGAATTGCGCTAGTTGGTGATGCAAGTCACACTATAGGCAAAAAAACTACTATAATTGATGGTACCGGATACTATGCAACTCCTGGTTTTATAGATACACATATACATGTTGAAAGCAGCATGTTAACTGTTAGAGAATATGCAAAATGCGTATGTGTTCATGGTACAACAACTATTTATATGGATCCTCATGAAATAACTAATGTACTAGGATTTGATGGAATGAAGCTGATGATTGAGGATGGAGAAAATTTACCATTAAGAGTTTATTCAACTGTTCCGTCATGTGTGCCAGCATGTTCCGGATTTGAAGATACAGGGGCAGTCATAGGTCCTAAGGAAATAAAAAAGGCTATGAAATTTAAAGAAGTAAAAGGCCTCGGTGAAATGATGAATTATCCTGGTGTTGTTTTTGGTGATAAAAGCATGCATAAAGAAATAGAAATAACACTAAAGGAAAACAAAATTGCTACAGGTCACTATCCAGCATCTGATAACAACGGATTAAATGCATATATAGCGACAGGAATTAACTCTTGTCATGAAACCGTGACTAAGGAATCGGCTCTTGAGAAAATGCGACTAGGAATGTATGTTCAAATGAGAGAGGGCTCTGCTTGGCATGATGTAGCAGAAACAGTAAAAAGCTTAACAGAAAATAATATAGATACTAGATTTGCAGTACTTGTAAGTGATGATACACATCCAGATACTCTTCTAAGAGATGGTCACTTAGACCACATAATAAGAAGAGCTATACAAGAGGGTGTAAAACCAATCACAGCAATACAAATGGCAACCATAAATGCTGCATTTTGTTTTGAAATGCAAAGAGATTTAGGAAGTATATCTCCCGGTAAATGGGCTGATATTAACCTTCTAAGTGATTTAGAAACTGTATCTGTTAATAAAGTTATATTTAATGGTGAATTAGTTTCTGAAAATAAAAAACTCCTAGTAGATATACCCACTAAGGAATATCCAGAATTTTCAAAGAATTCAATGAATCTAAAAAAAGAACTAATCCCATCTGACTTTGTGATTGAGGCTGACGGTGAAAGTAAAAATGTCAGAGTTATAGAAATTGTTGAAGCTAAAGCATACAATTATCAAAGAATAATAGAAATGCCGGTTTTAAATAATCAAATAAAGTCAGATACTGAAAATGACATAATAAAGGTTGCTGTCGTGGAAAGACATAATGCTACTGGGTCAATTGGCAAGGGTTTTGTTAAAGGATTCGGATTTAAGTCTGGAGCTGTTGCTTCCACAGTTTCGCATGATGCACATAACTTGACTATTATAGGAACAAATGATGAAGATATGGCTATAGCAGGCAATGCTCTTTGTAAATGCGGCGGTGGCATGGTAGTTGTTGAAAACGGTGAAATAATAGCTATAAATCCTTTACCTATTGCAGGACTTATGAGCGATGAAAAAGCTGAAATTGTTGCTAAAAGAGTTCATAGTATTGAGCTTGGATGGAAAAAACTTGGATGTAATTTAATTTCTCCATTTATGACAAGTGCACTACTTGCATTAGCTGTAATTCCAGAGCTTAGATTAACTAATCGTGGCTATATTGACTGCACTACTTTTAAAAGTGTAAGTATTTTTGCTAATTTTTCCAAATAAGTGTTGACAAATGTTAGATATAGGTCTAATATATAATTATAGACTTATAATTAATTTTATAGTTTATGTACCTTTTAGTACATATTAGGTATTTAATAGTAAAAAAACTTAAACAATCCCTCAGAAAACGAGTCCCTATTGTAGGCGACTCGTTTTCGCCTTTTTGTTAAGTTTTTTATTTAATATTAAATGTAAAGAAAAGAGCTGTTGCTAAACTTTTAGTTTACAACAGCTCTACTCTAATATTTAAATTTTATACCTTCTCTTTTTTTAAAGCCTTAATCAATGAGACACATGCAAATATCATTATGAATATAAATGGAAATGCAGCTACAATTGAAATAGTTTGAAGAGGTTTTAATCCGCCTGCTATTAATAATCCAATTGCAAGTAATGATTGTACAACACCCCAAACTACTTTTTTACTATTTGGAGGATTTAAGTTACCCTCTGTAGAAAGCATTGATAAAACAAAAGTACCTGAATTAGCTGATGTTACAAAGAATGTACATACTAATATCATTGATATTATTGAAAGTATTTTGCCTAAAGGGTAATTTTCCATAACAATAAATAAAGCTGTCTCAGGTGAAGATACTATTTTAGTCATAACCTCTGTTGATAATGTCCCTTCTATTCCAAGGTTTATACCAAGACTTCCAAATATGGCAAACCATATCATTGAGCCTATTGCTGGAGCTAAAACTACACCGAATATAAATTCTTTTATTGTTCTACCTTTTGAAATTCTAGCTATAAATGCACCTACAAATGGTGCCCACGCTATCCACCAAGCCCAATAAAATATTCGCCAAGCATTTACCCAACTATTATCTCCATACGTATTTGTATACAAGCTATCACTTACAAAATTTCCCATATACTGACCTAATCCATTTACAAAGCTATTAATCATATTTAAATTAGGTCCTATAATAACAGCAACAACCATAAGCCCAAATGCTAAGTACAAATTAATGTCTGAAACTATTTTTATTCCTTTTTCAATTCCAGCAACAGCCGACCATATATAAATCACACTAAAAATAACAATAATAATTATTTGAATCAATAAAGTTTCTGGTATTCCAAACAAATAATTAATTCCACTATTTATTTGTAAAACACCCAGTCCAAGAGATGTGGTTACACCTGCTACTGTAGCAAATATAGCTAAAATATCTATTGTTTTTCCTATTGGTCCTTTTACACCCTTTTCACCAATTAATGGCTCAAAAATGCTACTAATAAGTCCTGGTTTACCTTTTCTAAATTGAAAATATGCTAAAGCTAAACCTATGATACAATAGTTTGCCCATGGATGAATTCCCCAATGCATAAAAGATGTTTTCATGGCAAAATTTGCAGCTTCAGCTGTTCCAGGTTCTAATCCCATTGGAGCTATGAAATGTGACAATGGCTCTGCTACTCCCCAGAATACAAGTCCAACCCCCATGCCTGCACCAAAAAGCATAGCAAACCACGAAATGGTATTATATTCAGGCTTAGAATCATCTGGACCTAATTTTATCTTTCCATATTTGCTAAATGCTATAAATATACAAAATCCAACAAATGCAGTCATAGATACTAGATAACTCCATCCAAAATCTACTGTTAATATAGAAAATATTTTATCTGATAAGCTAGTAAAGCTATCTTTAAAAAAAATTGACCAAACAGCTATAACTGCAGTAATTATCAATGAAATTATATATACACTATTACTTTTTTTAGTAGTTTGATTACTGTTCAAAAGGTTTTCCTCCTTTGTGATACTGATGCAAAATAAAAATATTTTGCATCAGATAAATTAAACTGTTATATTTTTACTTTAAAAACTGTTTGCTCATCAATATCAGTAGCTAATGCGTCCAATGCCACCCCAACTCTGTGATATCTAAGTTTCCATTGTTCTTCCTTTGTAGTACTAGGATCTCCTAAAGGATACGGTATTGATATAGTAGGAACTATTCTATTAGATCCAACTGTTTTTGCAACAGGAATTAAGTTACACATTTGAACTATAGGGAATCCTACTCTTTCAAATTCTTTAACCATCGTTGCGCCGCAACGTGTACAAGTACCTCAGGTTGATACCATTATAATAGCGTCAACATTATCCTTTTGTAAATATGGAATTATCTCCTTTGCCATTCTTTGAGCTTCTGCCTGTGTAGTTCCTGTACCTACTGTAGTATAGAAGTAATTATGCAAAGAACCAAATTTTCCTTCTTTTTCATATGCTCTTAAAGCATCTATTGGTGTAATAACATCTGGATCAGCATCAGCTGCTGCTGGGTCAAATCCAGCGTGTATTGTTTTAAATACTCCACCCTCTAAACCATCCATATTGCTTATATCATATCTTCCCCATCTTGTAGCAGAAGCTGATTGTATTTTGTCAGGATTATCAACTGGTACAATTCCTCCTGTATTTACTAAAGCTATTTTTACCTTTGTTAAATCTTTTATAGCGGGAGCAATTGGTACTCTATCTAATTTAGGTATTGGTAGTTCAGAAACATATTCCTTACCATTAATTTTCTTTAAAAACATATCTACAACTCTATCAGCTGCAGTAATCTTAGAGTCTAACCAAACTTGATGTCTTATTCCTCTTTCATAGTAACCTTCTTCGTTAGGACCTAAAATTTCTTCACCATTAATAATCTTATTTGCAAGTTTTGATAATGCTTCTATGTCTTTTTTCATTTTAGCAGCACTATTTCCGCCAATCATAATGTACATGTCTTTTTTAAACATTTCTACTCCAGGATTTTCTATGTGCATTGAAGTTATAACAGGTACATTAAATTCTTTTTTCACAGCCTTACATATATGTCCACAAGCTACACCATATCTTCCAGCTTGAAAAGCTGGTCCAGCCACAAATATATCAAATTCTATGTTTCTTAATTCTTTAATTATTGTATCTATTGCTTCTTCAGTATTTGAACCCATAAAGTTATCACCACATATAATTGTGTGTGTAACCTCTGCATCTAATTCGCTATTTAATTGAATTGCAGGTCCTACTAATTTATCAACTATTATAGGTGCAAAATCAGCTTTATCTTCTCCACCTATTTGTCCGAAGAATTGATTTAAATACATTACTGCCTTTTTCATTATAGAACCTCCTAAAATTCCTTCATAGTTTTAGTTGACCAACCAATAACTTGGTCACCACAAAACATTGAGTTATTTTCCATTATTATTGAACCATCTGGTCTAACTGATGGCCCTAATATCTCATCATCAGCCCATCCTCCTGATAAGCCATCTCTAGCTAAAGCTTCTAACTCACCTAAAACAACAGGCATAGGAGGTAATTCTATCAACTCAGATACGTTTCCGCATGAAACGATTGCATTTAATTTTTCATCTAATGAAACTAATGGTTGTGATTGACCATCTCTTCCAGTACATTCATTTGTTATACCAACAGTTTTTACTCCTGCATCCTCTAAAGCTACAATACATGCAACAAAATCAGCATCTGGATTACCATATCCCTCTTCGGCAACTATTGCACCATCAGCTCCTAAGCTTTTAGCTATTTGTGCTACATACATTGCTGATCTTTGCTTTTGTTCTAGCGCAACGTTTAGATTTGACATTATAACACCTAAGAAATTAAGAGTTTTTCCATGTTCTGAATATAGTTTTTTAATTACAGGTGCATTTTGAAAATCATATGTTGCCCACTTAGATGAACAAGGCATAAAGCTTCCTGACACAACAGCACCATCTAATACTTCATTAGGATGCATTAACGTAGGAACCATATGATTTGCATCCCAGCCATAGATTAAATCATTATATCCCATTTCTTCCATTTGAGATTGAGGCTGCATTACATATACAACAGATGGTAATGCATTAGTAGCTTCATCTCTTTTTGTAATCGGATCAAGTTTAAAAGTTTCGATATCTTCAGGTTCAAGATCCTTAACACAACTTCCAATATATTCAGCAAATCTATGTCCAGCCATTCTTAATGCTTTGTTTTTCTTTTGCTGTTCTCTTTTTTCAAAGTCTTCATCTGTATCTGCAACTATAACAATGTTCTTTAATTGAGAATAATATGTGTATTTAGCGCCTTCACCGCCCATGTCTATTAGGCCATCTTGAAATCCGCCCCAATGCTTACCAACAACTAAAATACTACATTCTTTTAGTGCATGTGTTACTCCATCACCTGCTTGACTAAGTTCTCCTGTATATCCAGGAAACAAAGCATTGCCACTTAATTTAACTCTCGGCTCAATAGCTTCTTTTACAGGGCAAAGTCTTACCATATCACCTGGTTTTACAATATGCAGCTCTGCTTCAGCGATATGCTCATCTTCCTTAATAAAATCCAGTGCTTCTTGCTTATTTATAGTTAAAATACCATTTTGATAATACGTTTTCTCACCGAATACTATATCTTTAACATAAAAATTTCCAATTTTTAATTCCATTTCTTTCTCCTCTCACAAAATGAAATATATATAACTTTTAGTTATGAAGCGTGCGCACTTTTTAACTTAATTTTATTATATATATTTGTTTAATATTTGTCAATCATATTTATATTATAATCATGATTATTTTTATTTTATTGATTAGATATTAATTAAAGTATTGATTTTTTAATATATTAATGTTAGTATCATATTATAAAGAAATGCCACTATAATGTCTCCAATGTATAATGCCTATACATTTGTGGTCGAGACTATGGCATAATGAGAGGATAAAATGGAAAATTCAAATAAAGCTATTCAAAAGAAAAGAATGATGTCATATTTTATAGAGGCAACAAATGAAATTATTGAAAATGAAGGCTTAGAAGGCTTAACTATAAGAAAAGTAGCTGACAAAGCCGGTTATAATAGTGCAACATTATATAATTATTTTGAAAATCTAAAGCATCTAATATTTTTTTCTTCTATAAGACATTTATCTGATTATGCTAAGGATTTACCTGGTTATCTTGATAAAGCTAAAAACCCTATCGATGCATGTCTAAAAGTATGGGAATGTTTTGCAAAACATTCGTATAACCATCCTGAAGTTTATCAATTAATTTTTTTTGGGGGTTTTTCATCAGATACTGTTAATAATAGTATTAAAACATATTACGAGATTTTCCCAGAACAGATAAGTGAAGATGTAAAGGAATATATGCCTATGCTTTTGGAAGATAATTTATATGAAAGAGACTATATTCTTCTAAAAAGAGCATTGCAAGATACTGATATAAGTGAAGAAGATATAAGAAGCATTAATGAAATGAACATATTAATTTATAGAGGAATGATGTCAGATATGGAGGCAAACTATTTAAATCTGACTATAGATGATGCAGTTAACAAAACACTAAAATATATTAAAAAGGTTTTTAAAGCTTATGATATAAAAACAGATAATTAAAGCGAGTGCATTAACACACTCGCTTTTTATTTTTTAAATACCTAACTCTTCTTTACATTCTTTAAATGCCTTTATTGCTAAATCTAAATCTTCTTTAGTATGAGCAGCTGAAATTTGAGTTCTTATTCTTGCTTTTCCTTTTGGAACTACTGGGAAGTAGAAACCAACTACATAAACTCCCTTTTCTAGCATTTTCTCAGCCATTTTTTGAGATAATACTGCATCACCTAGCATAATTGGAACTATTGGGTGAACTGAATCTATTGTTTCAAGTCCTATTTCTTTTATTTTCTCTCTAAAATACTTAGTATTTTCTTCTACCTTATCTCTATACTTTGTACTTGACATAAGCATATCTAATACTTTTATAGAAGCAGAAGCTATGGCTGGTGCTAATGTGTTAGAGAATAAATATGGACGTGAGCGTTGTCTTAATAGGTCTATAATTTCTTTTCTTCCACTTGTATATCCACCACTTGCTCCACCAAGAGCTTTTCCTAATGTACCAGTAATTATGTCAACTCTATCCATAACATCATTGTATTCATGAGTTCCTCTACCAGTTTTACCAATAAAGCCAACAGCATGTGAATCATCAACCATAACTAAAGCATTGTATTTCTCAGCTAAATCACAAACACCTTTTAGGTTGCAAATAATTCCATCCATTGAGAATACACCGTCAGTAGCTATAACTTTAAGCTTAGCTCCATCCTTATCAGCTTGAATTAATTGAGCTTCTAAGTCTTCCATATTGTTGTTTTTATATCTATATTTTTTAGCCTTTGCAAGTCTAACTCCATCTATAATACTTGCATGGTTTAATTCGTCGCTGATTATTGCATCATCTGCAGTTGTTATAGTTTCAAATAGTCCACCATTTGCATCAAAGCATGATGAGTAAAGAATTGTGTCTTCTGTTCCTAAAAATTCGCTAATTTTTCTTTCTAATTGTTTGTGTATATCTTGAGTTCCACAGATAAATCTAACTGAAGATAATCCGTATCCCCATTTGTCATAGCTTTCTTTAGCAGCTTCAATAAGTTCCTTATTATCTGATAGACCTAAGTAGTTATTAGCGCACATATTTAATACACCATTTACTTTTGTTGTACTAATTTTGTTGCTTTGAGGAGTAGTTATAACTCTCTCATCTTTCCATAAACCTGAATCTTTTATTTCAGTTAATACACCTTCAAAATGATTTTTATAATTTGTATACATATATGTTAAACCTCCTATTATTTATCCCAGTTTAATATAATCTTTCCTGATTGACCGCTCTTCATTATTTCAAAGCCCTCTTTAAAGTCTTTGTAATCAAATCTATGGGTTATTATTGGGGTTATGTCTAAGCCTGATTGAACCATAGCATTCATTTTATACCATGTTTCATACATTTCACGACCGTAAATTCCTTTTAAGAATAATCCACCAAATATTATTTTATCCCAGTTAACCTGTGTATCTGGCTGTTGGATTCCAAGTAGAGCAAGTTTGCCTCCGTTAACCATACTGTCAATCATTTGATTGAAAGCCATTCCATTACCTGACATTTCAAGACCTACATCAAAGCCTTCTGCCATACCTAAATCACTCATTACAGTTCTTAAGTCCGTAGTTTTTGTATTTACTGCTCTTGTTGCTCCCATTTTCTTTGCTAAGTCTAATCTATAATCATTTATATCTGTTATAACAACATTTCTAGCTCCAACGTGTTTAGCAATTGCAACTGCCATAATTCCTATAGGGCCAGCACCTGTTATCAAAACATCTTCTCCTACCATGTTAAAGGATAATGCTGTGTGCGTAGCGTTACCAAATGGATCAAATATACTGTAAAGTTCTTCAGGAACGTCTTTAGAGCATTTAAATAAGTTTGACGCTGGTATTGCAGCATATTCAGCAAATATACCATCTTTATTAACACCTATACCTACAGTATGTTTACATAAGTGTTGATGACCGCCACGGCAGTTTCTACATTTGCCACAAACAATATGTCCTTCTCCAGTTACCAAATCTCCTATACTGTAACCTTCTACTAGTTTGCCTAATTCAACTATTTCTCCCACATACTCATGTCCTATAGTCATTGGTGTTTTAATTGTATTTTGAGACCATTTATCCCAAGTATATATATGAATGTCAGTTCCACAAATAGCTGTCTTATGAATTTTAACTAATACCTCGTTATCTTTAATTTTAGGTATTTCAACTTGTTCTAGCCATAGTCCAGGTTCTGCATATTTTTTTACTAAAGCGTTCATCTTTGACATAAAAAGTACCACCTTTTTTATAAATTCTAATTAAATTTATAATACTATTTTTTTATTAGAGTGTCAAGCATATTAAAACATTTTTTTTATTATGTACGCGTTACAAATACATCCAAATTACTTTTGCAGACAAAAAAAACACCTAAATATTTTATCATCTAGGTGTTAAATATAATATTAATAATTCTTAGCTAATACTTGAAAATAAGCTTGTGGGTGACTGCATATTGGACACATTCCAGGAGCTTTTTCTCCTTCATGTATAAATCCACAGTTAGCACATTGCCATACAACTTTTTCTGATTTTGTAAATACTGTATTTTCTTCTATATTTTTAAGAAGTGCTAAGTATCTTTCTTCATGTTCTTTTTCTATTTTAGCAACACCCTCAAATAGACGAGCTATATCATTAAATCCTTCTTCTTTTGCTTCTTTTGCAAAATTAGCGTACATATCTGTCCACTCATAGTTTTCACCAGCAGCTGCATCTTTTAAGTTTGTCATTGTATCTGCTACACCATCATGTAATAGCTTGAACCATATTTTAGCATGCTCTCTTTCATTATGTGCTGTTTCTTCAAACAGTGCAGCTATTTGTTCAAAACCCTCTTTTTTAGCTTTTGAAGCATAATATGTATACTTGTTTCTAGCCATTGATTCTCCAGCAAATGCTGACATTAAATTTGCTTCTGTTTTTGTTCCTTTTAAATTATTACTCATAATCTACTCTCCTTTTCAAAATTTATTTATATAATTAAATTATATTAATTACATTATTTTATGATTATATTAATTTAAATTATAAATAATCATTCTCTATAAGATTTTAAATACGAATTATATATACCCATAAGATGTTTTTTTAATCATCTTATATAATTTTACTATACAGCAATTTTAAATGTCAACAACATAAAAAAGTGAACTACGTTCACTCTATGGAAGAATCGTTCCGATTCTTCATTTATCCAATAGGAAAGAGAACTTTCCTATTGGAATAAAAAAATTAGAGCTAAAGATTTAATCTTTAGCTCTAATTGAGTACGTCGTTTAGCAATCAAAAAAACAGTATTAGAAATTGTTATTTTGATTGTTTTTGTTTTTATTTTGGTTATTGTTGTTTTTATTGTTGTTATTGTTGTTATTTTGGTTATTATTGTTGCAATTGTCATTATTAATGCAATTGTTGTCATTATTATTGCAATTGCTGTTGTTATTTTTGTCATTGAAATTGTTGTTTTTGTCATTCATATTGTTGTTTTTGTTTTTGTTAATTTGATTATTTTGATTTTGTAAATTAGAAAAAATGTTTTTCATATATAGCTACCCTTTCTTATTATATAATAATGTGATTTATCAATAATTCTAATTATCGACATTATTATTATTTACAAAATCATATTTATTAATACAAAGATTTTTTTAATTTAATAATAATTTTTTTGCCATTTGTACTCCCATTACAGATGCCATCATAAGTCCTCTTGTCCATCCGCTTGAATCTCCTAAACAGTACAGTCCTTTAATATTTGTTTCAAAATTTTTATCTATATCGATTTTGTTACTATAAAACTTAACTTCTGGTCCGTAAAGTAATGTTTCAATGCTTGCAAATCCCGGCACTACTTTGTTAAGCTGCTCTATAAAATTTAATAAATTTACCATTGTTCTATATGGTATGGAAGATGTTAAATCTCCAGCTACAGCATCAACTAAGCTTGGAGTAACATTTGATTGTCCTAGCTCTTTTTGCCATGTTCTTTTTCCATCTAATATGTCACCATACCTTTGAACAATTATCTTTCCGTCTCCAAGCATATTTGTAAGTTCTGCAACCTTTACTCCATATTTTATAGGCTCATTAAAAGGTTGACTGAAATTATGTGAGCATAGTATAGCAAGATTTGTATTGGATGATTTTTTGTTTTTGTAAGAATGTCCGTTAACAACTGCTAAATCATTATCGTAATTTTCTTGACTTACAAAGCCTCCAGGATTTTGACAAAATGTTCTTACTTTATTTTTAAATGGAGCAGGATATCCAATTAATTTAGATTCATATAATATATTGTTTACTTCCTCCATAACTTCATTTCTAACTTCTACTCTAACCCCTATATCTACTGTTCCAGCACGATGGTTTATTCCATGTTTTACACATAAACCTTTTAACCACTCTGCACCTTTTCTACCAGCAGATATAATTACTGTATCTGAAAAAACCTGTTCTTCTTCATCTTTTTTTCTTGAATTTGATATAATTAATCCTTTGATGTTGTTATCTTCAACAATTATATCCTTAGCTAAGGTATTAAATCTTATTTCGACACCATTGTCTATAAGATAATTTTCAATTTTTCCGTAAATTTCTTGAGCCTTTTCAGTTCCTAAATGTCTTATAGGACAATCTACAAGTTTAAGTCCTGCTTCTATAGCTTTCTTTCTTATTTCCTTAACTTTATCAGAATTATCAATGCCTTCTATCTTAGTATCTGCACCAAATTCTAAATATATACTATCTGTATATTTTATCATATCTTCTACAATATCATAACCTATTAGCTCAGGTAAATCTCCACCTACATCACTGCTTAGAGATAGCTTACCATCAGAAAAAGCACCAGCTCCGGAAAATCCAGTAGTTATATTACAATAAGGCTTGCAGTTTATACATTTTTTTAATTCTTCTTTAGGGCAATGTCTTTTTGAAATACTATTACCCTTTTCAATTAATAATATTTTCTTTTTGTTGTTCCCTCTAATAAGTTCAAGAGCAGTAAAAATACCTGAAGGTCCAGCACCAGCAATAATTACATCATAATTCATAATTAATTCTCCTTTAAATTTTTACTTCCCATGCATTTTTTACACAAAATGCCTTTAAATTATGCATGGGTTCTTATTACTTATAGTCAGAAACTATTTTCGGTAGTTTGGTAGAAACATTTTGCCCTTATCGCAAAATCTATATAAGTGAATAATTTTCTATTAATTTTATTGTTCGTTCGTATTACTATATAATAATACTATATTTATATAAAATAATCAATAATATTTTATGTTTTTTAGAAAATTTACGAACATTTGTATGCTCCATAAAATGAATTGTAATTGCTTCAAAAAAGATGTATACTGAAAGATGAAAGATATTTATTTCATCTGTAATTCATATCAAATTGACAAGGAGAAGGTTTATGAGCAATACTATAAAATCATATATTTCTATACTATTAGTATGCCTTTTTTGGGGTTTTTCTTTTATAAGTACTAAAATTTGTTTACAATGGTTTACACCATTTTCATTAGCTTTTTATAGATTTTTAATAGCGTCAATTATTCTATTCTTTGCATTGAAGCTTACTGAAAAAGATATGAAAATTGATAAAAAAGATATAATTAGATTTATATTATGTGGTTTTTCCGGAGTTTTTCTATACTTTGCATTTGAAAATCTTGCTATTGAAATGTTATCAGCGTCTTTAGCCGCAATTTTTTTAGCGCTTTTGCCTGCATTTGCTATATTTGCTGACTACTTTATACTAAAGTCTCCTTTTACAAGGGCAAAAACCTTAAGTGTTTGTTTATCTGTCATTGGAGCAGCATTAGTTGCAGGATTTAACATGGATGGAAATTCTGAAACTATGGTTTTAGGAATTGTCTTAATTATATTATCTGTTGTTTCATGGATTGCATTTAGTTATTTAGCAGCACCGCTACAAAAAAAGTATTCTCCTCTTAAGGCTACATTCTATCAAAGCGTATTTGGAACAATTTTTTTCCTAATATCCATGCCATTTAGCATGCCTAATTTTGAAGGGTTTAATATGACTGGCGTACTTAATCTATTGTTTTTAGGTGTAATATGCTCTGCAGTTTGTTATTTATTTTATAACTTTGCAATTAAACATATTAGTATAGTAATTTGCAGTATTTTTATAAATTTAATGCCTATAGTGACTATAGTTGCAAGTATGTTTATATTAAATGAAAAAATAAACTTAATGCAAGCAATAGGTGCAATGTTTATAATAGGCTCGGTATTTTTAGTAACTAAAAGTGAAGAAAAAAAAACTAATGCAGATTAAAATTCAAGAGGCTGTTGTAAATGACAACAGCCTCTTTTTATATCAAATCAACAAATTCTGCTTCTACACATTTGGCTAAAGCTTCTGGCTCTAACTTTACTTGAAGCCCAACCTGACCAGCACTGACTATCATTTTTTCATTAAGGGTTGCTGTTTCATCTATAAATGTTTTAAAAAGCTTTTTCATACCAATAGGAGAACAACCTCCGTGTACATATCCTGTGTTTTTTGTAAGCTCCTTGAGAGGTAACATTTGAATACTTTTTTGAGAAGATGCTTTTGCAGCCTTTTTTAAATCAAGTTCAAATTCTACAGGTATAACAAATACATATAGCTCTTTATCAGAACCAACGGCAACTAAAGTTTTAAAAACCGTCTCTCTTTTTTCGCCAACCTTATCTGCAACTGATATTCCATCTATTTTCCCGTCATCTATACTATATTCCATGTAATTATATTCTATATTTAATGAATCTAAAATTCTCATTGCATTTGTCTTATTAGTTTTTTTCATCGTTAGTCTCACCTCTTTAATTTTAATCCTTTGATTATATAAAATACATTATAATTCTAACTAATATAAAGATATTTAGTATTAAAGCTAAAGCTGTTATTATGCAAAACTTTATCTTTTTTATTTTATGGTGAAATAAAAACATAGCCGCAATACTTCCATAAACTCCTCCAGCAAAGGACACTAGATGCAAGGAGCTTTCCTTTATTCTCCATTTATCCTTAATAGCTTTCCTTTTATCAATATAAAACATCACAAAGGATATCAAGTTAATTATTAATAAATATAATAATAAATACCACATATTAACCTCCATCACGCCGTTTAACAGCATAATAAAATTTTTATTTCACACTTTTTTCTTTGCTATTAATTTATTTATTTTCTTACCTGATTCTGAAAATTTTTCTTCGTACTCAGTCATAACATTTCCTTCATTATATATACTATTATGTAAGTCCCGAGTTAATATTACAATATCCCATCCATCCTCTGTTAACTGTTCAACTGAAAATTCAAATAAATCATTGTTATCTGTTTTCATATGAATTTCTCCTCCATCTACTAAAACCTTCTTGTATATATCTAAAAATCCTTTATGGGTTAATCTTCTTTTGTAATGTGATGGTTTTGGCCAAGGATCAGAAAAATTTAAATATATTCTTTCTACAGATTTTTCCGGAAAAATCTCAGCTAATATATCTCCATTAGAATATACAATATAGTAGTTCTCAGGATCATCAATGGTTGAGCATTTTACACATCTATATGCAACTTTAATGCTTTTTTCAAATCCTAAAAAATTAATGTTAGGGTTATTTGCTGCCATACCTCTTATAAATCTACCTTTACCGCACCCTAATTCAATGTGCAATGGATTATCATTATTAAATTTATCTCTTATATTATATTCATAATCCTGAGGTTCAACTATTCCCTTTGGATGTTCCTTTACATAGTCATATTGTCCTTCAACATATCTTAATCTCATTTACTCTCTCCTAAAAACGAACTAAATAGATTATACACAGCCAATTGTAAAATGTATAGCCCCTTTTAAACAAAAGTTTTTTTACTATACCCTTGTATTTTTGTTAATATTAGTGTAGGATAAAGTATAATCAGTGTTTGGAGGTTTACATGGAATTTTTACAAAGCTTTAGCGGACCAACGCTTTACCTTATAATATTTTTTGCAAAAATTATTGAAGTGACAATTATGACATTACGTGTAGTTTATATTAATAAAGGAGAAAAACTAATTGGTGCTTTTTTAGCTTTTTTCGAAGTATTTATATGGTTAATTGTAGTTAGCTCTGTTTTAACAAATATTACCGAAGACCCAATGAAAATATTGGTATACTGTTCTGCATTTGCACTTGGTAATTATTTAGGTGTAATTATAGAAAACAAACTAGCTGTTGGCTTGTCCTCTTTACAAGCAATTGTTCCAGATGAGGATGGAGAAAGAATAGCTAAATTACTAAGAGAAAGTAATTTTGGTGTTACAATTATAGAAGGTAAAGGTATACAAGATTTAAGAAAAGATGTACTTATAGTTATGCTTAAGAGAAAACGTATTAAGGAAGCTATAAAAATAATAAATACACAAATACCTGATGCGCTAATAACAATAAATGATGTAAAAAATTTACGTGGTGGTTATATAAAAAAATAGTCTAGAGATTTTACTAATAAAGGGTGCGGAGCATTAAATAATTTTGCTCCGTACCCTTTATCATGTTTTTGTTACTTTTATTTGAGGATATTTTAGTGTATTTATAAATACATCAATAACATCCTTTAAGGAAGCCTCAACTTCTCCTACCTCACCAATGATTATTACTGAGCCACTAAATCTATCAACGAACCCAACTTTTACATATGCTGATTTAGTTGCCAAATCAGCGGCTATAATAGCAGTTTCACTTGGTGTCATTGTTAATATTCCAATAGCTTTGTTATTATCATCAACTAAACCGAGTTTGCTATATATTTCAACATCTGGATTTGCTATGATATGACAAAGTGTTATCTGCTTACCCGGAACGTATTCCTGAATTAGTCTTTTTTTGTTTTCCATTTTTTATATAAACTATTGAGTAGCCCAATCTGCAGGATATGTAACATACATAAATCTTGCATAGTTTGGTACAGAAAATTGTATACTGCTTCCTTTTGGAATTAATATTATTTCACCAGGATCTGCTGATATTTTATTACCATTTATAATAATATCTAGATGTCCTTCTATAACGTAATCAATTTCATCATAATTTAAAGTCCATGGAAATGTAGTTTCTCTCATTACCATTATACCACATCCAAGTCGAGGACTTTCTTCAAGTGTTAATACATCCTTTGTATATACTTCATCTGTAGTTTTACCAGTATCGAGTCTATTAGAATAATCTACATTAACTGTTTGTAGTTTAACGCTTGTTATTCCGCTTTTATCTTTCACTATTTCAAAATCATTACCTTGATTTTTATTTTTATCACCTGATACCTTTTCCTCAATGATCTGTCTTATAAGCTTTTCTAACAGATCCTTGTCAGAATAAACATCCATGTTAACCTCCATTACGCTGTTTTACAGCATTAAAAAAATTTATTGTTGTGTGTAAAATTTTACACAATGTGTATAAAACACACTATCAACTAGATCTTAATATTCTTTTAGATATTAACATTGCAACAATAACTGCGGTTATACCACCAACTAATTTTCCAACTATCATTGGGAAAATCATTGTTGAATTAAATCCTGCTGTAAAGCCTAAGTGATCGCCAAATACAAAGGCAGCAGACACTGCAAAAGCAACGTTTATTATTTTTCCTTTATTGTCCATGTCTTTCATCATTTGAAACATTGGTATACTATTAGCTAAGCTGGCTACCATTCCTGCTGCTGCAATTTCATTCATTCCTAAAACTTTTCCAAGTGCCATAAGAGGTTTTTTAAATATCTTTGTAATAGCAAGAACCAATGGAAAAGCTCCTGCCAGCACTATAGCAATATCACCAACAATTTTTATACCATCGTATATAGGGTTCATACCAGGTATTACAATAATACCTGTTAATGCTTCAATTATTGCTGCTGCCAGCCCGATAGTAATTACTATAACTACAAATTTACCAAAGTAAGTAAATGCAGTAATCATCCCTTTTTGAAAAAAAGCCAATCCAAGTGCTATTAATATTGAAAATATTATAATAGGTATTAAGTTTACTAAAACCATCATAATATCAAAACCAGCTACTAATCCACCAACAAATGATCCTATGGGCACTGTTATTACTCCAGCTAGAATACCAGTTGCTAGATATTTTTGATCTTCTTTATTAATAATTCCTAAGGCAACAGGAATTGTAAAAACTATTGTTGGACCTAACATTGATCCAACTATTAATCCTCCAAACATACCAGCCTCTTTTGTCAATGCTAACTCCGCTGCTAACGGTGCACCACCCATATCATTTGCCAATATTGAACCTGCAAACATAGCTGGGTCAGCTCCTAGCAAGTTAAAAAGAGGTAAAATAACAGGTTTTAGTATATTAGCTAGCACAGGGGCTAATGAAATAACTCCTACCATAGCTAATGCTAAAGAACCCATAGCCATTATTCCTTCTTCAAATTTCTCACCTAAACCAAATTTATTACCTATAATTCTATCTAATGCACCAAGTGCCATAAAAATAGTCATTATATAAATAATAATCTCATTAATTCCCATATTCTCACCTTTCTTATCTTAAAGTTAAAATTTATATAAAATCATTTCTTTAAAAACTCTAATATCTGGTCATCTGGCGAGGGAACAATTGAAATATTGATGATTTTGTTATTATTAATAATACTTTTCATTACCTCTATTCCATTTTGAATATCGCTTAATTCACCAGAAACAGTAAATACAAATTTCCCACCTATTACAAATGCGAGCTGTATTTTAACAATTGTCACATTTGATTCCTTTAAAACTCTATCTAAAGCCTGCAAACCGCTGCAAACACTACTAGTTTCAACTATACCTATTGCACCTTTTTTACATTCTATATATTTCCCTTTTATTGACGAAATTATTTCTTCATGAACATTATTTACTACAAAACTATCTACTACATACTTTTGACCTAAATCAACACCATAGTCTATTGCAACCTTAACTTCACCCTCATTACCACTTACTAAAGCTATAAATTTACCCGGACAAATGCTTCGAAAATATATAATCTCAACTTGAGCCTTTTTTACCATAAAGTCAGTAACTTCAATTCCTTTACTAATACTTCTTAATTCTATCCCACCAATGCTTTTATTCATGTTCGACCTCAATTGAATCAACAATACCTACAATAGTTGCATCTATTGGAACTGTTTGATCATTTATTGCTATTCTTGCAGCCCCACCTTTTACAATTATCACCAAGTCACCTGTACCTGCACCTATAATATCAACTGCTACAAACAATTCATTTAAAAATCTGTTTTCTTCAGACATTAATTTTACTATTAAAAATTTTTGCCCATTTAATTTATCATTTTTTCTCGTTGACCATAGTTTGCCAACAACTTTGCCAATAATCATAGCAATTCCTCAATTTAATTTCTAATTATTTTAATATTGTTAATCCTTATAAAGTCTACAGCCAGCGGTGTAATCATTGATTCTTTACTTATTGTTATTGTTTTTATGCCACTTAGATATGACTTTTTAATATCAGCTTCAGTAATGGCTTTTTTACCCTTTATTTCTATTTGATTAGCATTATTAAAATTATCACTATTTGTTTTTTGCAGTTTGTTATTATTATCATTTAGGATTTTGCAAAATACTCCCTTTTTATAACCACATGCATTTGCTTCGTCATAATCAATATGCATATATGTCCTATACTGTGGACTAACTCTAATAATTGTATCATCAAAGATTAATGGTCTTTCTCCCAATACTTCAACCTTTACTATTTGACTATCTTTTACTCCATATTTTAAAGCATCCTCAGGAGTAATATGAATATGCCTTTTTGCAACTATTACCCCCTTATCCATAATTATGCTTGCCTTGGAAGACGATATTGTAATACCTGGTGTATTGTCTATTTTTCCGCTTTCTCTGATTGGTGCTTTTATACCTAAGCTAAGAGCATCAGTTAGGGAAATTTCAACCTGCGTTGCTTTTCTTTCAGGTCCTAAAATAACTACATTTTTTATACTGCCTTTCGGGCCTGTTATTGTTACTCTCTCTTCACAAGCAAATTGTCCTGGCTGGGATAATTCCTTAGCAGGTGTTAGTTTATAACCTTCTCCAAATAATAGCTCTACATCTTTTCTTGAAAGGTGAACATGTCGTCCCGATGCTTCAACTTCGATTAAGGATTCATTATTGATTCTTTTTAATACTTCCTTTACTATGCTATCTATCAATATACTATCCATTTCATCCTCCCCTTCTAATCATATTTACCAGTTCTATATTTATATATCATAATCCATAATAAAGACGATAGTCTATTTAATGATTTTATAATATCTTCTCTATCTACTTTTCCATTATCATCTTTAAAGGCTTTATATGCATATAGTTCTGTTTCCCTTGTACATGCTCTAAGAGAGTTTAGAGAAACAACAATCTCACCCATCGTGTATTGAGGTGCCTCATGACCTCTTCCAAAATACTTTTGTGGATAATGAGACATTTCTCTTAATTTTTCCTCAGTTAACCCTTGCAATATAATTTGAGGAACTGGTTCATTTAGCACTTCACTTTTCAATATATTTCTGACAAACTGTAAAATTTCTTGTAAATCATCTACCAACTTACTCTTTTTATTTTTATCACAAACTATCTGAACTTCAAGTATTTTAGCTTCTAGAGAATCAAGCTTACCTCTAAAAACTATTCTTTTATTGTCCTTAAACACTAAAACATTGCCATATAGATGTGTCATATATTCAGGCTTTTCATTAACTTTAATGCCAAATATTGTTACGTATTTAAAATCGTTTGTTTTATTAGTCACAGCTTTATCATCCTCTTTTTCTATAGTATTAGCATTACATCTCATACTGTTTACATAATTTATTTCTATATTATTTTCTTTTAAAAGGGATTTGGCTGAAGGAGTAAGAATTTCATTTTTATATACATTAAATACATTAGTATCGCTCTTTTTTAGATTTTTTATATGTGCTCTTACTTTATCTTCTGTTAATACGTTCATTCCTATGCCCATGCACCTATTACACAGGGCTTGGTGCCTACTTTCTTATTATTTATCATTTTCCACCTCAAACCTCTTTAGAAAAAGCTAATATGTAGTGGGTTAAAAATTAACCCACTATAAAATTTACTTGTAACTTTTACTCATGTTTAGTTTGATTGCCTTTTGGTAATATAGCATCAACTTCAACATGAGGTCTTGGAATAACATGAACTGAAATTAATTCTCCAACTCTTTCTGCTGCTGCTGCACCTGCGTCTGTAGCTGCTTTTACGGCACCTACATCTCCTCTAACCATTACTGTTACCAGTCCACCACCAATTTGTTCCTTGCCAACTAGCTGTACATTTGCAGCCTTTACCATGGCATCTGCTGCTTCTATTGCTCCAACTAAGCCTTTTGTTTCTATCATGCCAAGTGCATTTGATGTTACCATAAAATTTTCCTCCTTTTTGCTAATTCATGACTTTTAACTCGTTAATAATTCTCTTAACTAATAAATCTAATAACTGTTCTGAATTATTTTCCAATATATTTAATGCGGAATTGCTACTGTATTTCTTTAAATCTTCAATTTCTTTAACCCCGTAGCCTACTATTTTAATATTTATTAAATGCATAGGTCCAACATTATCTGAAGTTGAGCTTCCTCCTATTGCCCCACATCCCAGGGTTAAAGCTGGTATAATATCTACTGTTGCACCAATACCTCCAAGTGCTGAAGGTGTATTAACAACAACTCTTGAAACTGGTACTTTTTCAGCGAATTTCATAATTACATCTTTATTTTCACAATGAATCGAAAACGTGTGACCTGCTCCTTCATTCATCAGTATTTTTATACATTTATCTAAAACATCATCTACTGTTTGTTCTACATAAAATCCAAGAATTGGAGCAAGCTTTTCTCTAGAGTACGGAATGTCAAACCCTACTTTACTCTCTCTTGCTAAAATTACCTTTGTATTTGGTGGGACATTTAAACCTACTATTTGAGCTATTGTAGTTGCTTCTTTACCAATTATAGCTGGATTCATAGAGCCATCACCTCTAAGGATAAACTTAGCTAGCTTATCTGCTTCTTCCTTATTTAAAAAGTGTCCACCCTGCGCTTTAAATTCAGCCATAACCTTTTCTTCCATAGCTTTTTCTACTATAACTGATTGTTCTGATGCACAAATAGTTCCATTATCAAAGGTTTTAGAATCAATTATTCTTTTTACTGCTAATTTTAAATTTGCGCTTTTATCTATAAATGATGGTCCATTACCTGGTCCAACTCCTAAAGCAGGATTTCCTGATGAATAGGCAGCCTTTACCATAGCCTCTCCACCAGTAGCTAGTATAAGTGCAGTATCCTTATGTCTCATTAATTCTTGAGTAGCCTGTAGGGTTGGTGTTGTTATACAGCTAATAGCACCATCAGGGCAACCAGCCTTTTTAGCAGCTTCAGCAACTAGTCTTACAGTTTCTATAATACAATTTTTAGCGTTTGGATGTGGCGAAAATACAATAGCATTGGCACCCTTTAAAGCAATTAGACTTTTGTATATAACTGTAGAGGTTGGATTTGTAGATGGAATTATACCAGCAACAATACCAACAGGAACTGCAATTTCTATTATTTTTCTATCAGGATGTTCAGCTATTACTCCAACAGTTTTTAAGTCCTTCATTTCGTCATAAACACCTTTAGATCCAAAAATATTTTTAAGTACCTTATCCTGCCATTTTCCAAATCCTGTTTCTTGGTGTGCCATTTTAGCTAGCATTTCTGCGTTATTATAACCTGCATCACATATAGCCTTCACTATTTTATCTATTTGTTCTTGAGACATTAAGGACAGCTTTTTTTGTGCCTGTTTCGCTGTTTCCATTAAATCCCTTACTTGTTGAATTGAAATTAAATCTTTACCTGTCAAGTGCATTTATTCACCTTCTTCACTTTCTTTAAAATAGTCATCTAGAATATTTATCAACTGAACTTTTTTCATAAGTTTAATTTGCTTGTTTGTCAAATTGTCAATTTTTAGCTTCTTTACGTAGTTCTTTAGTTGGTCTACTTTCATATTTGTGTAGTTTAATTTATTATCTAACTTTTCTACTGTTTGTAATTCTTCATCTATTGAATCTACAATTTTGTATTTGTATTGAATGTCATCCGTTGTATCTATAATTTTGTCTTGAAATTCATCTATTGTATCTAAAATTTCGTCTTCCTGTTGAGCTATATCATAATCAATAATCTTAGCTTCATTATTGTTTTCAACATTTATAAAAACTTCACTTAAAAGAAGATTGGCTGTATCCTCATGCAATCTTGGTATTACATGCGCTCTTCTTAATAAGCCTTTATCTTTAGCAGCTTTTTCACCAGCTTCTACTGCAGCCTTTACTGCATCTACATCTCCTGTTATCTTTAAACATGAAATGCCTGATTTTACTGCTTCAATTCCTATTAATGTAACATTTGCTGATTTTAAAGCGGCGTCAGAAGCTATAATTGCTGTTAGATATCCATCAACCTCAATTAAACCTAAAGCCTTCATTATATTTACTTCCTATTTAAAAACTTCTTGGTTCGTTAGCAACGGATTTTACGGCTTCTGCAAATGCATCACAAGCAGCTCTGCAGGCTGATTGTGTTCCAGATAATAATCCTCCTCCAAAGTTTGTTTCAGTTGGTGGCCCGAAAAATTCTTTCATTGATACATCAGCTGCTTTAAGTGCTGCATCAAGTCCATACATTGCTTCTAAAGGCGGAGCTACTAAATAGGCTAAGGCTTCTCCTTCTCTTACTCCTGCTATTTTAGATAAATACGAACCAGTTCTAGAAACAGTGTATGCATAATATACTATTGAATTATCTTCATTTGCACTTGTAAAGTGAGATCCATTTTCCATGAAATCTAAACATGCATTTAAACCACTTCTAACCTCTGCTGGACTTGGACCTGCAATTATTCCAATTACTTCTCCTGCTAATTTTGTTGATGCATTTGCTGAACCTGCATACATTGATCTTGCATACACTACATCTACTTGAGCTGCTTTTGTTGCCTCGTCAAGAGCTGTATATGTTACATCATCAACATCGGCAGTTATTAATCCTAAACTTTTATGATTTGCTCCCAATTCTAATCTTTTTGAAAGCTCTGGACTTACATTAGAAATTATCTTAACACTAAGTACCGTTGGTCTTATCGCTTCGTTTATCAAAATTCATTCCTCCTTATATTTTTAAATCAATACCTGATGCTTTTTTATCCAACATTGTTTTAATTAACTCTGCTATATGCGCCCCTGCTTCAACTGGAGGTGTTCCTCCCCTATGAATATTAGAAATAACAGTTCTTTTTGCTTCCGGCATATTATTATAAGGTTTATAAGCTATATAAGCACTCATTGATTCCGCAGTTACTAAGCCTGGTCGTTCACCAACCAATAAACATATTACCTCAGCATTTGTGGCATCTCCTAATGCATCCATAGCTGCTACTCTACAATGTTTAATAAATAAAATATCACCAATTTCTATTCCGAACATTTTAAGTCCCTGCTTAATTGAAGGTACGATATCCTTTAAATTAGCTTCTATTGCAGCTGAACTTAAACCGTCACCAACAACTAACATAACCTTTGGACTATTGCTAAATTTAGATTTAATTATTTTAATAGTTTCATCACTAAATTTCCTTCCAAGATCAGGTCTTGTAATGTATTCATCCTTATTCTTACACAAAGTTTCAACTGCTATAAGGTTGTTTTCTTTTATAAATTCCTCAGAAACATATGAAAATACCGAATCCTGTGCTGCAGCATGGTCTGCTCTAACCCTTAATTGAGTTATTGTTTTATATCGAGGTCCTGTTCTTCCGATACCTAATCTTGCAGGAGTTTTTTCCTTCATTTTTAGATATCCTTCTCTATCCTTTGGGTTGTGAACTAAAAGTTGTTTTCTTAAATCTATTTCTGTAATATCATCAATACAGCCATCATTATCTATGTAGCTATTAGAACTAGATTTTGTACTTACATTAGAGTTTGAAGCGGAACTGTTACTAAGCATATCCTGCAATAATTTTTCTACCATTGATTTTAATTCTTTTTCATTCATTTATTATTCCACCTATCCTAAAAAAATCGAAGCATCGCCAGCTATTTTAGTTAACTTACCATTCTCCATTATGCCCATTTTTTCAAGCCAGATCTCAAATTCTCTAATGGGTCTTAAATTATGAAGCTCTCTTAATGCGGCTGTTTCGTGATAACCAGTTGTTTGGTAGTTAAGCATTACATCGTCACCGTGTGGTATACCCATAAAATAAGTACAGCCAGCTGTTGCTAATAAAACAGATAAATCTTCTATATCATTTTGATCTGCTTTCATGTGATTTGTATAGCATGCATCACAACCCATAGGCAATCCAGTTAATTTGCCCATAAAATGATCCTCAAGTCCTGCTCTAATAACTTGTTTTGAATTATATAAATACTCTGGTCCTATAAATCCAACAACAGTATTAACAAGGAATGGTTGAAATTTCTTGGCAAATCCATAGCATCTTGCTTCCATAGTCACTTGGTCAGCTCCGTGGTGAGCCTCAGATGAAAGCTCTGATCCTTGACCAGTTTCAAAATACATTACATTTGGCCCTGTTGCAGTTCCTTGTGATAATGCTAATTGCCTTGCTTCTTCAAGTGTTGCTGCACTAAAACCAAAAGCTTCATTTCCTTTTTCAGATCCTGCTATAGACTGAAATATTAGATCTGTAGGTGCACCTTTTCTTATAGCCTCCATTTGAGTTGTTACATGCGCAAGCACACAGTTTTGTGTAGGCACTTTCCATTTCTGCTTGAACTCCTCAAATCTATTCAATATCTTTATTACGCTCTCAACTGAGTCGTCAACCGGATTTAATCCAATTACTGCATCTCCAATTCCATATGACAAACCTTCCATTACAGAAGCAGTAATTCCATCTGGATCATCTGTAGGGTGATTTGGTTGTAAACGTGCTGATAAAGTTCCACTTTCTCCAATAACTGTGTTACATTGTGCTGTTATTCTAATTTTCTTTGCTCCATATATCAAATCCATATTTGACATAAGTTTTGCTACGCCAGCAATCATTTCTGAAGTTAGTCCTCTTGATATTCTTTTTATGTCAGAATCCTTTGTATTGTGGCATAAAATCCATTCTCTTAAATCTGAAACTGTCCAGTTTTGAATTGAAGTATAGATTTTTTCATTTACACTATCCTGTATTATTCTAGTTACCTCATCTTTTTCATAAGGAACAACAGGGTTATTCCTTAAATCCTTTAGTGTTAGATTAGCCAATACTACTTTTGCAGCAACACGCTCTTCAGCATTTTCTGCAGCAACATTTGCTAGTCTATCTCCAGATTTTTCTTCATTAGCTTTTGCTAAGACTTCTTTAACAGAATTAAATTGATATACTCTTCCAAATAATTTTGTTTTTAAAATCACTTTTTTCCTCCTACTTAGTGAATACTAAAGTTTTAATTACTACTGGTAAAACTTTTCCGTTTGCTATAGGTTTACCTATATCTATATAATCCCCATTATCAACATTTATATTATCAATACATATAATATTTTTTTTGTAATTTAACAATGCACAAATAGATTGACCTAAAGCTTTTGCCATATCATTTTCTACAATAATAACTAAAGGCACCTTTTTATCAATTAAATTTAACATACCATCAACTAATTCTTTTGCAGTTTCATTAATTTCTATGAAGGATGGATTTTTTTTGCCCTCAATAGCTATTGCAACATTTTGTAAATCATTTTCAAGCTTAAACCAATTCAGCTTATCTTTAACTGACTTTGATAAAATATTTTTGCCTTCTTCCTCTTTTCTTAGTTTTAACACTGGTAAATTTTTAATTGGAAAATTCTCTTCTGTGTATGTTATGGTACTGCCGCTTATATCAGTAGTGTGAGAGCCTGCCCCAACAACTGTGGCTCTAATGGTTTCTTCTGATTTAATTAATTTCAAATTTTGAAAAATATCTGAATTTTTAATTTCATAACCTAGCAAAATACCTATATCATTATATTTAAAGTAATCATTAATTTCTTCTTCAATATATATATAGTCTGCTACACCTCCTGAGAAAGACACACAGCTTATATTTCCATAGTTTTTTATTGTTTTATTAGTCACAATCATATCAAACAGTTTATCCTTATCCTTTAAAAATAAGGTCTCCTTAATTAATTCAACCATTTCCTTGACAACAGGTCTTAACTTATTTACTGTCGCTGTATCTCCTAAATTTAAATCAATGCTTTTTTCTTTAATTAATTTTTCAATTTTAGGTGCAATGTAAATAATTTTATTATTAGAATCCATTTTTACTAATCTTCCACCTATATCAAGACAACCTGTATCCATCAGATCCCCTCTAACAAATAATGCTAAATTAGTTGTACCACCTCCTATATCTAGATTAACTACAGAGGTTGAATGCTCTTTTGAGTAAGACTGTGCTCCAGCTCCTTTGGCAGAAATAATGCTTTCTAAGTCAGGTCCTGCCGTTGCAACTACAAAATCACCAGCAAAACCACTCAAGGAATGCAACACCTCATTTGCATTTTCTTTCCTTGCAGTTTCACCTGTAATAATTACAGCACCTGTATTAATATCTTCCTTTTTAATTCCTGCCTTTTTATACTCATATTCAACTATTTCTTTTACTCTCTGTGCATCAATAGTGTTATTAGATAATAGCGGAGTGAAATATATGTTACTTCTATAAATAATTTCTTTATCAACAATAGATATTCTTGGAACAGTAAAGTTAGATGCTGTGTTTTCAACTACTAATTTTGAAAAAACTAAGCTTGTAGTACTGGTACCTATATCTATTCCTACACTCAACAATTCTTCTCTCAACCTAAACTCCTAAAATATATTTTTTTAATTCATCCATACCTTTCCCACTTAATGCGTCAACCTTAAATATTTTTCTGACACCTGCTAACTCTAAATTTTGCTTGGCTCTATCTATATCATCTACATTTTTTACCAAATCAATTTTAGTAATAATCCCTATTACCTCCTTTGCAAACATACTTGCAAAGCCTGGTGGTATAAAGGACTCACTACTTGTACAGTCGTACAGAAGCGCAATTAGATTTGCATCAGCTGATGTAACGATTAATGCTTTATAGTAAAATCTATTTTCAAGATATTCTCCCGGCGTATCAATACTTTGATTATAAATTTCAATTGACTGTGTCTTTTTATATTTAAGTTCTTCTTCATTTAATCTTTGGCATAAAGTTGTTTTACCACTACCAGTCTTACCAATAAAAATTACCTTTTTCATAATTACCTCTTAAGTTATAGTAATGCTTGTAGTTGAAAATCCTAATGATTTTGACAGAATCATTATCACTTCTTTTAAGGCAGCCTCTATTGAACTTATATCACCTATAATTACAACAGAGCCACAAAACCTATCTACAAATCCAAGCCTTATCCTCCCGGATTTCAAACAAATATCAGCTGCGATAATTGATGCTTCACTTGGGGTTATAGTTAAAATACCAAGAGAGTTTTTTTCATCACATATTAATCCCAATTTTTTGTATACATCATCGTCAATATTTGCAATAATGTGAGCAAGGGTTATTTGTTTTCCCGGGACTGTCTCCTGAACTATTCTTTGTATTTCGTAATCCATCTTTATCCCCTTACTCTCTCTAGAATTCTTAAAACATCCTCCTTTGTTGGAGCTTTAGGATTAGAAATAGTGCAAACATCCTCCATAGCGATTCCAGCTATTTCATCCTTTAATAACTTTAATTTATCAAGATCAACTCCAGCAGCCTTTAATGTTACTGGTAATTTCATAGTTTTTTGCATCTGTTTTATTTCTGATATTAAATTTTTTACACCCATTCTAATATTGTTAGCTGGCAATCCAATTAATTTGGCTATGTGACAATATTTCTTAGCGGCTAATGTAAAATCTCTAGTATCATAACCTACAATATCAGCATTATAATCAATAACATAAGGCAATAGTATTGCATTAGTCCTTCCATGAGGTATATGAAATTTACCACCTAAAACGTGTGCAATACTATGATTGATGCCTAATGAAGCTTGATTAAATGCAATTCCAGCTAAGCAAGAAGCAGTATGCATTTTTTCTCTAGCTATTAAATCCTGACCGTTTTTAAAAACTTTTGGAAGATATTCAAATGCCAAAACTAAAGCTTTTTCTGCAAGGGCGTCGGAAAAATCTGTAGAATTTTTTGATACATATGCCTCTAATCCATGTGTTATCACGTCCATTCCAGTATCAGCTGTTATAAAGTCAGGTGCGGTTTTAACTAATTCTGCATCTAATATAGCAATGTCAGGCAATAAATCATCTGAAACTAATGGATACTTAACTCCTTTTTCATTATCTGTAATAACTGAAAAGCTTGTTACCTCTGAACCCGTACCACTTGTGGTAGGAATAGCAATAAATTGCACATTGCTAAGATTACCTACTTTCCTCGCAAAATGTACAATTGCTTTAGCAGCATCAATTGCTGATCCCCCACCTATAGCTATAATAACCTCAGGTTTTTCTTTTAAAATTATGTCAACACCTTTTGTTACTATTTCTATAGATGGATCTGGAACAATCTCACTAAATATAGAAACCTTGCAATTATTAAGCCTTTTGGATATTTTGTTTGCAACACCTGATTTCTCCATAAAGGAATCAGTTACAATAAAAACCTTTTTATCAGTTATCTCACTTAATTTGGATAAAGAATCTTCTCCAAAATAAACCTCAATATTTACATTAAATTTTTTCATTTTCATCTCTCATCCATATTTTTTTATTGTAAATATTGTTTGTTTAATCAATAAATTTATGCAAAACACAATTAGTAAATAAAGGAAAACAAAGCTGTTTCAAAAATATTTTTTATAAAATAAATTCTAAAATTTTCCTAGTTGTTAACAAAAAAATGCACCTTTGAAAAGGTACATTCTACAACTATGATTTAATTTACAAACTCATCATATATAGCTTTAATTGTACTTTCGAAATTTCTATTATCTACTCCTATTATTACGTTTATTTCGCTTAGTCCCTGAGCTATTATTTTTACATCTATGTTTTCTTTTTCAAGTGCACTAAATAGTCTTTTAAATATTGAAGATTTATTTCTAATATTTCTACCAACAGAAGTTACTAACGCTATATCTGTGTAGACAATTATTTTATCTGCTTTACAGGTTGATTTAAGTTCATTTAAAATTTTGTCTATGATGTTTGCCACTGCACTACTTGCAACAATTACAGAAAATGAGTCAATGCCTGTTGGTACATGCTCTATAACAATTTTCCTTTTATAAAATACATCAAGTGCTGATTTCATAATACCAACTTGACTTGCCATATTAGCCTTATTTATGCAAAACACAGTATAATTTTTCTTACCTGATATTCCTGTAATTATTCGCTCTACCTCCTCATCTTCAACTTTTTCTACAATAAGTGTTCCGCATCCCTGAGGTTGATTTGTATTTCTTATATTAATAGGTATATTTGCTTCTCTTACTGGAAACACCGCCTCATCATGAAGGACTGTTGCTCCCATATAGGCAAGCTCCCTAAGCTCTCTATAAGTCATAACATCTATTTTTTTTGGATTATTTATAATTCTTGGATCAGCCATTAATAACCCAGATACATCCGTCCAATTTTCATATATATCAACACCAACTGCACTAGAAATTAACGAACCCGTAATATCAGATCCACCTCTTGAAAATGTCTTAATTCTTCCATCATCATAGCTTCCATAAAACCCAGGTATCACTACATTTTCTTTTAAAATTTTCGAAATCTCCATATTAGTTTTTTCAACATTTAAAAAACCATCATCATCAAAAAAAATAATATTTTTAGCGTCTATAAAGTCAAATCCAATATATTCAGCTAATATTTTACTATTTATATATTCTCCCCGACTAACAAAATAGTCTTCTTCGCAATTTTCCTCTAGACTATTGTATATATTTTTTAATTCCAATTTTAAATTTATATCTAAATTGAGCTTTTCGACGATTTTATTAAATCTTTCACTTATTTCATAGAATATTTCTTTATAATTATTATTATTCTTTTTGTTTCTGTAGCATAAATATAATAAGTCAGTAATTTTACTATTTAGTCCATCTGTAGTTCCAGGGGCAGAGGCAACTACGTATTTTATAGTATTATCGTTTTTTATAATATCACGTACTTTAGTGAACTGTTTGTCGTTAGATAAAGATGTTCCTCCAAATTTTGCAACTTTAATCACAATTTTTACCTCCTAATTAATTATTTACATGCGTGTACAGTTAATTTTTAATGATTTTTTAAGAAATTTATATTATAATATTCATATGAATTAAGAAGCTTGAGGTTATGAATATTTAAAATGGTTATATGGCTCAAACATAGTTTGAGACTATGCATAGTTGAGACTATATCAATATAGCAATATGAATCTGTTGTATTATAAATAGAAAGGATATCCTATGAAAAAAAGGCTGACATTCTTTGCAAATAGTAGTCTGAGCATAATTATATATAAGATTGCTTATATTCTTAGCACTCTAATAGCCATAAATTTATTAATATATTTTGCACCCAAAAATTCCGAATGGGTTGAAATGAATTACTCACAGGGTATTTATTTAAAAATAAGTAGTTTATTAAGTAATATATTTGGAGTATTACCTTTCTCTTTGACAGAATTTTTAATAATAGCTGTTGCAGTATTAGTTATTGTTACTTTATATGTATTAATAAGAAATTTTTCTGTTACAAATTTCTTGAAATATTTACTAAGTTTTTTATCAATAATAAGCACAGCTATGTTTTTATTTTGGTGTTTATGGGGTATAAATAACTTTAGAATGCCTGTAGAAAATTCTTTACCCTTTGAAAAGAATAAATATACTGTAAATGAATTAGAAAGAGCCTGTGAAATATTATTAGAAAAGACTAATAATCTAAGAGAACTTATGGAAGAAGACATAAATGGTGTAACAACTGCAAATCAAGATTATAAGAAAATTTTAAATAGCAGCTCTGATGCATACGATAATATTTCTGAAATATATAATATTATACCTACATCTGGAAAAATTAAGCCAAAACCAATGATTTTTTCTAAAGTTATGAGTATGTTAAATTATACAGGTATGTATAATCCATATACAGCTGAAACAAATATAAATATTGATGAACCTATATTTAATATGCCATTTACAGCTTGTCATGAAATCGCTCATTTAAAAGGTTTTCCAAAGGAAAATGAAGCAAATTTCATTTCATTTTTAACTTGCATAAATAGTGATGATATGTTTTTTGAGTACTCAGGTTATTTATCTGGATTAATATACTGTTCAAATGCGTTATATAGGGAAGCGCCAGAAGCTTATGTTAAACTTAAAAATAATTTTTCAGAAGGAATTATAAGAGATTTAACGTATACTAATGAATATTGGAATAATTATAAAGGATTTATTGCCAGGTTTGGCGAAAATAACAATAACGTATTTTTAAAACATACTAATCAACCAGAAGGCACTAAAAGTTACGGATTAGTAGTAGACCTAATTATTTCATACTTAATGCAAAATGAAGTGTAAAATCACACTTTATAGTTGAAAAATATTCCAAATAATGATATATTACAATAGTTTAAGGAGATGATAAAATGTTATGTTCAGTTTGTAAAAAAAATGTAGCTGTTATATTTGTAAATAAAATAGTAGAAGGAAAAATGAAATCTACAGGTTTATGTATCCCATGTGCAAAAAAACAAGGTTTAGCACCTATGGATCAAATAATGCAACAAAGCGGATTTATGCCTGAAGATTTTGATAATATTAATAACCAACTGACTGAGGCAATGGAGGATATAGACTTAGAGCAATTAGCTGAAGGAATAGGCTCTATTGATTCAGGAGATGTAGAAAGTTTTAGCAAGAAAGATTTAGGAAATTTAATGAATTTTATGAATACAGCCTTTTCCAGCAGTTTTACACCTAAAGACTCAGAATTACCGGCAGAAATTGATAATGATAATGAATTTAGCGGTGAATTTTCTAAGGGCGGAACAAAGTTAAAAGATAAGCCTAAAAAGAAAAAAAGAAAGTACCTTGATACTTACGGTATAAATTTGACGACAAAAGCTATTGAGGGTGGTATTGATAGAATTGTTGGCAGAGAAAGAGAAATAGACAGAGTTGTTCAAATACTAAACAGGCGTTCAAAAAATAATCCTGTTTTAATTGGAGAGCCTGGTGTAGGAAAAACTGCAATTGCAGAAGGATTAGCTGTACGTATAGCCGATAAGCAGGTACCTGTTAAGTTACATGATACTGAAATTTATTTATTAGATTTAACTGCACTTGTAGCTGGAACACAGTTTAGAGGACAGTTTGAGTCTCGTATGAAGGCATTAATTGACGAAGCGAAAAAAGCAGGTAACATAATATTGATAATAGATGAAATACACAATATAGTTGGCGCTGGTGATGCTGAAAGCGGAGCTATGAACGCAGCAAACATTTTAAAGCCTGCTCTTGCAAAGGGTGAAGTACAAGTTATAGGCGCAACCACTTTAAATGAGTATAGAAAGCATATTGAGAAGGATACTGCTCTTGAAAGAAGATTTCAGCCTGTTATAGTTGATGAGCCTTCTATAAGCGATTCAATTGAGATTTTAATGGGAATAAAGGATTACTACGAGAACTATCATAGAGTAAAAATAAGTCAAGAGGTTATTGAAGCAGCTGTTAAGATGTCTGAAAGATATATTACTGATAGATTTTTACCAGACAAAGCAATTGACGTTATAGATGAAGCTGGTTCAAGAGTAAATCTAAAAAATAAGGGACTTGTGGAATTAGAGGCTTTGAGAAGCGAGTTGGCTAAGGTTAAATATGAAAAGGAAGAGGCAGCAGAGGATGATGACTACGAAAAGGCTGCTGAATGTAAGGTAAATGAGCTTAGACTTGAAAACAGCATTTCAAAGTTATCTAAGGAATGTGAAAATATAAATTTAACTGAAGAAGACATAGCATATGTTATAGAGGCTTGGACTAAGATACCTGTTCAGAAAATAACTGAGGTAGAGGCAGAAAAGCTTATAAATCTGGAGCAAAGACTTCATAAAAGAGTTATAGGTCAACATAAGGCTGTAGAGGGCTTATCAAGAGCTATAAGAAGAAGTCGTTCAGGTTTTAGAAAGAAAAGAAAGCCAGCATCCTTTATATTTGTAGGTCCAACTGGAGTTGGTAAAACAGAGCTTGCAAGAACTCTTGCATACGAAATGTTTGAAAATGAAGAAGCAATGATTAGAATAGATATGTCTGAGTATATGGAAAAACATACTGTATCTAAGCTAATAGGAGCACCTCCGGGATATGTAGGTTATGACCAAGCAGGTTTTTTAACTGAGAAAATTAGACGTAAGCCATATTCAGTTATACTTCTTGATGAGATAGAAAAGGCTCACTCTGATGTATTTAATATATTACTGCAAATACTTGAAGATGGTAGACTTACTGATAATCAAGGAAGAACAGTAAACTTTGAAAACACAATTATTATAATGACTTCAAATGTTGGAAACAGCGGTCAGGCTAATAAAATTGGTTTTGGTGATTTAAATAATAAGGAATATAACTTATTAGAAGCAAAAATTCAATCAGCCTTAAAAGAAACCTTTAAACCTGAATTTTTAAACCGTGTTGATGAGGTTGTAGTATTCAGTGAGCTTTCAAAGGAAGAGCTTCGTCAAATAGTAGATTTAATGCTAAACGAAGTAATTGATGAAGGAAAGAATAAAAAAATTACAATTAATGTTTTTGATGAAATGAAAGACTTCATTCTTGAAAAAGGATATGATCCAAAATATGGAGCAAGACCACTAAGAAGAACTATTCAAAAATATGTTGAAGACGAAATTTCAGAAAGTTATCTAAAAGGCTTAATAAAAGAAGGAAGCATTGTAAATATTACTGTAGATAATGAAAAAACTAAATTAGACATAAAATAAAAATAGCGTTCCATAGGGACGCTATTTTTTTATGTTTAGTAATACTTTAATGCCTATGAGGCACTCCAATATCTTTTAAAGAAAGCTTCTGCATTTTTGTAGCATACTGCTTCTATTTCTTTTGATGTAAACTTATTTTTTTCCATTGCTTCTGCAAGCATATGAATATCCCCGGCACCTTTTATTTCTAATTCATCGTCTATTCCATCAAAGTCAGTACCAAGACCAACTATTTCTAAACCACCAACATTAATTAAATGTCTTATATGAGTAATCATATCATCTATCTTACTTACATTCTCTTTTTGTAAAAAGACTCCACAGAAATTAATTCCTGTTATTCCACCCTTATCTGCAAGCTTTTTTACCATTTCATCAGTTAAATTTCTACAATGCTCATGCATCGCTCTTGAATTTGAATGTGTCGCCATAAATGGCTTCTTTGAATATTTATATACATCATTAAATCCAGCATCAGATAGATGAGATACGTCAACGATTATGCCTAAATCATTCATTTTTTCAACAACTTCAATACCAAAAGGCTTTAGACCATAATCCTTAAATTTATATCCACTGTTTGGATAACCTATACAGTTTTCATAATTCCATGTTAGTGTTATTGCCCTTACTCCTTTATTATATAACTCCTCTAATCTTTCAATCTTACCATCAATTATTCCGCCTTCTTCTATTGTTAAAAATGCAGAAAGCCTGTTATTATTTTTATTTGCTATATAATCTTGATAGGAGCTAGCGAATACAATTTTTTCTGGATTTTTAGATACTTGTTCGTGAAAAATATCTATAGCTTTTAAAGCATCATCATAATGGCTAATCTTATATATAGGCTCTTCACCTAAGCATATAAAGCAAGCAAAAAACTGTGCCGCATAATTGCTTTTTATTAGCCTTTCAATATCAACATGATAATCATTTTTCCATAAATCAATATTTGATACTTCACCTTTGCTTTTGTCGACTAACCATCTCATTAGCGTATCTATGTGAAAATCAATATAGAACATAATAACCTCTATTCCGCCGCCAAAGACGGCACATTATTTTTACTCTGACAACAAGCTATCTAATTCATCTATTAGCTTACCAAATATTGATAGCGCTGCATTTATTGGTTCTGGAGTTGTCATATCTACTCCTGCTATTTTTAATAGGTCTATTGGGGAAGCTGAGCTACCACTACTTAAGAATTTTAAATAATTTTTAACTGCTGATTCACCCTCGTCTAATATTTTTCTTGATAAAGCCATAGCCGCAGAATAACCTGTAGCGTACTGATATACATAGAAGTTGTAATAGAAGTGAGGTATTCTAGCCCATTCTATTGCAATTTCTTTATCAACAACAATATCATCTCCAAAGTATTTAACATTTAAATCATAGTATAAATTACTTAAAGCATCTGCTGTTAAGCTCTTTCCTTGTTCAGCCATTTCATTAGTTAACATTTCAAATTCAGCAAACATTGTCTGTCTAAATAGCGTGCCTCTAAATTGCTCTAAGAAATAATTGATTAAATTTGCTCTTTCAAGCTTATCTTTTGTTTTTCCTAACAAATATTCCATCAGCAATGCTTCATTACAAGTAGATGCAACCTCTGCTACAAATATTTTGTAGTCTGAGTAAACATTTGGCTGTGTTTTATTTGATAAGTATGAGTGAATTGCATGACCCATTTCATGCGCTAATGTAAACTCTCCACTTAAATTTTCTGTATGATTTAATAAAACGTATGGATGAACTTTTGCACCAGCTGAATATGCTCCGCTTCTTTTTCCTTCATTTTCATAAACATCAATCCATCTGTTTTCAAATCCTTCTTTTAATATAGCTTGATATTCTTTTCCAAGAGGGGCTACAGCTTCCATTACATTCAATTTAGCTTCTTCGAATGTAATTTTATCATCGGAACTTTGTACTACTGGAGTATATAAATCGTACATATGTAATTCATCAAGCTTTAAAAGCTTTTTGCGTAAGGAAACATATTTATGCATATAATGCATATTATCATGCACTGCTTTAATTAAGTTCTTATATACAGCCACTGGAACGTCTGTATTGTCTAAAGCTCTTTCAAGTGTAGAATTATACTTTCTTGAATTAGCATAGAACATTAATTGTTTTATTTGCGCATAATAAGAAGATGCAGATGTGTTTTTAAACTTCTCAAGAGTATGATACAAAGTCATAAAAGCATCTTTTCTAACTCTTGCATCTTTACTTTCAAGATAAGAAATAAATGTTCCAGCAGTAAGCTTAGCAGGATTTCCATCTTCTCCAATTATATCTGGAAATTCTAAATCTGCATTTCTAAACATTGACATAATTGAAGATGGTGCTGATGCTAAGTCTTCAGCGGCCGCTAATAATTTTTCCTCATTTTCTGATAATATATGTTCTTTTTTTCTTCTTTTTTCATTAAGATGTCTCTCATATATCCTTAAAGTTTCATTTTCTTTATAGAATTTATTTAGAGTCTCATCTGATATAGCTATAATTTCCGGAGTTTCAAACGCCGTTGCACTACCATAATTAACAGCCAAGCTCATAATTTGATTAGCTAAGTCTTGATATATCGTATTTTTTGTATCTTCATCAAACTTACGTTGAGCATAGTTGAAAATTCTGTCAAATTTTAAATCAAGTTCATCATTTGCTTTAAAATAAGCTAATAGTATATCTGATGATTCTGATAGTTTTCCTTTATAATTAGTAATGTCTTCTATCATTTTTTTAGCAAGTTCTAGGTCTTCTCTCCAAGCATCATCATTTACATATAAATCCTCTGTTGCCCATGTGTTTTTTAATTCTACTTCACTTCTTTTTTTAATAGTTGCTTTTTCCATTATTAAACATTCCCTCCGCTTAAATTATAAAATATTCATTGTATAATACTAAAGTACTATACCTAGTATAGTACTTTGGTAATAATT
>DLNM01000038.1:44106-63083 GCA_002479485.1 Firmicutes bacterium UBA7510 | reverse complement strand
TTTTTAACAATTATATCATATTATAAAACTCTATTCAAATTTTCCCTTAGACATATTTTGACAATATTATTGATATTTAAATCTAAACATATGATTTATTATATATTTTTGCATTATTTTTCTGCTTATATATACTTAATTTTACATAATATTTCATAATATTAATTAACCAAACAAATAAGAATTTAGCATTAGCTGCTAAATTCTTATTATTTCACAAATTTTTTTTCAAGTAAAAGTGCCAAATAGTACATAATTCCTGCTATTATTGCCAGTACAAATACTCCCATCATAACTAGGTCAAGCTTAAATACTTGTGAACCGTATACAATTAAATAGCCTATTCCTGCCTTGGATACTAAGAATTCACCTACTATAACACCAACCCATGCTAATCCTATATTAACCTTAATAACACTTACTATAACCGGTAAATTTGCTGGTATTATAAGTTTTTGAAGTATTTGCAGCTTGTTTGCTCCAAATGATTTTAACAAGGTAATTTTGTCATGTTCAACTGTTGTAAATCCAGTATATACACTCATTGTTGTAACTATTACAGATATAGATGCAGCAGTTACAACAATTCCGGAAAATCCAGCACCTGCCCATAAAATAATAATTGGTGCTAATGCTGTTTTTGGTAGACTATTTAGTATGATTAAATAGGGCTCAAATATTTTAGAGGCTCTTTCAGACATCCATAAAAGTACAGCTACTAGAATTCCAACAGATGTTCCCAGTAAAAAACCTACTATTGTTTCCATTGTTGAAATATAAATATGATCTAATAAACTACCATTACTGACAAAAGTTTTAATCATATTGATAATAGCCAAAGGACTACTTGTTAGAAAAGTGTCTATAAGCCCATAGCTTGCACTAAACTGCCACCAACCAAAAAATAGTATAAATATTAGCACTTGGCTAATAAGAACTATAACTTTATCTTTTTTGATGTTTGCTAAATAACGTTCATGCTCCTTTGAAAACTTATTATTCAACTATATCTAACTCCTTCCAGATTTCTCTAAAATACTCTCCAAATTTATAATTATTGCGACAATTAATTGGTGTTCTCTCATTTTCATCTGTATCAAAGTTTATCTCAAATTCTTTTTTTATTTTGGCTGGTCTTCCAGTTAGAACAATTACTCTGTCTGATATACTTACCGCCTCAGGTATATCATGTGTAACTAATACAGTAGTAATTTTTTCTTTTCTAAGAATTTCTCCGACATCATTCCCTACAGATAACCTAGTCTGATAATCAAGTGCTGAAAACGGTTCATCCAAAAGCAACAAATCTGGCTCTATAGCAAGTGTCCTAGCCAATGCAGCGCGTTGTCTCATACCTCCAGACAATTGCTTTGGATAGTAATTTTCAAACTTTTCAAGTCCATATTTACTTAGCATACCTCTAACTTTTTCAATACTTTTTTTATTAATCTTTTTCTTTATCTCAAGACCAAGCAAACAATTCTTTAGAATGCTTCTCCACTCATAAAGTTGATCTTTTTGAAACATATAACCAATATTTTTACTATCTATCTTAACAATACCATTTGAAGGCTTTTCAAAACCTGCTATAATTGATAAAATTGTAGATTTACCACATCCCGATGGTCCTACAATTGCTAAAATTTCACCTTTTCTTATTTGAATTGAAACCTCTTTAACAGCTTCAGTTTCGCTAGTCATAGTATGATAATTTTTAGAAACATTTTCTAGCTCACAAATAAATTCCACCTTTACACCTCCATCTATGATTACACTTGTAATATCATTTTATTCTACAAATTTTTTTACGTTAATAAATTACATAAAAAAAAATGAACCAAATGCCATAAAGCATTTGGTTCTTAATTTAAACAAAATATATAATAAATAGAGGGGGAATTCTTTACATTTTTAATATACACATAATTATGTATTTTTAATCATTTTAATTTGTTAAGATTCTGTAATATAATAAATATTATTTATCAAATAGAACACTAAAATTAACATCACTATTTATTAATAACGGAGCATTCATATCTTTTTGCGATATTATAGGATCTTTGATATCCCATAAAATATTTATATCAGGATCATTCCACGCTATCGAACGATCATATTCAGGTTCGTAAAACTCATCAACTTTATATTGAACTTCACAATTATCAGTTAGAGTTAAAAATGCATGTCCGAATCCTTTAGGTATCCATATCTGCTTTTTATTATGCTCACTTAATTCTACAGCAAGCCATTTTGCAAAGCTTGAGCTGCCTTTGCGCAAATCAACAACAACATCTAATATCTTTCCTCTTGTACACCTGACTAATTTAGTCTGTGCTTTAGGATTAAGCTGAAAATGAATGCCTCTTAATGTATTCTTTTTTAATGTAAAGCTGTGGCTATCCTGAACAAATACAGTATCGATACCAAATTTACCTTTTAAGGTTCTGGCAGAATATGTCTCACTGTAATATCCTCTATAGTCCTCATAATAATCCGGTTCTAAAATTTTAACACCTTGTATTTCTAACTCTTCCAACTTCATTTTATCTCTATGCCCTCCTTATTACAGCACTTAGCCTTAATTTAACTATCAATTCGAAGATACTTATTTGTCAGACACATATTCTGTTACTGCATAAATTATTTTCTGTACATCTTCATTCGTCAATCTTAGATGAAGAGGAAGCGATAAAACATGGTTGCTTACATACATAGCGTTAGGACAGCTTCCTTTAGCATACGCATACATCCTATATTCGGTATTATCAACATAATGTACACCGGGGAATATATCATTTTTATTTAAGTGTTCCATTAAACCATCTCTATCTTTTACAATTATCTGATACAAATGTCTTGCCGATTCACAATTGTCTGGAATCTCAACCAGTTTAATTTCATCTTTATATATACTGAAAGCTTTATCATACAATTCACAAATTTGTCTTCTATATAAATTATCTTTATCCAGCTGTTTAAGCTGAACTAAACCGATAGCCGCCATTATTGAATTGCCGTGATATTTATATCCGACATACTCTACATCATATTTCCACTTATAATTGCCGCCTTCACCAAAACGATTATATGTATCCTTATTTATGCCCAGCCACGTTTTTCTGCGAACTATTTCATCAAATATGCCTTCTTTAAAGCAAATCATCCCACTGTCTGCTGTAGGGAGGTTTTTGACTGCCTGAAATGAAAATACCGATACATCTGCAAGCTTAGCCGGAGACTGTCCGTTCATACGAGTACCGGACATATGTGCTGCATCTAATATTAATTTTAAATTGTGTCTTTTACATATTTCGGTTATTTTCTCAAACCTTCCTGTATTTCCGCCTATTCCTACAAATAAAACAGCCCTCGTTTTTTCTGTTATCAAATCTTCCACACTTTTAGGATCAAGACATAAAGTATCGTCTATATCTGCAAATACCGGTTGTAGTCCCGCAAGAAGTATTGAGTGATTCGTAGAAACAAATGTTAAAGGTGTTGTTATTACTTCGTCATTTCCATTCCAATTATAATGCTCTTTGAACATTTCAAAAGCAAGATTTAATCCTACAGTTGCAGAATTAAGATAATGAGCATATGGGATGTCATTGTATTTTTTCCATTCTTCTTCAAATTCTAATGTCTTATATCCAAGACCCGTCCAGCCTTTTTCCAAACAATCTCTTATTTCGTTTAAGCAACCATCTACATCAAATGTAGGCACAAATAATTGTATCGCCATATTAATTGCTCCTTTATCCTATCTATATTTTTTTATATTAATTTCCATTAGTATTATACATATTGTCATAATAATTCTTATATTCACCGTTTATTATTTCATCCCACCATGATTTATTATCGATATACCACTCAATGGTTTTTGAAATACCTTCATCAAAACGGGTTTGCGGCAGCCATCCAAGCTCATTATGAATTTTAGCAGGATCAATGGCATATCTCATATCATGTCCGGGTCTGTCTTTTACATATGTTATTAAGCTCTCATCTTTATTCAACAATCTCAATATTGTCTTTACAACATTAAGATTTGAATATTCATTGTGTCCGCCGACATTATATACTTCTCCTGCTTTTCCTTTTCTGATAACTAAATCTATCGCACTGCAATGGTCTTCTACATGCAGCCAATCTCTTACATTTTGACCGTTTCCGTAAACCGGTATGCTTTTATTGTTTATAGCCCTTGTTATAACAAGAGGAATCAACTTTTCAGGAAAATGATACGGACCGTAGTTATTTGAACACCTGGTTATAGATACCGGCAAATTATATGTTCTGAAATAAGATAAAACCAGCAAGTCTGCAGCCGCCTTGCTTGCAGAGTACGGGCTTGATGTATGTATCGGTGTTTGTTCGGTGAAAAACAAATCCTCTCTGTCAAGCGGTAAATCCCCATACACTTCATCAGTAGAAATCTGATGAAATCTTTTGATGCCATATTGACGGCAAGCATCCATCAGCACCAGAGTCCCTAAAATGTTAGTCTTTAAAAATATTTCAGGATTAACTAAAGATCTGTCTACATGACTTTCAGCGGCAAAATTTACTGCGACATCAAATTTTTCACGCTCAAACATCGAAAAAACTGTATCTCTGTCCGAAATATCACCCTTCTCAAACTTAAAATTTTCATTTCTAATTGCCTTTTCTAATGTTCGTAAATTTCCGGCATATGTTAAAGCATCTAAGCATACTATTTTATCTTCGGGATATTTTGACAGCAGATAGTATATAAAATTGCTCCCGATAAAGCCTGCACCGCCTGTAACTAATATCTTCATGATTTATTTACTCCTGTTAGCTAGTCTAAGTTTAAACATTTTGGTTTCAATGTTATGCTTTTGTTTAATTTTTTAAGAACATCTCCCGGTCCCACCTCGTATAATTTTTCTATTTCCATATTTTTTATACAATTTATTGTATCAAGCCAATTTACTATACCCGTAATCTGCTGTTTTAACGAGGATTTTATAATATTTATATCTTTGCTTGCCTCTGCGCTAACATTAGATATAACGTATGAATCAGGGTTTTTAAAAACGACTTTATCTATTTCCTCATCCATAATAAGCTTGCTCTCATTCATCAACGGGCTGTGGAAAGCTCCGCTTACATTTAGTTTTACCACTTTAACGCCTTCAATAAGCGACAATTTCTCAGCTAATTTTTCTGTTTCATGCATATAGCCCGATATAACAATCTGGGTTTTAGAATTTATATTTGCAATTACGACTTTCCCGTTTGATTTTGATATGTATTTTTCTATTTCATTTTTATCTATTCCCATAATAGCATACATTGTACCATTTAAATTTTGCTTGCCCATTTCAATACCACGCTTTCTGACAAGCTTTAATCCATCCTCATATGAAAGCACTCCGGCTGCATATAAAGCTGAGTATTCTCCTAAGCTGTGTCCAGTAACCACTTCAAAATTTTCTCCAAGCCCCTTGAATTTTTCAAAGTACATAGCAGAAGCAATATACAGAGCAGGCTGTGCTATTTCAGTAAGTTTCAAATTTTCTTCTGTCCCTTCAAACATCATTGACTTTATATCAAAGCCTAAAATGTCTACTGCAATATCCATTAGTTTTTTAGCATTGTCAATTCCATCATACAATTGTTTTCCCATTCCTACAAACTGAGAACCTTGCCCGGGAAATAATAATCCTATTTTACTCATTTAGTTTTCCTCAACTTTAAATTTTTCTTTTAATATAAAGCCTTGTCCATGACCGGGGTATACAATAAGATCCTTGTCCAAAGATTTATAAAACTCAAGGGTAATATTATTATACTCTTTGGTACTTCCACCCGGAAATCTTGTTATTACTTCTATATCCTTTAACAGTGAATCACCTGAAAAAAGATATTTATTATCAACAATTATACTGATACTGCCTTTTGAATGTCCGGGGGTTTCGCACATTTGTATTTTATGATTATTCCATATTAATATTTTATTTTTTTTAAAGCATATATCTGCTGATTTGCAGATATATGACTTCACCTCTTTTAATTCAGCCAATAATGCTTTCTCGTTATGATTATTTTTAAAATATAACAGTACTTCAGAAAAACTTGATAAATTTATCCTTGGATTCATTATTCCTATATTGCAGATTTCAGAGGTCACTAAACTGCATCCGTATTTATCAATCAACTCATTTACACCCAAAATATGATCAAAATGCTCATGTGTTAGTATTATATAATCAATATTCAAGCCGAATGAACCGATAAATTCATCAGCTGATTTAAAATTATTAGGGTCTATAACAATAGCTTTCTTCATAATATTGTCATAAATTATATATATATTTGTATCGTTTAAATCATCAACTATCGTCTTAACTATCATATAGTTCCGTTATCAACGTTTAAAACCGCACCTGTTATAGATTTAGACTTATCAGTGAGCAAAAACACAACCGTATCTGCAACGCTGTCTATATCGGTAGCTTTTTTCATTGAAGTCCTCTTATATATTCTGTCTTTTTGTTCATCGCTTAAATCGGAACTGATTGCTGTTTCCATAAAACCCGGAGCAACACAATTTGATCTGATTCCTTTTAAACCCCATTCTCTCGCTGTATTTTTGGAAAAAGCCTCCATAGCACCTTTGGTTGATGCATACATTGCTAATCCCTTATATCCTGTATGAGCGCTAATAGAAGAAATATGAACTATCGACCCTTCGTTTTTATGTAAAAGCATATTACGTAAAGAGTATTTTGTTAAATTCATTGCTGAAAATACATTTACATTATACATATTTTGCAATTTGTCTATATTTAAGTTTGTAACTATATCATCATATGCAACTGCCGAGTTATTAACCAATCCTATTATTTCGCCTATATCAGATATTGTATTTAAAAACAGTTCTTTTATTTTATCTGTATTATGCAAGTCAAATTGAATGTGTACAAGTCTGTCTCCATATATATTTATATACTCTTTATTCTTATATTCTGCAGAGCTACTCAAGCTTATAACTCCATATTGTGTTTGTTCAAATATCTTTTTTGTTATTGCCTGTCCTAATCCTCCGGTTGCACCTGTAACTATTATCCATTTCATTTTCTCACCTTTTTTCCAGTTCGCGTCTGCTCTATTTTATCAACTATATTTATAATTCGCGGTATTTTCCACGACTGCAAGGACTTTTCCAAATGGTTTCTGATTTTTTTCTTTATATCTGTATCGCTGAAACCATCTTCCATAACTATATCTGCGGCAACTATATTTCCTGTAACCTTATTTTCTCTTCCGTATACATATACATTTAGAATACCGTCTATTTCTAAGATTATTTCCTCAACTTCAAGAGAATTAACTTTATATCCTCCTACATTTATCATATCGGTTTTTCGTGACTTAAATCTAAATTTATTCTCGCTTATTTTCTCAACTATGTCATTTGTATTATACCAATCATCTTGTAAGTTAAAGTTTTCAAAAAAACCCAATAGTTTTTTGTTAATCAACAGTTCATCCCTATCGTTTATTTTGATAAATTCTCTTATTTCAGCAGGTATTTCAAAGTCTTCTCCGTTTGAAACGAATAAGCTTCCGGCTTCTGTAGATGCATAAATATTTTTCATCCTGCAATCAGGAAATATCTTTGATATTTCACCCAATAATTTCTCATCACACTTCTCTCCGCCCAAGGTTATATTTCTTACATAGTCAAACTTATGTGATTTCAAATAAGGCAAAATATTTCTATAGTATGTTGCAGTCGCCGAGATATGAGTAATCTTATATTTCTCCAGCAGTTCTTTTACATTTTTACGTGCATCATCAAATATATATATAATTTTATTTCCGTTAAACAATGCCTGAAAAAAAACCTGTATTCCTGCCATATGAGTTGGATTATATGCAAAGCCCCATACATCGTCTTTGTGTCTCTCGGAAACTTTAACATTTCTTGTTATGCTTTGAAGTGTATGAGTAATTTTTTTAGGTCTTCCTGTGGTACCTGATGTGTACAAAGATAAGCTACAATCTTGCTTACTTGATTTGATTTTTTCATTCAGCATGGAAATTAAGCAGTTATAGTCTTTAATCTGATGCTTATTATTTAATAATACGGTACAAGTCTTTATATCGTTTAATGAAATATCCATTTTTTGTATCTCATTATCCGAGAAATCTCCGTCTATCAGTTCTATAGGATAATCATAAACAATACTGTGAATAATTCTTTTAAACACTTCATACGGTATATTATTTTCGACATATACATATCTGTTAAAACAGTCTGTATCGTTTATTTCATTTATGAGATTATCATATGTATATACCTTGTCATTAAATATAAGGAAATCATTACTCATCTTATCTGCTACCTATCTAATTTTTTTAATATCTCTCCTACGGTAATTACTACCCCGTCTTCAAATACATCTATTCCTGTTTCATCTTCTATTCTTACTGTCAATTCCGCCAGCATTATAGAATCAAATTTTAAGTCCTCTATAAGTTTTAAATCGTCTTTTAATTCTAAAACCTGTTCCTTGTCCTCATTTTTAAGTATTTCATTTATCAGTGATTTTAAATCCATTTATTTCTTCCTCCTCCTAGAAAGGTGATACTACCAATTCATTAAAGTCTAAATTTCCGATATCCATAACCATAGAACTCCATGTCAATCCTGAGCCGAATCCTGATAAGCAGCATTTATATTTATTGTTGATTGCACCTTCTCCTAAGTTATAAGCTATACTCAAAGGAATTGTGCAGCCGCTTGAATTTCCGAAATTTTGAACAATATTCATAGGAAGTTTGTCATATTCCACTCCTATTTTATCAGCCAGTTTTTGCAGCATAAATTTATTAGGCTGATGAAATAAATAATAATCTATATCATCCTTGCCGCATGAAGACATTTCTAATATTTCGTCTATCATCGGAGGAACAATAGTTTGTACAAAGTTAAATACCTCTGAACCATCCATGTATAAATTATCCATGCTTCTTAAGTTTCCGTCTCCGGTATCAAATAATTTTTTAGTCTCATCATTGCAAGGATTTTTAAAGCCTCCCGCAGGAATTATAAGCACTTCGCCTTTTGAGCCGTCCATGTTCAAATTCATATAAATCTCGTTATTGTCACTGCTTTTTTCTACGATAGTAACAGTAGCCAAATCTCCGGATAAAGGATAGCTGTTTCTGTCTTTTTTGGAAACCTTTTTACTTAATATATCCGCATTTAAAAGAACTACTTTATTTATACTCTGAATATCCAACAGCATAAAAGACTGCATTAATCCAATTAAAAATCCGGCACATCCCTGATTGACATCCATACATAAAACCTTAGAATCGAGTCCCAATTTGCCTTGTATGATATTGCTCGTAGGCGGCATAAAGTAATCCGGAGACTGAGTTACAAGCACAAGCGCATCAATATCCTCTTTTTTCAATAATCCTTTATCAATAAGATGTTGAACTCCAAATACACACAAATCAGATGTTGAAGTTGTATCTTTAACTATTCTGTGCTTTTCGAATCCCATTATTTTTTTCAATTTCAAGGTCTGTTTTTCAGGAAAATTATAGTTCTGAACTTCGTCATCAAAAAATATTTCTTGCTCCGGCAATACTGCTAATATTCCGGTTATTTTTTTATTTTTAAAAATATTTCTCATATGCTTCCACCATTTTTTATAATTAAATTTTTAATCGTTTCTAAATTTTTAAAGTTTTCAGGTAAAATATCTAATCCGTCTATAGAAATGCCGAAATTTTCATCTAAATCCGAAACTAATGATATGATATCAAAGCTGTCCAACATCCCATCTTCTATAAAATTTTCACTCGAATTAAAATCAAATTCCGGTCTGATCTGTGAAAGTATATCTAATATTTTTTCCATTTACTTCAACCTCTTTTCCTGTTTTTATTTTTTTATATATATATTATCAATTAATCCATCGAAAGCAAATCCAAACCTATAAATAAAACTTATAATGGGATTATTTTTCTCGTTTACCCAGGTATAAGCATAGTTAATGTTATTATCAACGGCTGTCTGTAAAGCTTTAATGTACATCGCAAAGCTTATTTCAGCCCTGCCGCAGTTATATAAGTGATTCATGTATATTTTTTTGCCTTCAAATCTATACGCGCATAAAGCTATAATATTATCATCCTTAATATTTACGGTTATTTGATTTTGTTCTATCATTTTCTCAATCTCGCAAATACTTTCTATATGGCTGGTATAGGGATCAAAAATTTCATACAGTTTGTTATGAATTAAGGCTGCATGCTCTTTTTCGGCAAAAGAACAATAATTATTAACATTTAGTTTCAACAATGATGATGGTATGTTTTTTTTCATATTTTCTGAAAGAGCGGGATTAGACGCTCTTTTAAATACAGCATGCTTGTAATACCCTGCATTCTCAAATAGAATATCTTTACTTGAATCAGATAATTTAGCGATATAGTCTATTGAGCAGCCCTTTGAAAAACCGGATAGCACATCTGCCAATTCTTTTTCATCGGAAGAATAAAAGTAAAGCCTGTGAATAGAGTTATCATCTATACAAAAAACTATGCTGTTCTCTTTGTCGCACACATCAATAATATTTTTTTCATCAGTGAGATTAGTATAAAAATTAGTTATTGTTCTATTGCTGTTTTGTTTTATCTCAGTAATTTTTGACTTTATATTTTCTATGCTATGTTTCATACTCACCTCATTTTGCAGTTTAAAGACGATTAAATTTACAAATATTCATTTTTCAGTTTTAATCTATCAATTTTACCGTTAGTATTTCTTGGCATTTCTTCTAATCTGATGTACAATGTGGGAATCATATATTTAGGCATAGCATCTGCCAGAGTTTTCCTCAGCTTGGAATTTTCAAGCTCACTCTTAGATTCATATATCATAATTATCTGTTTTTTTACATCATCATATATAATACAACAATTTTCAACAATTTTTAAGTTATTAACAACTATATGCTCTATTTCGGCCAGCTCTATCCTATAACCCATATGTTTAATCAGGCTGTCCTTTCTGCCTTTAAAAATCATTTCACCTTTTTCGTTTATAAAAGCTAAATCACCTGTTCTGTATATAATTTCTGGATATGATTTATTTAAAGGATTCTGCACAAAGGCTTGAGCTGTTTTCTCGGGGTTGTTATAATATCCCATAGCCAAGGATGTACCTCTTACACAGATTTCACCTTCTTCACCGTTTTGAGCAAGAGTATCTTTATCCGTCAATAAAAGTATATCTGTATTTCGGCAAGGATATCCTATCGGTATAGGCTCCTCATCTTTTATTTCTCTCTCTATTATAAAATAAGTACAGTCCAGTGTTATTTCAATCGGACCGTATAAGTTTACAAATTTAGTATCAACTAAATGTTTTCTCCAATAATTGAACTGCTTTGTAGGAAATACCTCTCCTGCAAACCAAACTGTTTTTAAGGTCTTTAGCTGTATCTTCGTCAATAAATCCATATTGGCTATATTAACCATAACTGTCGGAACCCAAAATATAAAAGTTATATTATTCTCATTCATCAAATCAAGCATTTTTGCAGGAAATGCGGCAAAAGTATCAGGGATTAAAACTATGGTACTTCCCTTAGACATAAGCATACATAACTCAAAGCTATATATATCAAATACAGCGGGTGAAAGAGACCCCACTATTTCATTATCAGATATTTTAAGGGTATCTATTGCCCACTCGGTAAAATCTATGAAACTTTTGTGATTTAAAATTACTCCTTTAGGAGTACCCGTAGACCCGGAGGTGTTGATTATGCAGATAGGATTAGTATCTATAAGCTTATCAAGTCTTTTTGAGAAATCATATTGACTCTTATATTTCTGAAAATTCAAGGTATCTAAATTTATTATCTTCACATCTATATTTTCAAATTTATCGGCAAATTGATTGTTTGTTATAATATATACAGGTTTTATTAATTTTAAAATATTTGTTATCCTGCTAATCGGAGTTTTTATATCTAAATTCATATATATATTTGCACTGTAGCTTACGGCAATATCAGACACAACACAATCAATGGATTTAGGCAAATATACCGCAATCGGCTTATTTATTATTTCTTTATTCAAGTTGATAATATAATCCGCTAAATTTTTAGATTTTATTTCTAATTCACCAAATGAAATTTTATTTTCACCTTCTATTACCGCCGTTTTTTCATTGTTATGCCTTAGGGTGTTTTCAAAATATTCCAATATATTAATTTGCATATTATACTCCTAATTATTTATTGTACGGTAGTGACATTTCCATATGTATACTCTTTTACAAAAGGTCTTGCATCATACTGCTCTCCTAAAAAACAGCTGATATCATTTTTAAGCCATCTTTCTGTGACCTCATATGATTCTTTTTCAGTAAAACATCCCACATGTCTGTTGCCAAGCGAAACTTTTTTATATATACCCTCTTTAATTAATTCATCCTCAAAACTATCCGGAACTATAGGAATAATATCTCTGTATTTTACGAATAAAGTATAGGTATCATTTCTTATTTTTCCGTCTAAATCAATAATATTTCCGCTAAAATCCATATTATATCTGTAAGGAACATTTAATCTTTCTTCTACATAGTGCATATGCGTAAAGCATTGTCCTATTTCTGTTCCAAAAAATAAAAATTTAACATTTTCTGTATTATGCAGTTTATCAAATATGCTGTCGGTTCCTACAGAGCTTTTGCCTAAATTTTCAATTAATTTTTTGTTTTCACCAATGAGCGACACGGACATTAAAGGGTCACATGACCTGAGCGAATCAGGCAGCTTGCGAACATACTCTGTCAAAACACCCATTTTGCTTTTGGAGTTAGCTATATCAAAATCTTCATAATTAGAAAAGCTAAAGGTAAATGTCGGAAAAATCAAAGTTTTAACGCCCAACTCCTTTATAGCCAAATACATAAGCTCAATAAAATCTTTTCTTTTTAAGCCTTTGCACGGCACCCCAAAGCTAAGTTCCGAATGTACGAATAACACTTCGCATTTGTCTGCACCAACTTCTCTGAGGGCATTTACAACATCGGAAAATGTATAAATTTTACCTGTGTTGTCAGTAAACATCTCAATATTTTTATTCACTATAATCTTCCTCCATCTACATAATAATGTCTGCCTGTAACGAATTTAGAAGCATCGCTTAGTAAAAATGCTATTACATTTGCAACATCATCAGGATTTCCCATTAACATAAGCTGTCCGTCCAATATGTTATCCACTTGTTCGCTTGATACCAAGGAAGCATATTTTTGAGCCATTTCGGTATTTATAGCTCCGGGAACAACGCTGTTAATCCTGATTTTGCTCTCATGTAATTCCAATGCCAATGTCTTTATACTAGCCTCTAAGGCACCCTTTGATCCTGCATACAAACTCATACATTTTCTGGGCATATGTGCATTGATTGCTGATATTCCCACAATACTGCCTCCATTAGAATACTTCTTTTTAGCATAGTGCTTTACAAGCTCAAGAAAAGCAAAATAATTGATTTTCATTGTTTCCAGCATTAACTCATATGATAATATTCTAAGAGGTATAGTTTTAGCTATACCTGCACAGTGAACCAAGCCGTCTAATTTTTTATCATCATAACAAGCCTCGTTAAATAAATTTTTATAATTATCAAAATCTGATAATTCAAACGGCAATACTAAATGGTTTATTCCTTCCATAAGAGATAATGTTTTCTCTAATTCTTCTTTTCTTCTGCCTGTTAAAACAAGCTGAGCACCTAATTTGCTCAATAATATAGATGTTTCTCTGCCTATTCCCGAGGAAGCTCCCGTAACTAATATTTTTCTGTCTGTTAAATTCATCGGATTAAACATCAATGCACCACCTGTTCAATTTACTCCATTAATTTCAATATATCGCTTACTGTTTTTATTTCTTTAATATCTTTGCTTGTAATTGTTTTATTATATTCTTCATCTAATAATACAATAAGAGATAAAATTGATACAGAATCCCATTCTTCAAGATTATCAAGTACAGTATCTTCTTCCAAAGTTCCTTCTTCTAATTCCAATAACTCTTCAATAGCTTTAATTTTCTCTCTTGTATCCATAGTTTTCCTCCATGATATAAATAAATTAATTTTCTATATAAATTTTTTCATACTCATTATTTTCTCTTGCCGCAAGCCACTCTTCTTTTAAGGTTCCTGTTAAAATAACATCATGATATACGCCGTTTTTCAACACATGTCTTCTAAGAAGTCCTTCCTGTTTGCCTCCGCACAGTTTTGTAAAACCAAGTATAATTTTATTATCATCAATAATCGTTCCGTGTGCTTTATTTAAACCTAAATTTTCAAAAATAAAATTACAAATATTAGCTAACACAGAGAATGTTAATTTAAAAGACCTATGTTTTTTTTGTGAAACTAACCAACCCATTTCACATCTCTTGTTTTCATAGTCAATATTATCAAGATATGCAGAGCCGATAGGAATATTGTCACTAAAGATAATCCACCTAATTTGACTTTTATCATTTTTTATTTTTTCAAACCATTTTTTTTGACCCTCTAAAGTCAAAACAGGATCTGTTAACATCATTTTTGTTATATCAGGCTGCATCCTCCAATTCATCAACAATTCCAATTCATTTTCAGTCAGTCTTTTTAATTGAACATTCATAATTGCCTCCATACAATTATATAGTCTTGACTACGTCAAGCCTATATACGAGCACCATGTTTTAATAAATTAATTTTCCTTCCGCTACAGCCATAAGATGCTTGCCATACGACGATTTTCCATATTTTATCGCCGCTTGTATAAGCTCTTCTTTTGTTATCCATTTATTATGATAAGCCAGCTCTTCCGGAGCAGATATCTTTATTCCCTGTCTTTTTTCAATCATCTGAATAAAATTAGTCGCTTCGCACAGACTGTCAATAGTACCCGCATCAATCCAGGCAAAGCCTCTACCTAAAATTTGTGCCTGCAACGAACCCGACTCTAAATATAGATTATTTATATCAGTTATTTCAAGTTCGCCTCTTTTTGATGGCTTTAGTTTTTTAGCATATTCCACTACCCTATTATCATAAAAATACAGACCTGTAACACAGTAGTTAGATTTTGGAAGCTCAGGCTTTTCTTCTATAGACAGTATCTGCATTTTTTCATTTATTTCCATAATTCCAAATCTTTCCGGGTCGTCTACGTAGTACCCGAAGATTGTTGACTCTCCACGTTCGGCTGCCAAAACAGCACTTTCAAGTTTATTGAAGAAGCCGTTTCCATAAAAGATATTATCACCTAATATCATAGCACAGCAATCCTGCCCTATAAATTTTTCTCCTATGATAAATGCTTGTGCTAATCCCTCAGGTTTTGGCTGCTTTTCGTAGCATAACTTTATTCCAAACTGAGAGCCGTCTCCTAAAAGCTGTTCTAATTTTGGTAAATCTTCAGGCGTAGAAATAATCAATATATCCCTAATTCCTGCCAGCATAAGAGTTGATAAAGGATAATAAATCATTGGTTTATCGTAAACAGGTAGTAATTGTTTTGTACATACCATTGTAAGTGGATAAAGTCTGGTGCCTGCTCCGCCTGCTAAAATAATGCCTTTCATATACTTATCTACCTTTCTATAATTTACCTTTAATATATAATAACATTGACATAAACGTTATTTAATAATACTCAATAAATATTCCTTTGTATCATGACTACCAACTACCTCATCAACTGAATTAGTTATATTAATCACTTTTATTTTTTCACTTAAAAACTTAATACTATTATTATCCAGGTTATATGGGACACAGGATAACTTTACATCATGTACATTCATAATTTGCAAACAAGATAATATGCTTTGAATTGATATAACTACTGGCATATTACTATCTACATTTTGTTCTTGTCCTGCTACATGCAAAAACATTTTATAATCAAATATATTATATAATTTTATTAGTAGTTGTCCACCTGGTTTTGTAATATTCAATAATTTTTCTAATAGCTGTATTGGTTTAGAAAAATTATTTATCACTTCACCTAAAATTATATAATCAAAACTATCCTTAGTATAATAATCTAACAAATAATCAATCCTATCACATACTACATTTCCATTAGTAACATATAATAAATCATTATAATATTTTGCATTTGTAGTAAATGCAAAACAATTAGAATTTAAAATATTATTTTTTCTTAAGACATTTCTAAATTGCATTATTGGTGTGCCACACCTAACATCAATTGATAACATATTAGGTCGATTACATCGTGGTGATTCTAACAGGTCTAACAACTCAATTTCAAAATTCAATATATCATCCCATGCATCAAGATTAAAATACTTTTCTTTAAAATTTTTTCTACCAATATTTAGAGATTGATTATACAATATAGGGTCCTTATCTTCAGTGTTCCATATATCATGATTATGATGAATGAATGTATCAGCACAAAGAACTAATTTATATCCTGCGCGTCTAACCCTTAAAGAATAATCGTCTTCTCCAAAATCATGAAAGAACCCAACATCACCAAAACCAACTAGATCAAACACTTCCTTTTTAACAAGGGATACAATATTTATTAATCTCATTCGTTCTTCCCATTTTAAAGGATCACTTATATTAAATTTCTCTGCCTCTCTTTGCATTTCATCTAAGTTGCTAAAGCTCAAATTAACCTGCTGACGATTACTTACATTTGATGATACAGGAACTACAAAGCCAATTGAATCGTCAGATTCCATACATTTAATCATATTAGACAGCCAATTTCGTGTAACAACAACATCATTTGTAACCATTACATAGTACTTTCCTCTAAATAATGATGTATAAAGTTGACCTACAAATGCAGAACCTGTATTTCTACTCATTTTCACTATTTTTTTATGTACATAAGGAACAGACTTAAAATACTCATATGTATCATCAGCTGAATCATTATCAATTAAAATCAACTCATATTTTATATCACTTGTATATTTTAATATACTTTCAACACATTCCTTAGTTTTTTCTACTCTATTATATCCTAAAACAAAAATAGCAGTAGTTATTTCATTTGAATTATAAATACTTTCATAATAATTAGTCCTGCTTTTTCTTACGTCTTCCTTCGGCTTTGGTTTTTCAAAATTACCTACATCTAAAAAAATCTCATTTTTATTAATATCAATATTATTCATATTTAACTCCACATAATTAAAATATAATTACAATATTATATATCGACAAATAAACAAATAAATTAAGTTATTCTTTCATTTGATATTAAGTGTAATTTATGGTAATATTATATCATATTTTGTCGGAATATTAAACAAATACTTATAGTTATGGAGGAAAATATATGGTGCTTTCTATAGGAATGATAGTTAAAAATGAAGAAAAGTATTTAAACGAATGTTTAACTGCATTAAAACCACTATTAGACAATCTAGATAGTGAATTAATAATAATAGATACTGGATCTGTAGACAATACAGTTGAAATAGCTAAGAAATACACAAAAAAGGTGTATTACTTTGAATGGTGTAATGATTTTGCTGCTGCAAGAAATGAAACATTAAAATATGCTGCAGGCAAATGGTATATGTATATAGATGCCGATGAAATTCTTGTAAATGCAGCAGAATTAATAAATTTCTTCAATTCAAAAGAATATGAAAAATATGAAGGTGCAAAATATGAAATAAAAAGCTATAGAAATGACAATAAAACTTCATATTCAAATATACTTTCTTATAGAATATATAAATTAAATCACGATACAAGATTTTTAGGTACTATACACGAATATATCCCTGTACCAGAAAAAGTTAAGACACTAAATAATACTGTATTTGATCATTATGGTTATATTTTTGTAAATCCTAAATTTACAAAAGCAAAAGCTAAGAGAAACATAGATTTGATGCTCAAAGAAGTTGAACAAAAACCCGATGATCCAAGGTTAAGAAGTCATATAGTTGATTCTTATTTATTGATTGATAGTTATGAAGAAGCAATAAACCAGGCAAAAATAGGAATAGAAATTTGTAAAAGAACCAAGCTTAATAATTATTACTGCGCACTACAACCGAATTTAATTTTCTCATATATTAAACTAAACGATTATTTAAATGCTATTGATGAGTCATTAAATTATTTTAAATATACAAAAATGACATTAGCTACTGATATAGATGTTTATTATTTTATGACTTTAGCTTATTATGAACTAAAAAATTATGAAAATTGCATTGATAGCTATAAAAAATATATAAACTTGGTTGAAAAACATAGAAATAAAAAGTTAATTACATTTGATTTAGATTTACGTTCTATTTTATGTTTAGATGAGATTGCAATTAACAATACAATATTGATGGCTACATATTCATATATTCAAATTCAAGACTATAAAAACGCATCAAAATTGTTGCAACAACCATCACTTGAAAATTATAATATGATTAAAAATCCTTCTGTTTATTTTAATCTTCAATTAGAGTTAATGAAAAAAACAAGCAATTACATAAGTTTATTAGATTTATATAATAATACAGCTACAGAAAATAATAAAAGCTTCTTACCAGATCTAGAATATGCAATTGAAACATTTTCTAATTCATCTGAAGACGATAAGTATAAAATAATAAAATGCATAAATGATTGGAATAATAAAACAGATTATGTATTATATATAAAAATTAAGTATTCATTCTTAAATAATAATCCAAATGCTATAGGGCTTTTAACAGAATTTTGTCAAAGTGTTATAGAGCTTAAAACTTATTATTTAGATATACTATATTATATAATTGATAATAATTTACCTATTTCATTGATTTATGGAAAAGCAAATGCAAAGTTATTAATTTTTTTTGTAGAATCTTTATATAATAATTATAATGACTTTATTATAAAACTAT
>DLNM01000038.1:0-44016 GCA_002479485.1 Firmicutes bacterium UBA7510 | reverse complement strand
TGACTTTATTATAAAACTATTATCATATACATATAAACCAGAACTAATAGAGGATAATTTTTTATTATCTATAATTTATGAAAATACACTTAATATTGTATCTACAGACAAGCCAGAAGATATGTTAAAATTATATACTAGCTATATAGAAAACTTGAAACAATATATATGTTTCACTTATAATGCTAATATTATAAATTACGATAACTTAAATTATATAAATCTTCTTCCTAGCAATATTTTAGCTGGTTATTACTGTTTACTTGCAGAGACAAGTTTATTAAATAACGATGAAGCTAGTTATATAAAATATTTGAAATTATCATTAAAAACAAATGAGAAAAATAGAAATCTTATTTCAGTTCTTTTAGATAATTTCCAAGAAGAAAACAAAAATGAAAAACCTAAATCTGAGTTTGATATTTTAGCAGATACAATAAAGAACAACATTAAATTACTTATAAATTCTGGCAATATTATACAAGCTAAAGAAGTACTAAACGAATATATTTTAATAAATCCAAATGACAGTGATATAGAAAATCTAAAAAATTTATTATAAAGTAAAAAAGAGCGAAGGTACCTCGCTCTTTTTATTTTATAAGGTCGATTTAAATTATTGTAATAATTGTAATACGCCTTGTGGTTGCATGTTAGCTTGCGCAAGCATAGCTTGAGAAGCCTGGTTAAGAATATTATTCTTAGTGAATGCCATCATTTCTTTAGCCATATCAACGTCTCTTATTCTTGATTCAGAAGCTGTTAAGTTCTCTTCTGCCACAGACAAGTTAGTTATAGTGTGCTCTAATCTGTTTTGAGCAGCTCCTAAATCAGCTCTTTGTCCTGATACTGTGTTTATAGCTGTATCTATCGCATTTATAGCAGCAGATGCATTAGATTCAGAACTAACACTTACTGAAGCTGCAGCTACACCTAAAGAAGTAGCATCCATGTTTGCAATTGTAACACCTATAGTGTTTGCATTTGAGTCAATTTGGAATGACATTGATCCAGCTGCTGAGTATGCTCCACCTAATAATGTTTTACCATTGTATTTTGTAGTTGTAGAAATTCTTGTTATTTCATCTTGTAAAGCTGTCATTTCCTTTTGTAGGTTAGCTCTATCAGTAGTATCATCATATGTACCATTAGCTGATTGAACTGCTAATGTTCTCATTCTTTGTAAAATTGAGTGAGTTTCATTTAATGCACCTTCAGCAGTTTGAATTAAGTTAATTCCGTCTGAAGCATTATTTTGAGCTTGCTGTAAGCCACTAATTTGGCCTCTCATTTTCTCTGATATAGCCAATCCAGCTGCGTCATCACCTGCTCTGTTTATTCTAAAACCAGAAGATAATTTCTCTAAGTTTTTAGAAGTTGCTGTGTTGTTAAATGTTAAATTTCTGTGTGCGTTTAATGCACTAATATTATGTTGTATTCTCATTTTAATACCTCCATGTATTTTTCATTCGGGATTCATTCCCTTATATTTCGCTCTATACAGTGGTACCTACAGTATAGATATTAGCATTTTTACTTGCTTATTACATATATCGTTCAATATATAAAAAAGTTTAGTAGATTTTTTAAAAAAATGTATTTTTTTGTATTTAACTTTTTGTATTTAAATAATAACCCTTTGGTTTTTTTTCTGATTCTATCATATCATAATTACCAGTCTTAATCTTTACGTCTATCTCAGAGAATTTCCTTCTAAACTCTCTTTCTTTTTTTGATAACAATAATTTTATTTTGCTATCAATTTCCATTATTTTTACTAGCTGCTCCTGTATTTCTTCTTTAATAAAATCCATATTATTAGCGCTATAATTTCCATTTTCAATTCTCTTATCAATATCATCAATTTGATCCATAAGATTTTGCCTTTTTTCTAACAGAACATCTAGCTCTTCATAGTTTTCATTAAGTGCAACAGTTTCTAGGCTTTCTGTAAATGTATATATCTCCTTCATAAGAGATAATTTTTTATTAAGTAATTCCATACTATACATCTCCTATATATCTAACAAAAAGCAAATTCCTCATATAAGAATTTGCTTTTTAATTATATAAATGCTAATTATTTATTGATTCTTGCCATTTTTTCAGCTTCTGCCCATGTATCTCTTAATTCTTTAACTATAGGCAGTACACCCTCTATGTAAGATTTATCTTTTTTTATCTTTCCTTTTAGCAGTTCGCCATTAATAAAAGAATACATAGTCATCAAATCAGAAGAAATATTATAATCTCTATCTAAGCAAACCATCAAATAATTAAATATATCTACAGTTTTGTTTATAAGTATTTCTGCTTCATTTATTTTATTCTCATCTAGTAGAACATTAGCAGCTACCATTCTCTGTACAGCCTTATCAAAAAGTAAAACTAACTGTTCTCCTTTTGTCATAGTATTAATAGACATGTTTTTATAATTTTTATAAGGATCTATCATTGCTCTACCCCGCTTTTAAACAATTTTATTGGAATTGAGATGAAAGCCAAGAACTTTGACTGTTCATTGATGCTAAAGCCTTTTCTAAAGCAGTGAATTGACTCCAATATTTCTTTCTCTCCGCTTCCATTTTTACCTTTAATTTATCTATTGTCTCTTGATATTCTTCCATTCTCTCAGATAAATAATTTACTTTTTCAGTAGTAGTATTTTTAGTACCCGAGTATTCAACTAATATACCTTTTTCTCCTCTAGTACCAACATTTCTCTCAATAGTGCTTTTTAGCTTATATGCTATACCTTGTTCAGCTTTTGTACCATTTTCTACTGATTGAGTAAACAATTTTTCAATAGCCTCGGAGTTATTAGCGTATGCTTCTCTAAATTTGTTTTCATCGAATATAAGCTTACCGGAATAATCTCCTTTAACTGCTGTTATACCAATATCTTGTATCATTGTTCCTGCACCTTTAACAGCATCTGTCATGGCATTTCTCAAATCATAAAGGGCACTGTACATTGTCCTGTCAGAGTATAACATACCAGCTTTAGCTTTTTCTTCCCAAGCCTTTATTTGACTTTCTGTCATTTCTTTTTTCTGTGCATCGGTTAATGGTGCATATGCTTTATTAGGTGTTTCCATAATTTTATTATCTAAATATGTTACAAGTTCATTGTAGTCATTGATGAACTTAGCCATATTTTCAACTATCGAATCAGTATTATTTGATACATTAAACGTTACATTTTCAGCATTTAACGAAGCATTTGAAAGCTCAATATTAATTCCGTCAAAAGAAAATGTGTTTGTACTTCTTTCAATTACTGATGTAGATCCATTCATAGTAACTTCTAGCTTAGCATCTGTACCAGCAGTAACCGTATAATCAGTACCAGCAGTTCCAAATAAAACTGACGCTAAATTACTTCCATCAAAATCTTCAATTTTAACATTGGTATGAGCTCCTGTGTCATCCGATACAACTGTAAAGGTATCTGTTGTTGATGAATGAGTTATTCTAACTCCAGCATCAGCATCATTATTTATTTTATTTATTATATCATTAATTGAGGTGCCTTCGTCAAATTCAAATATTTTATCATTTACACTGATTTTATATTTATTATCAGCAGACTTACTAACTGTTTGATTAAGCCCTGCTTCTGCAATTGATTTATTTTTGTTAATTCTATTGTATGTACTAGACGTTATACCAAGATGTCTGCTTACATTACTATCAATTGATGATATACCAAATAAATTATTTCCTGCTCCAGCATCAAAGCTAACTCCACCTTCAGCTGTAGTAGAAACTGTAATCTTTCCTGAACCATATGCTTTATCCAGCTCAGTTTGCAGGTAGGTTTTTAATTCATCAGCTGTCGATATATTTGTATTATCAAATCTTATAGTCTTTTTAACACTATTATAATCAAATGTTATTTGTCCAGCCTTTAAAATATCCAATAAATTCTCAGTTTTAAAAAATGTTGCTGTTGCTGCTTCCTCAGCTTTAAGGATTTCTCCAGCACCAGTACTACCACCCTCTTTTGGACTGACCTTTAGCTTTAATGCTTCTTCAATTCCTTTTCCAAGAGCAGTAATCTTCATGTCCCCAGTGCCATTATTTTTTATTCCTAAAGTACCGCCATCATTTATAAACTCTATCTTATAGCTTCCATCAGCATTCTTTAATGCATCTACCTTGCTAACTTGATTATTAAATTCTGATACAACGGCATCTAAGTTAGCATATGGATCAAGATTTTCTCCAATAGTTAATGTGTATGAATTAGAACCATATTGTATAGTCATAGATTGACTTGCCAAAGTAGATATATCTTTTGTCGATGTAATAGCTCCAGATTCAAAGACAGTGTCAGACACCCTTTTAGTAGAAGTAAACCTAGAATTAGTTGCAACTGAATTAACCTTATTTATCATAAAGTTTTTTATTGCAGTTGCATCTCCTGATACGTTTATACTGCTATTTGACGAGCTGAAATTTGTCGATTTAAAAAAGCCACTGCTAAATATATTGGTTTTAGATGCATAAGAAAGATATTTATCACTAAAGTTTACAAACTTTGATATAACTTCTCTATATGCTTCTTGTTTATATGCTAATTTTTGCTGCGCTTGAAATTGTCTATTTATTTTAATTTGAGTAGACTGTAGCATTTGCTCTACTAAGCTTTCTGTATCTAAACCTGACACAAGTCCACCTATACCCTTTGAAGTAACTGATGAACCATAAACGCTTGATGTAGTACTCGATGTCATAGTAACACACTCCTTTCTAAAGCAATAAATCACTTTGGTGATAAATCACTTTTTACGATTTTTAAATCGTTTTTTATATATTTATATATATTATCGTCACAAATTATTTTTTGTTTAACTGTTTTATTAAAACATCTGCTATATCAGCTATTGGACTTTGAATTTGCACTGCGTCAATTTCAAAAGCAACCTTAGGCATCCCGTATACTACACAGGAACCTTGATCTTGTCCTATAGTATAGGCACCCTCTTTTCTCATATTCAGCAAACCGTTAGCACCATCTTTACCCATGCCTGTTAAAATTATTCCTATAGAATTTTTTCCTGCAGCTTTTGCTACTGATTCAAATAAAACATCTACAGAAGGGCAGTGTCCACTTACCTTTTCCCCCTCTAAGCAACGAACAAAGTATCCTTTTGCATCTTTTGCAAGTCTCATTTGTTTATCACCTGGGGCTATAAGAGCTAAACCATTAGTAAGTCTATCTCCATTTACAGCTTCTCTTACTTCCATTTGACAAATTCTATTTAACCTATCAGCATACATTTTTGTAAATCCAGGTGGCATATGCTGAGTTACCAAAATTCCTGGCACCTCTTTTGGTAGCTTTTTTAATATTTCAAGAGTAGCTTCTGTCCCTCCAGTTGAAGCACCAATAGCAATTATTTTTTGTGTAGATAATGTTTCTAATTTAATACTACTAATTGGCAGTTTTTCAATATTCATAGGTATGTTTGTTCTTAATCTAGCTATATGTGCTATTTTAATTTTTGATCTTAATTCAAGAAAAAAACTATTTAATTCATTTTGTATACCCATATCAGGCTTTTTAACGAAATCTACTGCACCTGCATCCAATGCATCAAAAACACTAATATTTAGAGAACTTACTAACACAACCTTTATAGGGCTTTCCTTCATTAATTTTTTAAGGAATGTTATCCCATTCATTTTAGGCATTTCAACGTCCAATGTAACTATGTCAGGCTTTAATTGGTCGATTTTTTCCTGTGCATCTATTGGATCTACTGCCATTCCAACTATTTCTATAAGTGAGTCCTTAGAAAGCTCCTGTTTTAGTATGTTTCTAAATAATAAAGAGTCGTCTGTAATAAGTACTTTTATTTTTCTCATATCCATAATATTACACCTTTTGATATATTGCTGGACAGATATATTTAAAATTTGATTGGTCCCTTTGTATTGTTTCTGAATGTCCTATAAATAAATATCCGCCAGGCTGTACCGCTTCATAAAGTCTATTTACTAAATCAGTCTTTGTTTTTTGATTAAAGTAAATCATAACATTTCTACAAAAGATTAAATGAAATTTATTTTTATAAACTAAAGGCATAGGATCCATTAAATTAAATATTTTGAATTGAACTTCATTTTTTATTTGAGGAACAATCTGATATTTGCCACCATCGATTTTTTTAAGATATTTTGTTTTCCATGTAGGTGGTAAATTTTTAATGCTATCCTCTTGATATGTAGCTTCTTGTGCCTTGCCTAATACATTTTGTGAAATATCAGTTGCTAATATTTTAGCACTCCATTGTGACTTTTTTAGTCCGAAATAATCATCTATAGCCATTGCAGTAGTGTAAGGTTCTTCTCCGGAAGAACATCCTGCACTCCATATATTCATTATTTTTGTCTTATTATTTTTTTCTTGTTCTGGTAGAATAACATCCTTAAGAAACTTATAATGATTATCCTCTCTATAAAAGAAAGTATGGTTTGTAGTAAGCTTGTTTATTAAGGTTGTTATTTCTTCCATATTGTTTTTTTTAATTAATGCTATGTATTCACTGAAAGTTTTCATGCCTTTTTTATCTAAAAGATTAGACATTCTACCTTCAATTAATTGTCTTTTATTTATTAAATTTATACCGTAGTTTTTTTGCATAAATTCAACAAGTTCAGTAAATTCTCTATCTGTTATCTGAATCATATGCCTGTTGCCTCCTAGTAGTTAATAATGCTATTCAATTTCGAATAATTGCATGCTGTTAATCAATAGCTTTACTTTACCATTTATATTTGAAATACCGCTAACAAACCTATTTAGTTCAGCATTATTATTTTTTGGTGGTTCCATAACACTAGATGTTTTTATATCGGTAACCTCTGCAACTGCATCAACTAATATACCTACAACAATATTAGTGTATTCCATAACGATAATACATGCTGCATCTGTATACTCAATGCTATCCTTACCAAATCTCATTCTCATGTCAATTACAGGAACTATCTTACCTCTTAAATTAATTATACCTTTAATGTAAGCTGGTAGTTTTGGCAAAAATGTAATCGGTAATAATTTTATAATGTCTGTTACATATTTTATATTTACTGCATATTCAACATCAGCTGAGTAAAATGACAAGTACTTTTCTATTTCAACATCTTTTTGAATTGTTATATTATTATTCTCTTGCATATTAATCCTCCATAATGTTTTCATATATGTTTATTACATCAAGAATTAGGCTTATGCTACCATCACCAAGTATTGAACAACCTGCAATCCCGGCATTTTTTATGTCAAATTTATTTAACAATACAGGCAGTGGTTTTACAACTACTTGCTGTTCTCCCAATAATCTATCTGCAAATAATCCATATCCTTTATTTTCAGCTTCTACAAGTATCAATATACCGTCTTCTAGTTCTTTAACATCAGTATCAATTCCGTATAAATCATGTAATCTGATAACTGGGTAACATTTATTTCTTAACATAATGCCTTCACTGCCATCAGTATTTTTTACTATATCTTTTTTATTAACATTTAAAGACTGCTGAATATTCTTTATAGGAATAATAAATTCTGAATCTCCTACTACTACCTGCATACCATCAACTATTGCTAAGGTTAATGGTATCTTGAATGTAATAGTTGTTCCCTTATCAATCTTACTATCCAAAATTACATTACCACCAACATTTTCAATGTTCTTTTTAACAACATCCATACCTACTCCACGTCCTGAGAACTCAGTAACAGCTTCTTTTGTTGAGAAGCCTGGTAACATTACAAATGAAAATATTTCTTTTAATGAATACTCAGTTTCTGGTTTTTGAAGTAAATTGCGAGCCTTTGCTTTAGATAATATGTAATCAGGATTTAAGCCCTTACCATCATCTTCAACTGTTATTAATATTTCACCACCAGTATTTAATGCAGTAAGTGTTATAGTACCTTTTGGATTTTTACCTTTTTTGATTCTCTCATCAGTAGACTCTATACCATGATCCATTGAATTTCTTACAAGATGCATTAGTGGATCTGCTATACCATCAACAATTGTTTTATCAACTTCGATATCATCACCAACTAAAACAAGTTCAACATCTTTATTTAAGTTTTTACTCATATCACGCACAATTCTTTTCATTTTTTGGAATACACCCGATACCGGTACCATTCTTAATGACATAACAACATCTTGTAATTCATCAGTAAGCTTTCTTAACTGTCTTGTAGCTTTTGTAAAGCTATCTAAGTTAAGATGTTTAATCTCCGGATTTGAAACAACCATAGATTCTGTGATTACAATTTCTCCTACTATATTCGCTAATTTGTCTAACTTAGATAAGTTAACGCTGATTAAGCTTTGTTTATTGTGTTTAGTAGAATTTGATAAATCACTTGTTTGATTATTTGATTGCACAGCTGTAGTTGTATCACTTCCACCTGCTTGATTTGAATTTACGCTTTCATCTTTTGTCTCATTTTCAATAACTGTATAATTTTTTACATTTAGTGAATCTTTAATTACATCAATTCCTAGCATTAAATCTTGTTCTTTTTCAAAATATATTTTAAAACCGTTTTGCAGTATATCCTTAATTGTTTCTTTGTTTGTCTCTATATCTTCTGGCTCATAAGAAAAATTAGTAGTTATATCTTTAAGATGATTTACAATCATAAATGCTCTTAGGTTCTCCATACCACATTCATCGTCAAAATCAACTCTAACTAAGTATCTTTTATCAGAATTATTTACTATATTTACTACATCTGTAGAAGGTTGCGATTGGTTAGATGCATTATCCTTTCTTATATACTCTTTTTTTCCAGACACTATGTCTAACAATTCTTTTATTTCTATTTCATACTCGCTAATATTCTCAGTTAAAGGCTTTTCATCTTGAATTTTAAGTATTTCACTTTTAATAAAATCTGTACATTTGAACACTAGATTAATTAAATCTTCTGTAAATTGATTTTGTAACCCGTTTTCTCTTATGTAATAAAATAAGTCCTCTATTCTATGAGATATTGTCATAATGCTATTAAATTGCATCATAGCAGCCGAACCTTTAATTGTATGCATTATCCTGAATATCTCATTAATACAGTCTGTATTAAATTCTCTATCTTCTTCAACCTTTAACAGTATTTCGTCTAATTGCTCTAATAGAGTATTGGCTTCATATAAGAACATGTCTAATACTGAATCAAAATTATTTTCCATTTTTTTCTCCTCCCGCATTTTTTCTATACATGTATTTATATCGGTCGTTTTTTGTAGAAGTTTAGCATTTTATATAAAAAAATTATAAACTTTTGAATTACAGTCATTTTTGTAAAAATATGTGTATTATAAGTAAATTTATAGTGCAATTATTGAGTTTTTTAGTTATAATAAACTTATGACTTTGTCAACAGTCTGATATTTTTTGTATATAGAATTTTGAAAATTTGTGCCATTTTAATTAAAGAAATTAGTGTTAAAGCCGATATAATATTATCATTAATTTTCTGTTATACATATATATTTTTTGGAGGATAACACTTTATGTTAGAAAATATAAAAATTACTGCCAATAACATAAATACTACTAATAACAATTTAAATCGACCTAAAATGCCTGAAAAGTCAGAGAATTTATCACCTTTTGACATTTTAGATCCTAACATAGTGAACAAATCATTAAAGCAAGAAGGTGCTTCTTTTAATAACCAAGGTAATATAGCATACAATCCAAATTCTATTTTTGTAAAATTCTTGCAATCATTAGATTTAGCTCCTACTCTCATAGAAAATATGAGAAAAATATTATTGAGTAAGCAGTTTATAAATTCTAATATAAAGAATAATCCAATATTAAAACTTTTTTTTGAAGAATTTGTAAAAGACATCAGCATGGACAATGAAAAAATGCTTGATTTTATTAAGTTCCAACATAATAACTATACAAAATTTTCAGGTGAATTTTTCGATTTTATTAGAGATGCTCTAAAAGCAAACCCAAATGATGATTTTAAAAATTTAGTTGGTAGTTTTATGAAAAGCTATGATTGTTACTTATCTACAGACGAAACTACCAAAGCACTTGCCAATATATTAAATCAAATTTCTATTAATATGCCTGACATATTAAAAGATACCTTTGAGTCAATGACAAAAAAACTATTAGTTGATAATCCAGAAAGCAGTGCTGATATTAATCTTAATTTATTGAAAAATGAGATTGTACCATATTTAGGTAAGTATATTTCAAAAACAAATGATTTTGGAATAATTAGAGACTATATATCTGTTTTAATTCATAATATAGTAAGACTTGAAAAGGGACTAAAGGACAATTTTTCTAATAATGTTGACAATTTATTTAACTACATAAAATATAGCTTTAATTTGAGTGAGAAAGATATTTCTGATTTAAAATATGCACTTATAAATAATTTTAGAGGACATTCTGATATTAAAAATAGCTCTTTAGATTTTATGTTTAAGCTAATTGATTCTGGTATAAAGGATTCAAACAATTACATAAATAAAACTACTTTTGAAAGTATAGAAGAAAGTCTTTTGGTTAGTAATAATGTTCAAATCCCACTGATTCATATATTTTTGCCAGTAAATTATAATGGTGTATTTATGTTTTCAGAATTATGGATTAATAAAGAAATTTTTGACGATAAAGTGAATGATGAGAACGAAAAAGAAAATGAAAAAGAAAATTCTGAAACATTCAAGATTTTTTTAACATTTGATATAGATAATATAGGATATTTTGAAACTATTATTTTTTCAAAAAACAATAAAATATCTTTAGACATTTTTGTACCTAATGCCTTAAAAGGCTTAACAAATAAAATTAAAGATGATATTACAAACATTGTAAAGAAAAATAACTTAAATATTTCAAATATCTATGTAAATGAATGTACTAAACAAAGAAAATTCAATGAAGTATTTAGCACCAAATTTATTAAGGAGCGTGGTATTAATGTCATCGCCTAAAAATCCAAAACGTGCTGTAGCACTAAAATACGACTCAAATAAAAACACAGCTCCAGTAGTTGTTGCATCAGGAAGCGGTTATGTTGCCTCAAAGGTAGTTGAAATAGCTGAAAAAAACGGTGTTCCTGTTTATAAAGACGATTCTCTGGCTGTAATGCTTTCCCAGTTAGAGCTGGGCAGTGAAATACCTGAAGAGTTATTTAAAACTATAGTTGATATATATGTTTATTTTTTGAATTATAACCAAAGTCAGAACAAAGGAGCTAATAATAATGAGTAGTGATGTAATATTTGCACTAGATATTGGGACACGCTCTATTGTTGGTGTAGTGGCTAAAAAAACTGAAAATTCATTAAAAATTATAGATGTAAAAAGTGTGTTTCATGAACAAAGAGCAATGGTGGATGGACAAATTGAAGATATAAAAAAGGTAAGCAAGGTAATACAGCAAGTAAAAGAGGATCTTGAAAAAAGCTTAGATATGCAACTAAATGAAGTTTATATAGCCGCTGCTGGTCGTTCTTTAAGGACTGAAAAGGTAGTTTATGAGAAAAAAATCGATTCAAAAAAACCTATTAGTGAAGAGCTTAGAGCTTTATCAGAAATGGAAGCACTACAAAAAGCGCATGATGTTTTTTATGAAAATGCAAAAAATGAAAAAGGTTTTTATTGTGTTGGATATAGTGTTTTAAGCTATAAACTAGATGATAGCAATATAGCAAACATAGTGGGTCATAGAGCAGATAAAATAAGTGTAGAGATTATAGCAGCATTTTTACCTCACATTGTAGTTGAAGGATTATACTCATGTATGGATTACAACAAGCTTAATGTAGCTAGTTTAACGCTTGAGCCTATTGCTGCTATGAATTTGGTTATCCCTAGTGATTTAAGACTTTTAAATTTAGCTTTAGTTGATATCGGTGCTGGAACATCAGATATAGCTGTTTCAAAAGATGGAAGTATTATAGGATATGATATGGCCACTGTTGCTGGTGATGAAATAACTGAAAGTTTAATGAAAAATTATCTTGTAGATTTTAATACTGCTGAAAAGATAAAAATAGCTTTACAGGATAATAATGAAACTGTAACTTTTACTGATATACTTGGCATGACCAATTCACTTAATAAAAATGATGTTATCTCTTCTATTGAAAATGCTACGATAGAATTGTGCAGAGAAATATCAACAAAAATATTAAGCTTGAACAATGAGCCACCTATAGCTGTATTTTTAATTGGTGGTGGTAGCAAAACACCTAATATGAAAAAATATTTATCTGAGTTTCTTAATCTTCCTGAGTTTAGAATCGCTGTTGGAACTCAACAGACGATTAAAAATGTTGATATATCTACTTTAATCAACTTCGGTCCTGAGCTTATTACACCAATAGGGATATCATATTCTAGTGTAGTAAGCACTAATTATGATTTCTTCAGTGTTATAGTAAATGGTAGTAAAGTAAGATTATATAACATTAGACAGATGAAAGTAATGGATGCACTTCTAATGGCAGGCTTTGACTCTCGTAAACTTATGGGTTTTTCAGGCAAAAACTTAAGCTTTACTCTAAATAATAAGGATTATTATTACAAAGGCGAATACTCAACTCCAGCTCAAATATATGTAAATTCTAATGTTGCAAATATTGAGACTAAAATCAACCCAGGTGATGTTATTGAAGTTGTACCAGCAGTTGACGGGGTTACTCCTGTTATAAAAATATCTGACATAGTAGAGAATGCCTCAAGTGGAAAAATTATTTTTAATAACTTAGAGGTGACTATAGGAACAAAATACTTAGTAAATAATGTAGAAGTAGATTATGATTATGTAATTGGTAATTCAGATATAATTGAAATAATAAATATAACTAAACTATTACATTTAGTTGAATTATATGAAATTAATCCGGAATATTACACGTTTTATTCAAATGGTGAGAGCATAGACTTAGAAACGACACTAATTGATGACATGAAAATTGATGTAATACAAAAAGACAATTTTATTTCTAATAAATTAGATATAGAAAACGAGAATGTAAATAATAACCTTCACGAAGAAAATAAAAACTTACATAATACAATAAAAGTAAATTTAAACGGAGAAAATATAGAACTAAAAATTAGAGAAGATAATTCTCCTTATATTTTTGCAGACATGATAGCTTATACAGATATAGATCCTTCAAATCCACAAGGAAATATTATTTTGCTACACAACGGAAATGAAGCTTCTTATACTGGAATTGTCTATGACGGTGATATAATAGTAATAAAATGGCAAAATAATTAAAATAATTTAGGAGTGATTTTATGCACACACACCCACTTTTAGTTAAAATATTTGATGAAGAAAAAAATTATTTAGGTAAAGGCTCCCTAAATAAAATATCAGGAAATACGATATTAATAAAAGGTAATCATTTACCAACTATACCCTCAAAAAAAACTATATTCATTAATATTTACAATGAACTAACCGGTATCTCAGTATACGAGTGCTCTGTAGGTATTGCTGCTGATATGCAAATGTCTGCAATAATAGTAAAGCAGCATAAAACAATAGAAAGAAGAAAATCACTGAAAATTCGTACTGATTATGATGTTGAACTTAGACTAATAATGCGTGAAAATAAAGTTATACAAACAACTGAGCCTGTTAAGATAAAGATCTTAAATCTTAGCATAGGAGGTTTGTTATTTACATCAGGTACAGAGTTTCTCTTAGGTGATACAATAGTTTTTACATTTGATTACAATAAAGATAATCCTATAATACTTGATGCTAAAATTGTAAGAATAGACCCTTCTAATGATGAATTTAGCTATAATAATTACGGATGCATGTTTAATGATATGTCAAGTAGTGACGAAAATATAATTTGTAAATATCTATATGAAAGACAATTGCAAGTTTATAAGAAGAACAACAATTAAAGTGTGAAGAAAGACACTTCACACTATGGAGGAAAATATGCTTAAAAAATTTAGTTCACTTTTGCTAGTATTTGCCTTATTGCTTAGCTTTACAACAGGTAGTTTTGTTATGGCTGATACAAATGTAGTAGCCCGTTCTATAAAACTAAATAACGGAAGTAATTTATATTTAGAGGTAGGAGATATAAAAACCTTAGCAGTAACATTTAATCCTGAAAATGCTACTAATACAGGAATTACATTTTCTACATCTGATAAATCTATAGTAAGCATTGATAAAACTGGAACTGTTAAGGCTTTGAAAACAGGTAAAGTAACATTAACTGCCGAAATGGATGGCAAAAAATCTAGCATTTATGCAACTGTATATGTAAATAATAATTTAAAAGCAGGTTTTACAGAAACTATCGCAGTAAAGGACAAAATTAAGAACATTACAATTAATGTATCATCAAAAGATACTGATGTAAAAAGCTTTTATATATATTTACCTTCTGGCTATTTAGTAGAAGGTGCTACTGCAACATATGCAGCAGATAAAAATGGTACATATCCATTTACTGTTTATGATAATACAGGAACAAAAAAGACATTTTATTATGAGGTGAAGGGAATAAAAGAACCGTCAATACCTAATAGTCAAATTGATGATTTAAATAAAAGTGATTTTGATATAGATGTACTTTATTCTAATTTAAATTTACAATATGATTATGAAAAAAAGCAGTGTTTATTTAATGCTACACTAGATAAAATTCGTACTGTTAAATTGCCAAATAACACTGTTATAGACACAAATGAAATAAATTATTATATTACCAACATTAACAGCGGTAACGGAGTGACCACTAGCGAGATTAATAATTATACTTTTGAGGTTGAAGATAAAGAATTAAAAGTTAAGCTAATAAGACAAGGTGAATTTTATTTATTAATAATATGGCAAGAATCAGACCGTGATGCTAGAAATGTATTAGTTACCTATAGAGCTTATAATTTTACAACTTCACAAGAATTAAAAACAAATCCTGATATGGATTATATAACTGATAATGGAAGCTACGAGATACTAGCGTACTCTGATTCAGGAATAAAAGAGTTGTTTAACTTTAATGTTAAAGATATAGACTTTGTAAGACCATATGCAAGTATATCAATAACTTATGAGGATAAGCTAGAACTAAGTGTTAAAGATGACAGGAAGCTTGATTATATTATTACATATGATGGAAAGTATATAAAAGTACCTGATAATTATGTGAGCAATACAGAATATTTATATAAACATCCAGATACCTTTAAATATAATGGAGAGTATATATTTGTATGCGTTGATACCTCTGGTAACAGAACTGTCGTATCAGCCGAAATAACTTCTGGACGTCATGTGCTATATACAAAAAAACTTAGCCCTAATATACATAATTCAACATATACAAAATCGTTATTTAGCAATATAGGAGATGAGTATTATTATAGAACAGATAGTAATACTTATTATAAAAATATCTTTCCAGCTTATATGAGAGGTATTACAGAAACAAAATTTTCCCCAAATGCAACTATGACAAGAGCTCAAATAGTAACTATCTTATGTAGAGTTACTGATTTACCATATGATATTACTCTATCAACCAAAACAAAATTCACAGATATAAATGGCCATTGGGCTAAACACTACATTAGTATGGCAAGTACAAAAAGATACATTCAAGGTTATAAGGATAAATCTTTTAAACCAGATGATATATTAACAAGAGCAGATTTTTGTAAAATGATAAATAATATTAGCACATTAAAGACTAAAATAGCAAATATTCCTGCTGTTTACAACTATGCATTTAGTGATATAGATGGACAATATTCATATGCTAAAGCTGATATCTTAAAACTAGCTAACAGAGGTATAATTAATACAAATGGTGATAAATTCAAACCTGGTACTCCAATAACTAGAGCAGAGGTAATTTATGCTATTAATAGACTGTATGGTTTATCTCCATCAGAAAATGAACTAGCCCATATAAAAAAATTATATAATCAATATTATAGTTTCAATGATATAAAGAATAGTCCATATTATAATGATATACTTATTTCAATAATGGGAATGTATAGAGAAGAAAAAAAATAGAGCACGATATCGTGCTCTTTCTTTTAATGTTTTTCTTTTTTCCTAATTGAGATTATAGCTTTTATTATTTCAGAAACAATATCTATATTATTTGAATTTTTAAATTCTCTTAGTGCTTCTTCAATTTCTGCTTTATTTCCTGAAAAATAATAAACAGGTAAGTTATTTAGTGCAATAGCTACAATATCATTTTTACATGATTGGCATTTACAACATTTAAACTTTTCTAATACATTATCTAGTTTATCTCTTACTAGTATTTCAACAAAGTTAACTGTTATTTTTTCATTATCATAATTAATGTCACAAGTTTTAGTTTCACTTGAGCTATAAAAAGTTTCTTTATCTTCATCTATGTCAATATTTTTATCTTCAAAATCTTCAACGCTATTATTGTTATTATCTATTCTATCATTAACCTCTACTGCAAAATTAGTATTATTTGCAGTACTAATAGTATTTGCAATGCTAATATTATTAACACTATTAGTATTTTCATTGTTTTCTTCAGTACCCCTTAGCATAGACGGCATAATTTTCTTATACATTGCTTCTTTACTAAATTCTTTTTTTGTTCTAGCCATCTTATCCTCCATTATGCCATTGTCTCGACTACAAACGTATAAGCAAAGCTTATACATTGGAGACATTGTAGTGGCATCATAAATATAAATGAAAAATCGTTTTTTGATTTTTCCAAGTGCGAAACGTATTTCTTCGCACTATATACCTCTTGATAACAGTTCTTCAACAAATTGCATATAATCCATTACTGCTGAATTACGCTGTGCGTATTCATATAAATTTTCTTGCTTAGTTTGTGCTTCTTGAATACTTATACTAGATCTAATATGAGTATTAAAAACTGTTGTATTTAATTCTTTAGCTATCATCTCAGCTGTTCCCTTTATTTCACTACTTAAAATAATTCTTTTATTATACCTAGTTAATAGAATACCTTCTATGTTAATAGAAGGATTACAATATCTTTTTACCCTATCAATTGTTTCATAAAGTTGTGCAATACCTTGTAAGCTAAATATATCAGCTATCATAGGTATAATTATCTTATTAGATAGTGCAAAAGCATTAACTGTTAAAATATTTAAAGATGGTGGAGTATCAACAATTATATAATCATAAATATTCTGAACATTTGATAATGCTTCTCTTAATAAGAACTCCCTACCTGTATGTGTAAATTCCAAGTCGACGCCGCTTAAAACTATATTGGAAGGTATAATATCTATAATCGGAGTATGTTGTATTGCTTCTTCAGCATTATATTCACCCTTTAATACTTCATATATAGTTATACTTTCCTCAGTTTCTGCGCCAACACTAAAGCTAAGATTCCCCTGTGGATCTAAGTCTACTATTAATACTTTGTAGCCTTTTTTTCTTAGCCCCAAGCCTAGAGCATATGTAGTTGTAGTTTTACCAACACCACCTTTTTGATTAGTAATGCAAATAGTCTTTGCCATTTTTCTAGTTCTCCTTAAATGTACTTTTATATTACCTTATTACCCTTTGCAAAGGACTTAACTAACAATTCTCCATTACTACTATCAAAAAAAATCGTTCTACCATAATTCAAACCGGTATCTTCAGCTATTAATCTTATTTTCATATCTTGCAAAACTTTTTTAACAGCAATTACATTTCTCTCTCCTATATTACCGATAGTACTGTTTTTATCATCGCTTACTTCAAACATTTTAGCCCCGCCAGCTATTTTAGCAGTCATACGCATTCTTAAACAACCATTTTTCTCTAGTTGTCTAACCATTTCTGCTATTCCAGTATCTGCATATTTAAATAAAACTTTTGTATCAGAAGGGTTTGGATTTTGTGGTAACATTATGTGTACCATGCCCGCAACCTGCCTAATTTTATCAATTATACAAATACCAACACAGGAACCTAACGCATATGTTGCAACTGTATCAGGCGATGATACAATTTTCATATCGGATATTCCTACATTAACAGTATTTTTCATATTTCTATGCCTAACCCTTGTAATAATTTATTTAGTGACTCTACACTTGGAACTAATAAAATATGACTATCCACAGAATCTTTATCAGCGAAAAATTTCTCCTGAATAAATACTATTTTATCAGACACATTAGCATATTCGATTGCTGGTACACTTAAAATTGCACCAGACATATCAATTGTTAAAGCTGGTACTGATATATCAATTGTCATTCCTGTTAAGCTTGCTATAGAATTTATATATGAAGCAATCATTATATTTCCTATTTCAGATAAAGCTGAAAGCTCCATTTCTCCAATATCTTCGAATCTTTCAATATTGGTACCTAATAAAGAATTTACTACTAGGCACACGAAATCTCTTTTTAACAAAAACATTACCATACCTTCTAAATCCATAGACATTCTTATTAATATTCCAAGCACTACATTTTCTGGTCCACCCATAATATCTATAGCTTCATTAATGTCAAGTAATTTCACCTCAGGTACTGCCATATCAACTTTTTTCATAAGCATTTGTGATAAAGATGTTGCAGCATTACCTGCACCAATGTTTCCGATTTCTCTTAAAATATCAATATGCATTTCATTAAGTTGTTCAAAATTTTTTATAGTCATCACTATGCCTCCATATTTAAATCAGATGGTAATAATGGAGAAACCTGTATATCACTGCCATCATTATAAAGTTTTGTATAAGATAAGTCTTCTCTTACTATGTATCTAAGCCAACCAATAACAATACGAGTGTTTCCATACATAATTCCACTACATACTATCTTATGGTCAGTTATTTTTTTATTATTATTATCAAATTCTAATAAAGAAGTTTTCAAATTATTTATTTCTTTATTGATTTCAGCTTTTTTTAATATTAACAGCTTATACAATTTTTCATTAGCAGGACTTTTCTTAATAAATGGAGCTAAGTAATTTAGTTTATCATTTATCTCATCTGCCTCACTTTGCTTTGCATCTATATCAACTTTTATCTTTGTAATAAGTCCCTGATTTTGTTTATGATTATGAAGCTCCAGATATTTTTCTAAGTCGATTTCAATTTTAGTCTGAATATTATTTTTAGTGCCTATGTTTTTAGCTTGTACTGATTCACAGGCTACACATTCTCCACCAATTATAGCACCCCTACTACCCTTGAGAATTATGTTTTCACCTGCAAATACGTTGCAATTTATAATAGCATCAGAGTAAACGCTTTTGCCAACCTTTATAGTTGCATTTTCTAAGTATTTACTAGTTACATTTCCTTTTGCAGTTAAAGTTCCAACTTCTCTACCATTCATACCATTGCTAATAAGTATATCTCTACCAGCTTCAAGAGTTGCGCCTTCTACCATACCCTTAACTACAATATCATCCTTTGCTTTTACACTGAATCCCGCTTTAACATCACATTGAACAACTACACTTCCTACAAAATCTATATTTCCTGTAGATTGGTCAACATTTTTTACTGTATATACATTGTTTATATCGATATTTTTGGCATTTATGTATATTGCTCCATCAACACTAGCATAAAGTCTAAGGTTATCTTCAGATACATATGTGTTTTTACCTGATGGTAAAGCTACATCTTTTCCAGAACTATAAGGAATATCAGATCCATAAACATCTTTACCTAGATTTCCATCTATCGCTGGAATTAATGTACATAAAAGTCCACCCTTAGTCACTGATTTAATATTATTTATATTTTTAAAGTCAATAGTGCCATCTTCTTTTTCTTTGAATTCAACAGAATCATCTATTTTAAAATTGTACTCTAATCTTGCATCAATTCCATGAACTGGTGCTAATCCCTCAGCTGCTATTAATTCCTTGAAATATTCGCCGTTTTTACAATAATTTATGATATCATTTTCCTTAATACCGAATATGATATTCATTTCATTTAGTCTGTCAAATATATCTTGTGGATCAATTAGCGTACCTTTTTCGCAATACTTAACTCTCAAATAAACTTTAAGCTTATTTGCAGAAACTATAAGATCAAAAAGATATTTTGGATCATCTATACTTTCTTGGGTATTCTCAGTTTTTGTATCGATATCCTTATCTAAGTTATTATCTACCATAAAACTATTCTCCCTCTTTATTGAAATACTCTATTAATACTTACACAATCAGTGTGAAGTGTTCTTCTTCACACTATCCTCTTAAAGAATTTATTGTTTGTTCTATTTCATCAGCTACTTGTATTATTCTAGAATTAAATTGAAATGCTCTTTGAGTTTGAATCATTTTAACCATTTCTTGTGATAAAACAACATTTGATCCCTCAATATATCCTCTTTTTACTTCAGCAACTTCTGATATTTCATATTCAGCATTTTCGTTAGCAATTCTAAATAAATTATTTCCAACTCTCTCTAAGTCAAAATTATTAGTAAATTTATATACTCCAATATTTATTTCATTCTCACCTTCAGTTAAAATTATGGGTTCCTCGTTATTATCTAACACATACCCTGAATCTAACATTAAATAATTTTCTCCGTCTATGTTTCCAACAGTAAAAGCACCGGTTCTTGTATATAATATTTCATCTTCTTTTTGTATAGCAAAAAAACCATCACCTAAAATTGCAAAATCAGTTAGTTTATCAGTTTGAATTAATGTTCCTTCACTAAATAATGTATCTGTTTTGTCAATTTTTGAACCACTACCTACCATTAAGCTTCCATTTCCCGCTTGAGTTAGGTTAGTGTATAATAAGTCTGAAAATTCTGGTTTTAAAGACTTATATCCTTCAGTTTGTATATTGGCTAGATTATTTGAAATTACGTCTAAATAAGTTTGATTGCTATTAGCTCCAGCAGTCGCAGTGTAAAATGCTCTTATCATATTTCCACCTCTTTTAATTTATTCTACCGATTTGATTAGCTGCACTCTCCATAACCAAATCATACATTTTTAGTGCTTGTGAATTTGACTGTAATGCCCTTTGTGATGATAAAACGTCTGCCATTTCTTGAGTTAAATTAACATTAGAACGTTCGAGTATTCCCTTTTTTAATTGTAGCATTTCTACTATATATGGTTCAGCATTTGCCCCATACATTCCCTCAGAAGCTTTATCTAATGTATTGTAGTCTTCAAAATCATATATTGAAATTCTATCAATTAACTCGCCATCTATATAAATACTACCATCTTCTGAAAAGTCATATTTATCGGTACCTATGAATATATCACCAAATTCTCCCTGTACTCTACCTTTATCACTAAATATCAAGTATCCATCTTCATCTAAATTAAAACTTCCATTTCTTGTATACAAATTAGTTCCATTATTGTTTACTGCAAAAAATCCCGCTCCAATAATAGCAAAATCGAATGCACCGTTTGTCTCATCCAGAGTTCCCTGCGAATGAATAGTGTTATTGTCCTCAGTAATTCTAATTAAAGAAACCTGACCTAAAGGAGCCGATGATTCATAAATTCCATTTTGTCGTAGTTTATTAATTAATAATGAACCAAAATTTGTTGTAACTGCTTGTTCTTTTTTATATCCTGTAGTATTTATGTTTGCTATGTTATTACTTGAAATTTCTATCTTCTTTTGCTGAGTAAGCATTCCAGAAGTAAGTGTATACAATCCTCTTGACATTTTCCCCTCCTGTACGCCTTTACGGCGTAATATTATTCTTTGATATATTTTTTAATATTATCATTTAATTTTAAAAGTGCTTGTGAATGAATCTGGGAAGCTCTTGAATTGCTTATTTGTAATATTCCTGCAATATCCTTTAGTCTTAGTTCCTCTTTATAGTATAAAGAAATAATTAATTTTTCTTTTTCGCTTAGTTTTTCTATAGCATCAGCCAATACTATTTCCAACTCTTTTTTTGCATAACTATCTTCAGGAGACAAGTCACTTGATGAACTTAGGTTTTTGTAAGTCACTTCACTTATTAAATCTTCAAATGATAATAAACTTGAATTGCTTGTCTCTAAAATAATTTTGTTATACTCTGAAACATCAATTTTTAAGTAATTGGATATTTCTAGCTCTGAAGGACTTCTACCAAGGCTAATACTTAATTCTTTTTCAGCATTTTCAACAAGCTTTTTATTTTTATTAACTCGTCTTGGTGTCCAAGCTTGTTTTCTAACATAATCTATTATAGCACCTTTTACCCTAATTGTAGCATATGTTTCAAATTTTATATCTTTAGACAAATCAAATCTACCTATAGCATCAATTAAAGCTATAATACCTTCATTTACAATATCATCTACATCACCATATTGTTGATAAACTCCTCTTATTCTCATTGCAATTATTTTTACAATATAACTGTATCTATCAATAATTTGATTACGAATTGATAAGTCTTTAGTTTCAAAATATTTTTTCCATAAGGTATTATCATCTTTTATGTCATTAGCTTGTATCATACTTACCTCCATTACGTCGTCACACGGCGTAACAAAAATTCCATAGAGTGAAATATTTTTTATTTCACTCTTAGTTTATTTCTACATTACCTATAGCTTGTATTTGAACAGAATTATCTATTTCATTAAATGATAAAACTATTGCATTTGGATAAAACTGATCTACCAACTTTTTAAAGTATATTCTAACAAACGGTGATGTTAAAATTATTGGAACATTTATTATTTCTTTTAATTTTTCTATTTGTTCTAATAAGGATGTAACTATTTTTTGTATTGTCTGCGGATCTATTGATAAGTAAGATCCATGTTCGTTTTTATTAATAGAATTAATTATTAGTTTTTCTATATCTGTACTTAATGTTATAACCTTAATTTGTCCACCATCTGACCACTTTCTTGTTACAGTTCTCTTTAATGCCTGTCTTATATATTCAGTAAGCATTTCTGTGTCCTTAATAGAAGCAGCATAGTCACTTATTGTTTCAAGAATAGTTTCCATATCTTTTATTGGAACTCCTTCTTTTAGCAAATTGCCAAGTACTTTTTGTAAATTACCATAGCTCATTAAATTAGGTACAACTTCTTCAACTATAGTTTCATTTGATTTTTTAGCATTTGCTAGTAACTGATTTATATCTTGTCTAGAAAGAAGTTCATGTGCATGTTTTTTAACAATTTCTGATAAGTGTGTTACCAAAACAGAAAGCGGATCTATTACTGTATAACCATAAATTTCTGCAAGCTCTTTTTTATCTTTGGTTATCCATTTACTAGGAATACCATATGCTGGCTCTATGGTGTCAATACCATCTATTGTTCCAGATACGTTATTTGGCTCTAGTGCAAGGAAATAATCAACAAGTATTTCACCTCTTGCAATTTCCTCACCCTTTATCTTAATTAAATATTCATTTGGATTTAAGTATCCGTTATCCTTTAATCTAACTGATGGAACAACCATACCCATTTCAACAGCAAATTGTCTTCTAAACATTACAATTCTGTCTATAAAGCTTCCACCTGTGCTTTCATCGACTAGTGGAATTAAGCTGTATCCAACTTCCATTTCTATTGGATCAACTTGAATTAGTTCATATATATTATCTATATTTCTATAGTATGTTTCCTCGTCATATACTTCACTGGATGCTTGCTGTTCAATTGCCTCTCTTTGTTCCTCACTTTTTGCAACTTGTTTTTGCTTGCCTAAAAGGTTAACTCCTAAAAAGATTAAAACAGCAGCTATTGTCAATATCTGGAGCTTAGGAAATCCTGGTATTAAACTCATAGCTATTAGTACTATACCTGATACAAGAAGTACCATTGGTTGTGATATAAACTGCGTGGAAATATCTGTACTCAAGCTTGAATCTGAAGCAGCCCTTGTAACTATCATACCTGCTGCTGTTGAGATTAATAGTGCAGGTAACTGTGAAACAAGTCCATCACCAACAGTAGCAATTGTATAAATTGATAGAACATCTGAGAAAGACCCTGTACCTTGAACCATTCCTATAATTACCCCGGCAATAAAGTTAATTAAGGTAATAACTATAGAGGCAATTGCATCTCCTTTAACAAACTTGGTGGCACCATCCATAGCTCCATAAAAATCAGCTTCTTTCTGAATTTTATATCTACGTGTCTTTGCTTCTTGCTCAGTAATTAGACCTGAACTTAAGTCAGCATCTATTGCCATTTGTTTTCCAGGCATTGCATCAAGTGTAAATCTTGCTGAAACCTCTGCAACTCTTTCAGTTCCCTTTGTTATAACTAAAAATTGAATAATTACAATAATTAAAAATATAATAAATCCAATTACTGCATTTCCTTGAAGTACAAAGTTACCAAATGTTTCGATAACAGCTCCAGCCTGTCCTTCATTTCCAAGTATAAGTCTAGTTGAAGAAATATTCAGTGCTAATCTAAAAATTGTTGTTATCAACAATAAAGAAGGAAATATAGAAAATTGTAATGCTTCTTTTATATACATTGTTGTCAACAATATAATGATTGATAATGAAATATTAATAATAAACATTAAATCCAGTAAAAATGCTGGCAATGGAATAATTATCATTAATATTATTAGCATTATAAAAAGTGTTATTGTATTATTCAATAGTTTCATATGTTATTTTCCTTTTTCCTTTAACTTGTATACCCACGCTAAAATTTCTGCAATAGGTTCATAATATTCTACTGGAATTTCATGATTTAGCTCGACTTTACTATAAAGTGCTCTTGCTAAAGGTTTGTTTTCTATTATATGGATTTTACTATCTACTGCCTTTTGAATAATTTTTAATGCAACATTATCTTGTCCTTTTGCTATAACTACAGGAGCTCTACTGCTATTTTCATCATATTTGACTGCAATAGCATAATGAGTCGGGTTTCTGATTATAACGTCTGCATTAGGTACCTGCTGCATCATCCTCATCATAGATATTCTTCTTTGTTTTTCTTTTATTTTTCCTTTAATTTCAGGATTACCCTCTGTATTTTTAAATTCGTCTTTTACTTCCTGCTTAGTCATTTTTATATTTTTTTCATATTCCCACCACTGATATATATAGTCTATTAACGATATAGCAACAAAGTAGATAATAACACTGTTTACTGCACTCATAATTACATCAAATACAAATTTAACAGCACTCATTATATCGAAATACATTAATTTGGGAATAAATTTTAAATTTTTGATTATAACATTATAAATAACAATGCCTATAATAATTATTTTTATTATGTTTTTCAAAATTTCTATTAAGGACCGTAATGAAAACATCCTTTTTATACCCGATAGAGGGTTTAACTTTGAAAATTTAAATTTGAAGGCCTCTTTTGAAAAAATAAATCTAGTTTGAGCTCCTGTTAATATAATTCCAACTAGAATTACAGCAGCTATCATTAATCCAGAAACAGATGCAACGACTTTAGCAATATCCATAAATAAATGAACTGTGAAGTTTGTGTCCAATGTATTTGTCGTTTCTATAAGACCAATATATTTTTTAAAGGTATCACCAGTAAATCTATATATATATGGCATCCAAAACTTTAGAACATAGAAGGAAGCTGCTATAGAGCCAACTGTTATAATATCTTTACTTTGAAATATATTACCCTTTTTCCGTTCGTCTTGCCTTCGTTTGGGGGTGGCCTTTTCGGTTTTTTCTTGTCCTGACATTGTAATTATCCTTTTATATTAGTAAATTCAGATTTTTTTGTATTGCTTCAAACATAAGAGTTATTAGTCTTTCTAAAAATGAGGCAAATGTAGGAACTAATATTAACATTGTCATAAATCCTATAAAAATTTTAAGTGGTATATTCACAACGAATAAATGTATTTGTGGAATTGCTTTCATCATAATACCTACCCCAATTTCAGTTATAAACTCCACCGCCAAAATTGGCAATGTCAATTTTACTGAGTATATTAAAATATAAGAAAACAATTCAATTAAACTTAAAAATAATTCTCGTGAAAACACTATTCTTCCAAATGGTAACACTTTACATGATGTTATAAATATCTGTATTAATGTTAAATGTCCACCAACACTAAAAAATATTAGCATAAAAAACAAATTTAAAATACTTGAGCTAATACCCATCGAAAGATTACTTTTAGGATCATAAATTTTTGCCATAGATAATCCTAATTGCATATCAATAAATTCTCCAGCTACAACAATAACAGCCAAAAACATCTTAATAATATATCCAATAATAAATCCTACAAATAATTCTTTTAGTAATAGAAAAATATATTCTATCAGTAAACTAACCTCTAAAAAATTATCTGGTGGTAAAACTCCATATACTGTTATTGTTAACATTATACTCAAACCTATTTGAAACATAATTGGAACATTTCCACGACCAAATACTTGGTTGAATACAATGCATCCTGTTATACGGGCTAGAATAAAAATAAAATAAGTTATATCTCCTGTTATTTCCATACTTACCTCTATTACGCCGTTGCCGACGCTAGAGCGAAGAGTGTTTTTTCTTCGCTTTTTATGTTAATTTTGACATTATATCGAATAAGTAATATACGAAATCAGACATAGTAGCTATTATAAACGAACCCATCATTATTAGTAATACTGCTACTGTCAGTAGTTTAGGTACAAAAGTTAATGTCTGTTCATGTATCTGTGTTGCTGCCTGAAAGATAGCTATTATAAGTCCTACTATCATACTTATCCCTAACAATGGTACAGTAATTTTTAGAATTACAACCATTGTCTCTTGCATTATTTCCATAACTAATGATGCATCCATATTATCCTCCTAAATTACTTAAACATTGAATGTCGTAATCAATGTCTGGAATAAGAGTGTCCAACCATCTACTAATACAAACAGTAGTATTTTAAACGGTAAGGAAATCATAACCGGTGGTAGCATCATCATACCCATTGACATTAGCACAGTAGATACAATTGTATCAATTATCAAAAATGGTATAAAAATTAAAAATCCTATAATAAAAGCTCTTCTCAATTCACTTGTCATAAAAGCAGGAATAACCACTGTTAGTGGTAGCTTCTGAATATCCTGATTTTCAATTACTTCTTCATTCTTTGATAATGTAATGAACATATTTAGCTCTTTTTTACCTGTTTGCTTAAGCATAAATGTTTTTATAGGCTCTGATGCCCTTTTATAAAATTCATCCTGCGATATAAGCTCATTTTTATAAGGTTCATAAGCCGTTATATTAATTTCTTCTAATACAGGTGACATTATAAATAATGTCAGAAATAGTGCAATACCAATCATAACTTGATTTGGTGGTGTTTGTTGAAGTCCCAAAGCATTTCTTAAAAAAGATAAAACAATAACTATTCTTGTAAAAGAGGTCATCATTATTATTATGGAAGGGAGCAATGTAAGTACTGTAAGTAATATTATGATTTCTAATGTGTCACTATTAGTACCATTTACATCAACATTCACAACACTTGCGAAAGCACAAGTGCCAGTTAAAAGTATTAACATGATAGCAATAAATATAATCTTAAATCCATATTTATTATTTTTTATCCTGTTTATAATTAAATTCATCGCTTTCATAGCTAATATTGCCTTTCATAAATTTTGAAGTAATTTTATTTTTTAATAAATTTTTTTTTAGAATTTCACCAAACTTAGCATTTGCATCAAACTTACTTTGACTGTCTAGCTCACTAGATTCTAAAACTAAATCATCTAATTCCTTTAAAATACTAATATTGTTATCTGTAACACTTAATAAAAGTTTCTTTCCATCAATTTCTATAATTAATAAGAATTTATTTTGGCTAAGTGCAATTCTATCAACAATTTTAATATATTTAGAAGTAGAGTAATTTGTAATTTTCTTTGAAAGAGTTTTAGTAAAATAATATGTAAAATATAGTACTAAAACAATTAAAATTAATGATATTATCAGTGAAAATACTTCCTTAAAAATACTAACACCCCATTTAACCCAATACTGTAGTTACAGTTTTTAATATTCTATCAGGTTTAAATGGTTTAACAATAAAATCTTTTGCACCTAATTTAATTGCTTCAACAACCATAGATTCTTGTCCCATCGCAGAACACATAACAATTTTAGCTGAACTGTCATATTCTTTAATTTCCTTTAATGCTTGTAAACCATCTTTGTTAGGCATTGTAATATCCATAATAACTAAATCTGGTGTTTCTGCTTTGTATTGACTAACTGCTATTTCTCCATCAGCTGCTTCAATTAAATCCTCATATCCATTTTTCTTTAAAGTATCTTTGATCATCATTCTCATAAAAGCTGCATCATCTACTATCATTATTTTGCCACTCATTTTTAATCCTCCAAATAATTGCATTATTTATAATTAGCTATTTAAAATATATATATATTGTTAAATTGTTAATTTTACTATTTCATCTTTTTTAATTATTTCAGTTACTCTGACACCAAAGTTATCATTAACTACTACTACATCGCCTTTAGCTATAACTTGACCATTTATTATTATATCAACCTGTGATCCCGCTTGTTTATCAAGTTCAACTATTGTTCCTTGCGAAAACTCCAATATATCTTTTATTTTCTTTTTAGTCCTACCAATTTCTACCGTTACTTGAAGAGGTACTGACATTATTAATCCTAAATTAGTACGTTGCTCTTCTGATAAATCCTCTTCCTCATCATCAAAGCTTTCGTATTGCATAGGTGCCACATTAACAGGAACTCTATTTCTTTTAGGTTTTCTTTCTACAGGTCTTCTAGATCTTTCTTCATATTCATAATCGTAATCATCATCTTCTTCATCATAATCTTCTTCGTAATAACTAGGGGCTCTTCTCTTCTTAGGTCTTTTACGCTCAATTATTTCTTCTTCATCATCATAATCTTCTTCATATTTTTCAACTGCTTTAGGAACTTGTTTTTCAGGCTTTCTAGCTTCTTCAACCTTTACCTCATTTTTAACAGGAGCCTGCTCAACTTTGACTTTTGGACTCTGAACTATTTCTTTTTCAATAACCTCATTAGCTAATTCCATGTTTAATTCTTCACTTGAAGAATCATCTCCTAGTCCTGTTCCTTTTAAGAATAAACCTACCATTTCTTTCGCTAAAGGTATAGATAAAACATTTAAAAATTCACTGTTTATTACATCACCAACTTTTAAATCGAATTTAACCTCAACTAAATAACCTGAGTCAGAAAAATATCTACCTTTAAAGTCAGCCTTATCTCCAATTTCATATGCAATAGGAGTTGAAATATTTACTGTTTTACCTAAAAAATCTGCTAATGCTGTAGCTGCTGAACCCATCATTTGATTCATTACTTCGCATACTGCACTCATAGCAATTTCATCAAGCTCGAATTCCTCATCAGGGATTTCAACACCCATTAAATTCTCTAAAATTACTTTAATATCTGCTTTTTTTAATATGAGGACATTATCACCAGTTATACCCTCTATATATTTTATTTCTACACCAACAGCTGGTTCTAGATCTTGAAAGTCAAAATCTTGTGTGCTTATAACATTAACCTTTGGCACTGTAATATCAACTCTTTTGCTTAATAAAGATGATAACGATGTAGCAGATGAACCTAAGCTTATATTCATAACTTCACCTATTACGTCTTTCTCCATATCGGTTAAGAACAATTCGTTTAATGTTTCCATATAATACCTCATTTCATTAGAATTTAATACAAAATCTCATTTATCTTTATTGCATTTCTTTTCTTTTTAATTCCCCATTTACCTTTAAACCAAGTTTTTTCTTCTACTTTTACAATTACTTCTTCATCGGTTTTGTCATCAAGAACTATTACATCTCCGACTTGGATATTTAAAACATCACTTAAGGATAGCTCAGTTCCACCCAATATTCCTGCAATATTTAAATACGATGCCTTTAAATATCCCATTATTGCCTCTTTGTCATTTTCAGCTTGAAGATTATCAGATATTTTCCTTCCCATCTTGAGAACACTTTCTGATTTTTTAAATATTTCATCAATTGTCATTGTAGGTATACAAACTGTAATTTTGTCACTTAACCCTTTAACTATTGTGTCAAGCACTATTAATAATACAGTATCATTATAGCCTATACTTTGTATAAATCTCGCATTTGTTTCTATTTTATTAAATTCAACAATTATAGGTATTGTGTTTTGCCATGCATCTTGCATTTTACTTATAATCTGCCTTAAAAGATTATCTAATATAGATAATTCAATATCTGTAAAGTCTCTTTCATACTTATAGTCATCACCATCTCCGCCCATTAACTTGTCAATAATTGAAAACGCCAATGGCTTTGATACGTTAACTAAAATTTGCCCACATGACTTTTTTGTGTCTGGCATTAAAAAGTCTACAACACACATTAAAACAGAATCATTTAACGCATTATTATATTCATAGAAAATACTTTCCTCTATTTGCTCTATCTCAATTTCACAAAAGAGTCTCAATACTGCTGTCAAATATGAAGATACAATACGTGCATAGCTTTCATAAATACCATTTATTAACTTTAGATTTTCTCTTGTAACTTTTTTTGGACTACTAAAGTCATATATTTTTACTTTGCTGTCTTCACTGTCCTTATCTATTTCATCTATATCGACTTCACCACTCGTCAGATTATTAAGCAGTGCATCAATTTGGCTTTGAGATAATATATCTGCCATGTATTTGCCCTCTTCTATCTTTTATTTATTCTACGACATCTTTATTCTTTTCTCTGTCGCTTAATATGTCATATATATAATCGGTAAAGCTCTTCGTTTGTCCTTTTTTAGATATATATATTTCAACTCTTCTATTTTGTGCTCTTCCCTCTGGTGTATCATTTGATGCTATTGGCCTATGGAGACCATAACCAACTGCCACAAGTTTTTGAGGTTCAAACATACCTTTGGTTTCTAAATATAATAATACAGCATTTGCTCTATCGCTCGAAAGAGTTCTATCGACATTAGTTGGATCACTTTCAACCATAGCAGTATGTCCTGCTATTATAATTTCCTGTATAACAGGATCTGCTTCCTGAATACCTAACGCAACGACATCTAATATTTCTCTACCACTTTCTTTAAGCTCTGAACTATAACCATCGAAAAATACATTATTTCTAAATCGTATAAATACTTCTTCCTCAGTTCTTTCAACAACTACATCTTCCTGAAGGTTATTTTCTTTTACATAGTTCATGATAATCTGATATAAAATATCTAATCCTTCTAAATCTTCATCTTCTATAACAGGTGTTTCAGCTGTAGAACCATCATCCAGCAAATCCTCTCCTGGCACATAACCTTCTGGCGCAGCTATAACATTTTTTCCATTTGAAAGAGCTTCTGCTAATTTGGCATATTTTTGCGCATCTATAGTTGACATTGAATAAAGCAATACGAAGAATGTTAATATAAGAGTTACCATATCAGCATAAGTATTTAACCAAGCACCAGTATTTACAGCTTCTGGTTTTCTTTTTTTTGCCAATCTATTCACCTACTATCCATAATAAATTGTTATTTATATTACTATATATGTTATGTACTAACTTATTTTCTTTTAGACTTTTTACCAGTACTTTCTTCATCATCAGAACTGTTGCTAGAAGAAACATCATCTCTTTCTCTTGTTGTTAAGTATGATTTTAATTTATCTCTTATGTATTTTGGATTTTCACCAGCTTGAATAGATAGAATTCCTTCCATTATTAAGCTTTTCACTATCATTTCTTCTTCATGTTTTGCCTTTAGTTTGTTACCGATTGGTCCAAACAGTACATTGGCAAGAAAAGAACCATAAAAAGTTGTAATTAACGCAACTGACATACCAGCACCTAAATTTGATGAATCATCTGGATTTAATCCCATTAACATATTTATTAATCCTATTAAAGTTCCTAACATACCAAATGCTGGAGCAAAAGCTTCGGCGCGTTCATAAACCTTCCATGCGTTAGCATGCCTTACTTCTATACAGTTTATTTCATTTTCTATTTGTTCTCTAACCTTTGTAGCCTCTAAAGCATCAATTATAAGCATAACACAAAACTTTAAAAACTCATCATCTATTTCTATTTGATTTACTTTTTCTTCTAATGCTAAAAGTCCCTTTACCCTAGCTTCTTGTGCCAATTCAACCAGAACATCTATATACCCATTTAAGTTTACTTGATCTCTTCTTAATACTACTTTTATATGCGCTGGTATTTTTTTTACATACTTAAAAGGAACTGACATAAATGTAGAAGCAAATGTACCACCTACAGTAATGTAAATACTACCCGGATCCCAAAAGTTCCATAATGTACCACTACCAAGTATTCCATAGCCAACTAATGCAACAGCAGCAATGAAACCAATAATAATTGTTAAGTCCATACTACACCTCGTTTACTCTAATTAAATTGCTATAAATTTTTCTATTGTACTCAATAATTCTTTTTACAACCTCTTCCTTAGTTTGAGCTACTAAGTAATATCTACCTGATGTTAAGGTAATTTTTGTTTCTGGAATAGTTTCAATTAATTCTATAAGATTTGAATTAAGAACTATTTCTTCCTTATTTAGTTTCTCTAATACTATCATAATTGCCCCTTTATATAGAAAATTTTAAACTATAAACAACATTGAAACAAATATTGTAAACAATATTGAAACAAATATTGTAAACAATATTGAAACAATATTGTTAAATAAAACAAAATGTAAATTATTAAGTTATAAGTTAATAACTTATATTTTGTTTTATTTTTGGTAGAAGGTGTAATTAATCACCTTCTACCTATTTAAAATCTATCTTTTTAAGTTAACTAATTCTTGAAGCATTTCATCTACAACAGAGATTATCCTTGAGTTAGCTTGATAGCCTCTTTGAGTTGTAATCATATCTGTAAATTCTTTTGCTAAGTCAACATTTGACATTTCCAGTGCGCCTGGTACAAAAGCACCTACACCATCTTTACCAGCTTGAGCATATGAAATTGCTCCTGTATTATTAATGGCTTTATAATATGAACTTCCTTGCATAGTAAGCCCTTCAGCATTAGATATTTTAGCTACTGCTATTGCTCCTAATTGTAAAGATGTTCCATCCTTATCTATACCTGTAATCACACCATTTGCACCTATAGAAACATTTGTGTAATCAGCAAAATTGTTAACAACTACAGGAGCAATTGTAGCAATTGTTCCATCTGCTGCTATTCCAGGGATAGTACTTGTTGGAGGAGTTCCTGGTGTTATAGTTGCATTACAACCTAATACAGCATTTCCATTCATATCAACTAATCTAAAATTTCCAGTTTTACCATCCGGCATAAATGATAATGCACCTATACGAGTATACATCTCTCCACCATTTGGATCAGCAACTGTTATAAAGCCCTCTCCATCTATATATACATCCATTGGTCTATCAGTTGGTGCATATCCTGCTTGAGTATGTAATGTGTCTATTGAACCAACCTGTGCACCATATCCTAATTGTGTAGCATTTACACCTGTACTAGATGATCTTATAGTTTGATAGTACATGTCTCTAAATGTTGCTCTTTGTGATTTATATGCGTATGTATTTACGTTTGCTATATTGTTACCTACTACGTCCATTTTTGTTTGGTGTGTTCTCAAGCCAGCTACGCCTGAGTATAATGATCTCATCATAATAATTCATTCTCCTTTTAATAGATAAATTAGATTAATAGCTTAATAAATTAATTTAGTAAGCTTGTAGCTGTATTAGATGTTGTGCTAATCAATAAGTCATAGCACTTAGCTTCCATAAATGGACCAGCTATTTTATTACAGCTCCATCGATATTTGTAAAAATATTTTCTTTTAATTCAGTATTATTTACTGCCGTTATAACCTTGTTACTTAATGTATTTACTATAAACGCTGATGAATCAATCATAACAAGTACATTTTTAAGTCCCTTGTCCTTAGCTTGTACTAAGGCTTCATTTAGTCTGCTGGATACTGATTCAGTGACATCTATATTTCTCTGTTCAATCCTCTCTGTTGCATGCTTAGAGAATGAAAGAGTATTTTCTTGACATTTCTCATTAAACAGTTCCTTAAACGTGCTTCCCTGCTTGTTTGTATCCTGTTTTTTTATGGAGTTAATGTCTAGATTATTATTGATATTACTTATATTCCTTATAAAGTTAATATCTGTCATCACTCCACCACCTTTATTCTAATTTTTTACTTATTACAATTTTTTGTTTATTATACCTGAAATATTAAGGAGTTTCAGTCTCTTTCTCAGTCTCTTTCTCAGTCTCTTTCTCAGGCTCTTCTGGCTTTACATATGAAGGATCCTTTATTTCCATAACATTTGAGTATAGATACTCCTTACCATTAACAACTATCACAGGCTCCGATCCAAAAAGAGTAACCTTTTCAACAACACCTTCTGCTGTCACAAGCTTGTTATTCTTGTCATAGGTTGCTACCACAACAGTTTTACCAACCAAAGCAGTGGATTGATTCATCATTGTCATCTTAGCAAGTGAATCCATAGACTGTAGCGATGAAAACTGTGCCATTTGTGCTATAAATTCAGTATCTGAGCTCGGATTCATCATATCTTGATTTGCCAGCTGAGCTGCCAATAATTTTAAAAAATCATCCATTCCTAAGGTTGAAGTTCCTGATTTTTTAGCGTAATTAGCTTCACGGCCAGTGTATAACGGAGAAACATAATTATTTACTTGCATATTTTATTTGCCTCCTTTAGCTTAAATCTGACTTACGGTACTGAATCTGTAATCTCTTAGTCTTGTAAGCTCTGTCATAAAATCAATTCCATCATTATTATCTGTTGTGTCAGTATATGCCGGTTGATATTCTCTTTCATTTCGATCATTTCTTTCTTGATGATGCGAAGAACCTTGATTGTTTTGATTCTGATTTTGCTCATACATCTGCTTTTGATTGTCTGCATTCATGAAAGTTCTATCAGCAATACTGTTTTGTAAAACAGATTTTAATTCAGAAATATTAGATAATATTAAGCTATGTGTTTTTGGGTTTGAAGCTAAAATCTCAACTGATAAATTTCCTTTTTCAAAAACCATTTTTATATCTAATTTACCTAAGTTCTCAGGAGTAAGCTGCATTGTTACAGTTTGTTTCCCATCCGATTTCATTAGTACTATTTGGTCTTTTATTTGTGTCATAATACTATCTTTGATTAAGGATGATTCATCATTAACCTTTATTATCTTGCTGCTGTTTTGAATATCAATTCCATTAACGTTTAAAAGACTTTCATTAACAATACTATTGCTTAATTCTTTATTATCTGTGATTCCTTTATCTATGTTATCTGCCTTTGAAGCTACAGCCAAATTTAATTCTGCATTTAATTTATTATTCTCTTCTGCAACTACCTCTGTAGCATTGCTAGACACATTCAAAATGTTATTAGCATTTGCATTGTTTTGTAAAGATTCGTTAGAAATTAAAGAAATTTTTACATCTTGAAAACTCTTATTAGCATTTTCTGTCACTTCAACACCTTCATTGTTTGTTACAACAGCTCTACTAGCAGTATTCATTTGTTCTATTTTAGAACGTATATTGTCATGAGCTTGTCTTACTGCATTAATGCTATCCATAATTTCTTTTGGAAAGTTTCTGCCAGCAAATAAGTTTTCAGTTTCAATTTGTGTATTTTCAGTTTCTATATTAGTAGCATTGTTATTTTGTTGTAAATTTTGACCTTCCAAGCCTAATAACAAACTTTCTAAATTGCCAGATGATTGATTAGATGTTGATTGAATACTTTGAATAACGCCTTTAAGTGTATCAATATTTGAACCATCATAATTACTTAAACTGCTTAAAAGATTGTTATAATCTACAAAATTATTTTGTAATGGTATGCCCTGCTGCATTAACAGCATCAATGAAGTTAATAAGTCATTATTTTTGTTTTCATTTTCATCATTACTATTTCCTATGATAGAATTAAGTAAGTCTAAATTTGAGGATGTTTCAGAATTTCCCATTAATGCTTCATTTAAAGTTTTCAAGAATGTATCTTGTGTATTTGATACATCTGTTTTGCTTTTAAGTGAATTATTATTCTTACTCACCATGTTTGAGTAGAGCATCTTTAACATATCCACATTCATACTCATATAATCACCTCCTTTCAATATAATTAATATTTAATTCTAATTTTGTATACTAATTAAGTTTTAATGAGGAATTTGTATTAATGCTTGAACTTGATACAAATTCTTCTATTAATATTTCTTCTACTTTTTGTACTTGGTAATTATATTTGCTAAGTTTTTTTTCTTTTAATTTTTCAATACTTGATATTTCAATATTTAAATCAATTATTTCCTGTTTCTTAGCCTCTATTTTTTTAAAAATTAACTCTTTTTCCTCTTCTGCTTTTTTGATGCTATTAAGAATGCTATTCATATAATCCTTATAAAATTTAATTTCATAAGGCATTATAGATTTTGAAGATTTATCATTATAAATTTCATTGGATACTTTGTATTTAACCTTCAATGACTCTATTTCTTTTTCTTTTTCTCTTAATTGCATTTGGAGTGTACCCAAATCATTCTTTAAATTTTTTAATATTTGTTCTTTAAGCTGCAATATTTTTTCTAAAGAAAATTTAAATTTTTTCATACTATATATCGCTTCCTACAATTTCATCTAACATCATTAAGGTTTCTTCAAAGGTAAAGCTTTCATTTATTTCCTGCTGTAAAAACTTATTTACTATACTAACCTTATCTATAGCATCATCTAATGCTGGATTAGAGCCTTTTTTATATGCACCGATTGATATAAGGTCATAGTTTGCATAATATATTGATAATATATCCCTTAGTTTTTTAGCATTTTTATTATGATTTTTATCTGCTATATCATTCATCAAACGCGAAATACTAGCATTAATATCTATAGCTGGAAAATGGTTTCTATTTGCCAACTCTCTAGTGAGTACAATGTGACCATCCAATATACCTCTTACAGTATCTGATATAGGTTCATTAGTATCATCTCCTTCTACCAAAACTGTGTAAATTCCAGTTATTGAGCCATTCTCGAAATTACCACTTCTTTCCAATAGCTTTGGTAACTCTGCATATATGGAAGGAGTATATCCTCTTGAAACTGGGGGTTCACCTGTTGCTAATCCAATTTCTCTTTGTGCCATTGCAAACCTTGTTAAAGAGTCCATCATTAATAGTACATCTTTACCTTGATCTTTAAAATATTCAGCTATTGTTGTAGCGACTAAAGCGCATTTTAGCCTTAGCATCGCTGGTTGATCTGAGGTTGCTACTACGACAATTGATCTCTTAAGACCTGCATCTCCTAGGTCTTTTTCTATAAATTCCCTAACTTCTCTTCCTCTTTCACCTACAAGAGCAATAACATTTACATCTGCTTTAACATTTTTAGCTACCATTCCAAGAAGTGTACTTTTTCCAACTCCACTGCCTGCAAAAATACCCATTCTCTGACCTTTACCAATCGTTAGAACTCCATCTAGAGCTTTTACTCCAAAGCTAAGGCTTGTATCAATTCTAGGTCTGGATAAAGGGTTAATATAAGAATTGTCTACATAGCAATAATCATCAAAATTTTCAAATTCACCTTTGTCATCAATTGGATTACCTTTAGCATCAATTATTCTGCCTATTAAGAAATTACCAACCGGAACTCGTAATTTTCTCCCTGTTGATACAACTACATTACCAAGTCCAATGCCTTTAATGTCTTCATAAGGCATTAATATAACTCTATCATCATTAAACCCAACTACTTCAGTATCTATTTGCTTATCAGCACTTGTTATTACTTTGCAAATTTCACCGATTTTATATTTTGTACCTGTAGCTTCAATCATTAATCCGGAGATTTTTTTTACCTTACCCATGTATGTATAAAAATCAGATTTGTTTATTAATCTACTTATCTCTTCAAAATTCACAATAAGTCTCTCCCTATTACTATGTTCCTATAACCATGCCTTTTAAATTGCTTAATTGAGTATTTACTCCTGAATCTATAAGATTTTCTGGTGTTTCTATTATTAATTCTCCATCACTTGCATCAGTAAGAACCTCTAAAATAACCCTCTCTGAAATTTGCGAAAGCTTTTGCATAATATTTTGATCTGTTGATATTGTTATATAATCATTGCTAGATAAATAAACCTTAATCCACTCAACATTTCTATAATCCTTTGTAGCATTATTTATGATGTTTTTAATAATGTCATCATTCTCTTTTATTTTTGTACGTATTATTTTTTCAGCTATATCGATAGATAATTTAACTAAATCTTTTTCATATTTTTTTATTATCTCATCTTTACTTTCTTCAACTGTGTATATCTGCTTACATAGTTCAGCTACAAGTCCTTCGTTTTTTTTGTTAACTTCTTTTTCTGCTAATGATTTTCCTTCATCTATGCCTAATTGTTTTCCCTTTTCATAACCTTCATTATGTCCTACATCAAAACCCTTTTTCTTTTGCTCTTCCATTTCCTTAGTCACAGTTGAAAGTATATTGCTTTTGTATTCATTGGCAGAATTGATAATAGCTTTAGCTTCTTCAAGTGCTTCATTTAAAATTTTTTCTTTTTCAATATATGCTTCATCCACAACAGATTTTGTATTGTCCATATATTCATCAATAGGTTTTATAAATTTGGCACTATCATTTGTATTTTTGGGATTTTGAATAATAACATAGCTTGATTTAATTATTTTAGACAATTATCTCTTCCTTTCCACCCTTTGTTATTACTAATTCTCCTTCTTCCTCTAGTCTTCTTATAACAGAAACTATTCTTTGTTGTGCTTCTTCAACGTCTCTTAATCTTACGTTATGTGTATATTCTAATTCAGATTTAATTGTATCCTGCATTCTTTGTGACATATTGTTAAATATCATATCAGCAACATCTCTGTTAGCACCCTTCAAAGCAAGAACCAAATCCTTACTATCAATTTCTCTAACAAAACGTTGAATATCTCTTCCGCTAAGAGTTGTAATGTCTTCAAATACAAACATTCTCTTTCTTATTTCATCTGTTAGCTTCATATCTTTCTTACTTAATTCATCAAAGATATATTTTTCATTTCCTCTATCCATGTTGTTCATTACATCTGCTATGTAATTGATTCCGCCAATTTCTGTGAAATCAACAGAAACGACAGACATGAATTTCTTCTCTAAAGCTGCCTCTACCTGTTTAATTATCTCAGGAGATGTTCTATCCATTTTTGCAATTCTTTCAACAACAGCAATTCTCTTTTCCTTAGGTAACTCACCTATAATAGCTGAAGCCTGATCAGCTCTTGCATAAGATAATACTAATGCAATGGTTTGAGGATGCTCATTCTGAATAATTGAAAGTAAATTCTTGTAATCAGCCTTTCTAATAAATTCAAATGCTTTAGTTTTTAATGATTTTGTAACCCTTTCAAGTAAATTTGATGCCATTTGAGCTCCAAAAGCTTTTTCTAAAACATCTCTAGCATACTCCACTCCGCCTTCTGTAATTACCTTTTGAGTTAAACATATTGCATAAAAATCTTCTAAAATTTTTTCAAAGTCTTCAGGAGGAATTGGTCTAAGCTGAGCTATTTCGAAAGTAAGCTGCTCTATTTCATCTTCCTTTAAATACTTATAGATTTTAGAGGCCTTTTCAGCTCCCAAGGATATAATTATCGCTGCCGCCTTTTGTTTTCCTGTAAGTTCGCTAGTAGTAGCCATATTTTAATCATCCTCTCCTTTTAACCATGTCCTGATAAGTTGTGCAGCTATTTCAGGATTAGTGCTTGCGAATTCAGATATCTGTTTCTTAAGCACAATTTCTTTAGTTTCTTTAACTTCTATTTCATCTTTTATATCTGCCCAAGATTCATCTTTATTAGCATTTGCTGCATCTATTAATTCTTGTTCTCTCTTCAATCGTTTTGCTTTTCTTATCTTAGAAACAATTATTATAATAATTATTAATACTATAAGAATAGCTCCGCCTACGATTGCAATAATCATTATTTCCTTATCAGTTAATTGTCTCAAGGAACCATCTTCATTAAACACTTCAACAACAGGCTCATTAAACTTCATATTATATAAAGCTACCTTATCAGTTGTAGTTCCAGCTGAATTAGCAATTAAATTTATAATATTTTTACTTTCTTCTTCCGTAATTTTATCTTTATTTATAATTACAGCAACTGATAAATCTTCAATATTTCCAGGTTCATGTTGAATTTGCTCTTTTATTTGACTTACCAAATAATTAATTGAACTATTGTCTTTATAGTATATATTGTTACCTTCTATTGTTACATCTGGATATATTGGAACTTCAGAATTTGTTTCAGTCCCAACAACACCACCAGTAACTTCTCCGTCTCCAACAATTTCAACGTTATTATCCTTACTTTGTATAACACCTGCATTTGATTCCCCATCAGGTATATATTGTAAATTCTCACTTATTTTCTTATCTAAGTTTACAGTACATTTTGCTGAAACTTCATAATTATCTTTTCCAAATGCTTTTTCAAGTATTTTCTTAATGTTGTTTTCTATATCCTTTTGGATTTGTTTTTCAATTTCTAATTTTATCTTTAATGTGTCCGTTTGAAACATATCAGAGTTGGATATCAGGTCATTCCCATCTGTATCTATTATAGCGAGATTTTCTTCCTTAAGACCTGTTATACTTGTTTGCACAAGACGTTGTATACCTTGAACTTGAGAAGTCGTAAGCTTATAACCTGGCAATAAATTGATTTTTACCGACGCAGATGAATCTTCTTTATTAGAATCCCATGCAAAATTATTATTTTCCGGTACGGTGATAGTTACAATAGCATCCTTTACCCCATTGATAGTTTTAATTGATGCTTGAATTCTTTCCTGTAACTGAAAAATCATATATGTTTTTTTCTCATAGTCAGTAGTCATGAAATCAATATTATCTGAAAAAACACTATAATTTAGTCCTGAACGAGGATATCCTTCCTGTGCTAATTGCATTCTTAAAAGAGATTCACTCTTTTCAGGTACTAATATTTCTCCGTTAGCTTCGTATTTATACTCAATATTTTTTTCTTGTAGCTTAGCCATAACTTCTGTTACTTCTGTCTCTTCAAGTTTAGAAAATAAAACAACATAGTTAGTTTTATTAAGAATAAGAGATAATATTATTGCTCCCAAAAGAATTGCAACAGTTGCTGATATAATAATAATTTTTATCTTTTTACTAAGCTTTTTCCAAAATTCAATTACATTTTTACCTACATTTTTAAGTTGTTCATCCATAAGTGCTCCCAATAAGTTCTAAATTTAATAATAATATTTCTTAAACAATTAATAACAATATTAAAATAATATTATTAACAATATTAAAATAAATTTATTTTTTAAATTCCCATGTTCATCAATTCTTTATAAGCATCTACAGCTTTATTTCTTAATTGAACAAAAAGTTCTAGAGACATTTCAGCCTTTTTTGTGTTTATCATTAAATTATGTAAATCATCACTTTGACCAGTTGCAAGCTTATAAATATCATTATTAACCTGCTTATCTGCATCTTTGTAGTCATTTAAAGCTTGTGCGAAGACGTCTTTAAAAGGAACTTGTCCACTCACTGAGCTTTCACTGAAACTATTTGCATTATTTAATTGGCCTATTTTATTTATTTCACTTAAATTATTTATTTTATATATTGGTGTTATAAACATTCTCTAAACCTACTTTCCTATTTCTAGTGCTTTTGATGCCATTTGTTTTATGGCATTTAAAGCTGTTATATTTGATTGGTATGCTCTAACTGCTTCCATCATATCAACTGTTTCTTTTAGATTATCAACATTTGGCATTTCAACGTATCCATCTTCGTTTGCATCTGGATGTGTAGGATTATATGCAAGCTTAAAAGGTTCTTCATCTTCAATAATCTCAGAAACCTCAACACCTCTTGTCGTATTTGAGTTATTAATTTCATTTATGTTGTTATATAACATTTTATTAAATAATGTATTAGATTGATTAGTGGAACTAAACACAACCATCTTTCTTCTATATGGTCCACCATCTTGAGTTCTAGTTGTATCTATGTTAGTTAAGTTTTCAGAAATTATATCCATTCTTAATCTTTGTGCTGTAAGACCAGAACCACTTATATTTAAAGACTGTAAAAAACTCATAATATATATTCACCTTTCTTTATAATCTTATAATTATAAACCTTATTTTGTACCGGATATTGCTATTCTCATCTTTGTAAAATATGAATTTAATTCTGCAATTGTATAGCTATAATTAAACTGAGTTCTTGCTAGTTCTATATTCTCTTTTTCTATATCAACATTGTTGCCATCAAGTCTTAAGGTTTTATTATCATTTTCTCCTAAAACTATTTTACTGTTTTCAAACTCATTTCTAATCTCGGAAACTTTTACTGCTTTTCCATCATCGTTAATTGCAGCAATTTTGCTTTTTAATTCATGTTCAAAATCAACATACTTGCTCTTATAATTTGGAGTCGACTGGTTTGCAATATTTTCCATAATTACTTGTTGTCTAAGCCATAATCCATCTAAATTTTTATTTAGCAAAGTAGTAGTTAAATTGTTAAAATAACTCATTTTTTCCTCCACACTATACTATATTTTTAAAAACAATTATATCTAAATTTATACTTATTTATGTATAAATTGTAACTATGACAAAATTCTACTTAATAATATATTATTATACATTATTATTTATTAGTTATCAAGCATTTTACTAAAATTATAACACTTTTTTAAGATGAAATTTTTTTTAAAAAATAATTAAAAAACGTTGAAATTTACACTAAATATCACACCTGTCATTTTACACATTTCAATAATGTGAAGTATAATTCACTTTATTCTAACTACATACAGTGGGTATATTATTTTTTTTAACTATATATGCTATACGAAAGCAATCCTTTCAAATTTCTCTACTGTAATTGGTTTGGAAAGCAAAAATCCTTGCACTATATGACAGTCTACTTTTTTAACAAAATTCAATTGTTCTTCAGTTTCTATTCCTTCACAAACAACTTTTATTTCTAAATTTTCATCCATTTTTTTAATACTTGCTACTATTGTCTCACCTTTATTTGTATAGGTGCTTTCATTAAAGAAACCTCTATCCAATTTAATAACGTCTATATGCATATCCTTTAGTAAATTAAGGAATCAGTAGCCAGTTCCAAAATCATCCATTGAATATTGTAAGGTTCAATATAAAGAAGATACCATCCACTTATTTCTTCTATAGGTATGTATGAAATATATTTTAACTCATTATTTTCGTTAAATATTAAAGAATTAAACTTACCTTCTTGGATATCATAATAGATTTTTTTTATTTCCTGCTCATTACCAGAAAAAGATCTAATATATCTATATATATTTCTATATGGAAGGCTAACCCCTATACCTTTAGAATGCAACACTACATTGCCAGTATTTTCAATGATAATTTGATATCAAAAATATTTGAACCGTCCGTAACATTAATTATTATAACATTTTTTCCACTAATTGTAGCTTCTGCAGTTTTGTTAACGTTTTCACAATTTATATACTCTTAGCTGCTTATAAACTTAGCAAGAACCTCTAAAGTCTGAATATTATGATTAATTTTATTTGTTAAAATAGCGGCACTTTGCTCAGAAATTTCACGATTATGATTTGCATTTTCTTCATTTAATAAGTTTGATACTCCATTAACAAAAAAAATACATATAGATACTAGAACAATTAGCACTATAAGTATTTTTATCATTAAAGGAAAATTATCAGATCTCATATCAACCTCTTATATGGAAAAAATATTAATATTATACATATTTTATACAGAATATTATACAATATTTTACAAAATACTACAACAAAAAGA
>DLNM01000042.1 GCA_002479485.1 Firmicutes bacterium UBA7510 | reverse complement strand
TTTTGCTTAAGCTACAATAAAAAAAGAAGGTTTATTTACCTTCTTTTAAAATCTTATTTAACTTGCTCTACAGTATATCCAGCATCTCTTAAAAGTTCTACAATTCCATTATGATTTAACATATGTCCTGCACCTACTATTAAGAAGTAATCATTTTCACTATCTTCTTTAAGCATTTTCATAACACTTTTAGCCATGTTTTCATTTCGGTCATCCCATAATTTTTTGTTAAACTCTTTTTCCAAATCATTCTTTGGTTCTACTGCAAATAACATACTTTCTAAGCTTTGTGTTTCGCCACTTTTCCAGAAATTTAACATTTCTTTTACAACTTCCACAGATTCTGCAGTGTTTTCTTCACTATTAGTGTCAGTAGTCAAAATTCCTAACAGCTGTGATTCTTGCAATTCAGCAGAAAACGAATCAAACATATCATATTGATATTTAGAACCTTCAATTTCAATAATAGGTAATCTACCACTAGCTAGTGCTAAGAAATAAACATCTATTCCCATAGTTCCACTAATTTCAGCTGAGGCTAGCTGTAAATTTTGTACTGTTAGAGTTGCTGCCCAAGGCTTAATTTTATTATATGTTTCAGCCGGAATTCCAACAGAATCCATAAACTCTACATACTTATCATATGTTTGTTTAGATATATGCTTGTCAATTGTATCCTCTCCTTGATAAAACATGAGTTGCTGAGCATATTGTATTTCCTCTGGTTTTTGCTCTAAGATATTCGCTTCAACTACTAATGCTTGTGAATTAGCAAAAGCAGATAATATATCTTTGCTTAAAGGGTATAAAGAATTATCACTGGCATGAATTGAACCTAACAAGTACACTGTATTATCAGCGTCACTTACCTTCCAGAAACAACCCTTTGCATCTTGTCCCAATGAATATACTATATGATCATATGCTCTCTTAGCAAAAACTAACATTTCTTCATTAGTACAAACTTCATCTAAACCATAATTTCCAGCTGCACGACCATTTATAAGTGCATTATCAGCGAAATACTTTACTGCGCTATTGTTATCATTTGATTTAACAGACAACTTAATTATATTGTAAAGTTCCTTTATTATCTCTCCACGAGTAAGTACTGCTTCAAGTTTTAATTTAGACTCATAGTCAACACCAAATCTTTCCTCAAAGCTTTTTTCAATAGCCAAGAATTGACTTCCTAAAATATCATCTGTATAGTTTATGTATGTTTCTGGTGTTCCTAATCCATAAGTATATGCCATTTGAACATCCCAAATAGCCCAAGAACTTGGTGATTGCTCCGCTATATTAGTTGAAGTTATCTCTTCTGCAGTTACAACTTGAACAAGCAACATTGAAAGAACACAAATCATACTAACTAATTTTTTAAAAGTTTTCATTTTATTCTCCCTCTCTTAACATTAATTGTATAACTTATTTTAACACATATTTCTAAAAAATAAAATAGTTGGTTCATTTTTTAACACACTATTTTATAAGAAAAGCTACAATAATATTTAAGCACAATAAAAGGATGGTTCGCGACTCCATCCTTCTATTATTTTATATTAATTTTATTCGTATTTCATTTCTGCCATTCTTTTGTAAGAATCTAATCTGTCTTTAGCATTTACTTCTGCTCTATTAAATAAATCTTCTGCTACCTCAGGGAAAGTTCCTTTTAATGAAGTATATCTTACTTCACCCTCTAAGAACTCTCTAAATGATGCAGTTGGTTCTTTAGAATCTAGTGTGAATGGATTTTTACCTTGGTCTTTTAATATCGGGTTGAATCTGTATAAATGCCAGTATCCAGCATCAACAGCTTTCTTCTCTCTGTCTACTGTTTTACCCATACCAGCTTTAATTCCATGGTTGATACATGGAGCGTAAGCTATAATTATTGATGGTCCATGATAGCTTTCTGCCTCTGTTAAAGCTTTCATGAATTGATTCTTGTCAGCTCCGATAGCAACTTGAGCTACGTATACATATCCGTATGTTGTTGCAATCAAACCTAAGTCTTTTTTCTTAATTCTCTTACCTGCTGCTGCAAATTTAGCAACTGAAGCAGTTGGAGTAGCTTTTGATGACTGTCCACCAGTATTTGAGTAAACTTCTGTATCCATTACTAATACGTTAATGTCTTCGCCTGATGCTAGTACGTGGTCTAATCCACCGTATCCTATATCGTAAGCCCATCCGTCTCCACCAAATATCCAAACTGATTTTTTAACCAAGTAATCTTTCTTATCAAGTATTTCTTTTATAGCTTTTTCACAAGCATCACATGGTTTATATCCATCTAATACGCTTAGAACTTTAGCTGAAGCAGCTTTTGATCCTTCTGCGTCTTCCATATTAGCTATCCACTCATTGAACGCTGCTTTAACATCTTCTGAGTTAGTATTTTCTAATACAGTTTCCATAGCTATTCTAATGCTTTCTCTAATTTGTCTAGTTGCAACTGCCATACCATAACCATATTCAGCATTGTCTTCAAATAATGAGTTAGCCCATGCTGGACCTCTGCCATTTTTATCTTTACAGTATGGTGTTGAAGGAGCTGAACCACCCCAAATTGAAGAACATCCTGTAGCATTAGCTATAAGCATTCTATCTCCAAATAATTGTGTTACTGTTTTAGCATAAGCTGTTTCTCCACAACCAGCACAAGCTCCTGAGAACTCTAAGTATGGTTTAGCGAATTGACTACCTTTAACTGTATGCTTATCCATTAAGTTATCTTTAATAGATACATTATCTACCGCATAATTCCATCTTGGAGCTTCTTTCAATTGTGAATCAATTGGTTCCATAACTAAAGCTTTATCTTTAGCAGGACAAATATCAGCACAGTTGCCACAACCAGTACAGTCATATGGACTTACTTGTATTCTATATTCTAAGCCTTCAAAGCCTTTACCCATTGCTTTTTTAGTTTCAAATCCTTCTGGTGCATTTGCTTTCTCTTCAGCATTAACTAATACCGGTCTAATGCTTGCATGAGGACATACAAATGAACATTGGTTACATTGTATACAGTTTTCAATTTTCCATGCTGGAACATGAACTGCTATACCACGTTTTTCATATGCTGCAGTACCATGAGGGAATGTTCCGTCTTCTCTACCAACAAATGTACTTACAGGAAGTTTATCTCCTTCTTGTTTGTTCATTGGTTCAACAACATTAGTAATAAATTCTGGTTTTTCTCCACATGCTGAACATGCTGAGCATGAACCTTCACATGATGCTTGTGACCAAGATGCTGGGACTTCTACTTTTACTATGTCAGAAATACCTCTTTGAACAGCTGCTTTGTTCATATTAACAATTTTATCGCCTTTTCTACCGTAAGATTTAACAATTGCATCTTCTAAGTATTTAACAGCGTCTTCTACAGGAACAACATTTGCTAGTTTAAAGAATGCTGCTTGCATGATCATGTTAGTTCTATTACCTAGTCCTAATTCTTCTGCAACTTTAGTTGCATTTATTGTATAGAAATTAATATTATTATCTGCTATATATTTCTTCATGTTAGCTGGTAAATTAGCATCTAACTCTTCAACTGACCATGAAGTATTTAGTAAGAAATTACCACCTTTTCTTAATCCAGCTATAACATCATATTTATCAACATATGATTGTTGTGAACATGAAGCAAAATCTGATTCATCTATTAAATAAGTTGAACGAATTGGTTTTTTACCAAATCTTAAGTGTGATACTGTTATACCACCAGATTTTTTACTATCATATGAGAAGTAACCTTGTGCATACATGTTTGTATGGTCACCTATAATTTTGATAGCACTCTTATTAGCACCAACTGTTCCGTCCGATCCTAATCCCCAGAACTTACATCTTACTGTACCTTCTGCTGATACGTTTACTGCTTCTTTAACCTCTAATGAAGTAAAAGTAACATCATCATTAATACCAATTGTAAATTGATTTTTAGGTTTATCTTGATTTAAGTTTTCGTAAACTGCAAATATTTGAGCAGGAGTAGTGTCTTTTGAACCTAAACCATATCTTCCACCAACTATAACTGGTTTTTTATCTAAATCATAATATAATGATTTAACGTCTAGATATAATGGTTCTCCTATAGCTCCTGGCTCTTTTGTTCTATCTAATACAGCTATTTTT
>DLNM01000023.1:69471-70076 GCA_002479485.1 Firmicutes bacterium UBA7510 | reverse complement strand
GGTTTCCCGCACGATTTTGAGTTACAATCTGTAAAAATGCATTATGACAATGCTATTAGTATAAAGCAATGCTTCTACATCCAAACATTAATAATGATTTACCGAATTTCCCCTTATTATATATGCAAAAAAATTAAGACATTATGATTGCGATTTCGTTCTGCCTTATTTTCTACCAATTAATTAGAGAATTGTATGTAGTATTCATAGCTTAAAAAATAAAAGCATTGTAAAAACAAAGTCTCTTGTTGCCACGTGGCAACATTTTATATATTTATACAAACATTATAATAAATATTCAAATTTAGTATGTAATTTTTTTATATGTAAATGTTATACTTCCATCTTTATGAACAGTATAATCAAAGTTATATGTATACTTAAGTTGTTCTAATTGTAATATATTTAAATTATGTAAATTGTAAATGATTTCTTTTGGATAATAAGCGTTTAATTTATTAATCATAGAATTTATATAAATTAACTCATTATTTACCTCTGATTTAATAATATTATAATCATCTACATTCAATCTATTTCCAAAAGCGTTATAAGTCAAAATTATCTCATTAGGACTATACTCATTTAAATAATTAAATATATAA
>DLNM01000023.1:0-69410 GCA_002479485.1 Firmicutes bacterium UBA7510 | reverse complement strand
ATATAATCCTGATCTTTATTACTTACATTAAAAAAATTAAGATTTTTTGAATTCGATTTGAATTTTATAGTTACAAATAACAAAATAATAGCAAAAATAATAATAGTAATTACAATTGATTTACTATTATTATTTTTATATTTATTTTTATAATCTTCATCAAGCTCCCCCATTTGCTTTCTGAAATTTTTTTGAGTTTCAGTTAATTTCTCCATAATTCCTCTACCCTGTTTTACCTTATTGCTCCTTAAGTCTTTCTAGTATAAATTGGTCTACCTTTCCTTTATTTTTATCTGTTAATAAATTGTATTTATTTAATAGTTCTATTTCTTCTTCTGTAAATAAATATTGGTTTGAATTTTCTTTGCCAGTTAATAAAAATATAGGCTCTATTTCTAAAAATTCGCAAATTTGAATTATATAATCTGATGGTGGATTTGTTTTTCTACTTTTCCAAGAACTAATTACACTAGCAGATATATTCAAATATTTAGCTAAATCTGCGTACTTCAGATTCTTACTATCCATGATATTTATTATTCTTTCTATTATTAACATTTTATCTCCTTAAAAAAATTAAAAATAAATAATTCTATAGGTGATGTTTAAAGTCAATTTACAAATATAAAAGTATTTTTATCTAATTTCATGACTGATTTAAATCAGTTTGATTTCAAAAGTTACATATCACCATATTTATCAACAATAAAGTATGTTATTGGTACGCCCGTATACACACTTCAACAATAGCGGAAAAGCCGATAAATACGTCAAAAAAGCTAAAGTAGACACCCGAAAATTTAGGTATCTGCTTTTTGATTCCATACATGAAAAATATTAGTTGCGCTTGTGTTAGGCTAATTATGTGCGCCCATTATGCTTATTCGCTACGATATTATAATCACATCTTTCGACTTATTATAATCCAAGCCTAGCGCCTACTTCTGCATACTCTATATCTTCTCTTTCTGTATTCCAGTTACCCCCTGTTTGACCATCCCATACTGCCCCTGTTTCAACGAAACCAACGGATAAAAACAATTCCCGAGCATCTTCGTTTGTCATCCAGTAAGATGTAGAAATTGCATCAGCTTCACCTTGTGGAAACGACTGTATATACTCAATAACTTTTAACATAGCCTTTTTGCCAAGCCCTTTGCCTTGGTGCTTCTTATCAATCATAAAACGGTTAAGTCCATAGGTATATTTATCGCCATATTTTTTGCTCAAAAATGCACTTTCTGCCAACTCAAAAAAACCGATATCGACATATCCTATAACTTCACTATCGTTGCATATTGCGAAAATCATAGGAGGCTTTTCATCATTGGTAATCTTTACATAGGCTTTAGCCAAACAATAAATACTGGAATCTACATTACCTTTCTGCTCGTCTGTTATTCTTAACTCTAGCACTGCCTCAAAATTATCATGGGTAATTTCATGTAATTCAATCATAGCCTTTCTCCTTTTTCTGTGGATTATATAAATACTGTACTAACTCTGCTTAAAAACAAGTTAAGCAGAAAATAAAATTACTCTACCTCAATTATAGCATTAAAACACAAATAATCCATAACAAAATTATATGTTGCAGATAGATTATTCTGTTAAGAAAATGTCTCTTTCTCACCCAACAACCACAATATATCAACATTTAGCGCTTTTGATATAGCAAGTAATCTCCAGTATGATAATAGTACTGGGGAAGTTATTTATCAATTTAGTGTTGGTTCTATAGAGGGTTCTTATGATAGTAGCATTAATATAAAAATAAATAAAGATAATAGTTTAAAAATAACATGCTCTATACATAAGGTACTTCTAGGTTATAACATAGCATATGGTTCAGATAATCTTGTATTATTGGCTAATTGTTTAAAAGTATAATAAAGGTTACTGGTAAAGGTAACAAAGAAAGATTAATACCACTTGGTGTATTATCTAAAAAATTACTTTATAAATATATATATCATTTTAGACCAATGGAAGATATTGAAACTAATAGAGTCTTTTTAAATCAAGATTCTACACCAATAACAGTCGATACTATCAGGTCATTATTTAGTCGATTGAAAAGTAGTTCAGGTATAACTCGTTTATATCCTCATTTGCTTCGACATACATTTTCTACTTACTATTTAATAAATGGTGGTGATAGTTTAACCTTACAGATAATACTCGGTCATACTACCTTAAAAATGGTAACAGTTTATGTACATTTAGCTAACACTATAAAGCTTTTCGAGAAGAATAGAAATTCACTTTTAGATAATTTATATAAACTTAAATATGATTAAAGAGCATACGATTACTAAATCGTTTAACCAAAAAAATATATAAAAAGACACTTTTAAAAAAGTGTCTTTTATTTTATATTTAATTGAAATTTCAATTAATATAAATTATTATGTTTGGTACCGGTGGTGGGATTTGAACCCACATGGTTTCCCGCACGATTTTGAGTCGTGTACGTCTGCCGTTCCGTCACACCGGCATGAAAAATATCACTTGTTTATAGTAGCACAACTCATAGAATAAATCAATAGTTTTTTAAAAAATTTGCAACTTCTGTTTCGCCAATTATTTCCACACCGTTTTCCTTTAATAGCTTAGCTGCAAAACCATCACCCTCAACTAATGTCTTGGAAAATGTACCATCATATATTTTGCCACTTCCGCAGGATGGACTTTTTTCTTTTAAAATAGCATACTTACAATTGTATAGCTTTGCTAGTTTTAAGGTTACTTCTGCACCTTTTATAAATTCATAAGTTACATCATTTGAATCTTTGCTTATAACTTTATTTTCTTTTATTTCAGCAGGACTTCTAGGAGTTGACAGTCCTCCTAACTGTTCTGGACATATTGGAATCAAAGTGTGTTTTGATAAAAGCTCCTTTAATTCTGGTACTTCTTTGCCACTTCCATCGTATCTACAATTAACACCTAATAAACACGCACTAATTAAAATATTCATATAACCCTCCCATTATACCACTTCGTGTTATCACAAATAGAAATGAAAAATCGTTTTTTGATTTTTCGCGTGAATATCTTTTCACGCTATTAACCCCTATAATAAATCTAATAAATCCTCAATTTTATCAATTACATAATCATATCCTTCAACATTTTTACCAAATCCATATCTAGCGTATACAAATGGAATTCCTGCCTCTTTAGCTGAGTTACAATCTCCTTGAGTGTCACCTACATAGATTGGTGATATAAGATTGTTTCTTTCTATTATAAGCTTATTATTTCCTGCTTTATTTAAACGTGAACGCCCTGGACATTCTGTATCTACAAAGTATTTTCCTAGCTTATGAGCTTCTAAAAAGCTTTCAATATATCCGTCATTGCAGTTGCTAACTATAAGAAGCTTATATTTTTTAGAAAGTTCTTGTAAGATATGTTCTAAATTATCAAAAAGTTTAGCTCCATTTTTAGTTAAATATTCATTTTCTCTATGGCAACAAGCATCAAGTAATTTATTAAGCTCTTCATCATCTAACTCTGAAAATAACTTTCTACCTATATCTACAAGTAGCATTCCCATAGTAGAAGTCATATCTTCTACTGTAACTTCTTTTTTTACAATATCAAAATCCTTTAATACCTCATTCCAAGCAATACAAACTTCTTTTCTGCTATCCCACAGTGTCCCATCTAAATCAAAAATTATACTATCCATAAATACCTCCATACGCCAATTCGTGGCGATACATTTTATTCTATTTCTTCTATTTCCCCTATGTCATTTACAAAGTCAATATTTTCATTATCAATTTCAACCATTGAAATACTATTAAATTTCTTCTCTATTTTATTAGAGGTAATATTTATATGCTCAACATCATCTGAAACCTTTTTTATATCCTTAGCAAGGGCATTCCAACGTGTTTTATATCTTTTAAACTCTTCTCCAAGCTTGTTTAGCTCAGAATGAATTATACTAGAATATTTTTCTCTTTCCATATTCTTAAGTATCACTTGAACTGTTGATAATACTGACATTAATGTTGTTGGAGACGCAAGCCAAACCTTCTTACTATTTGCATAATCTATTAAGTCTTGATGATAGGCATTAATCTCAGCAAATATTGCTTCTGCTGGTATAAACATCACAGCCTGTTCAGAGGTTTCTCCGCTTATTATATATTTGCTGCTAATATCATTAATGTGTTTTTTAATGTTAATTTTAAACTCTCTCTCAGCCTGTACTCTTTCAAACTCAGAAATATTTTTATCAATCATTCTTTGGTAGTTTTCTAGTGGAAATTTTGAATCAATGCACAAAGTTCCAACAGGTTCAGGAATATAAACTACAGCATCTATTATATTACCATTTGACAATTTCTTTTGAATTTGAAAAATCTTATCGTTGCCTTCTCCAAATATAGAAATTAAAATGTTATTAAGCTGTATTTCTCCAAATGTTCCTCTGCTTTTCTTATCAGTGAGAATATCCTGCAATGAGATAATATTTGTTGATAGACTATCTATTTTCTTTTGTGCCTCATCTATTTTAGAAAGTCTTTCTAAGATGTTTGCAAAAGTTTTATTAGTTTTTTCAAATCCTTCATTAAGCCTTTCATCTACTCTTTTGTTAATACTATTAAGGTTATCATCTATTCTTTTAGTTAATGTATTAAAATTATTGGTTAAGCTTTCAGCAAGCTTTATGTTTGATTCGTTTATATATTTTGATGTACCTTCTTGAAAGCTTATAAAATCCTTATTCATACGAGTAGAAATATTCTCTAATCTTTCTACCATCTGTAGCTTATTTTCTAGCAATGCCTTTAATTGCCTTTGATCTAATTCACTTATTTTTGTAGCTAAGCTGTCAAAGTAAGCATAGTTATTTTCATTGCTTGTCCTAGTAAAAAGCCTTATAAGAATAATAATACTTGCTACAGCACATATTGATGTTGTCATTAAAATAATAATTTCCATATGTAGCACCTCATTTATTTGTTTAATTTATGCTTTTATGCTGCCTATAATTGTATGTACTTACTAAAACTGCAAGTAGAAAAGCAATAGATGCAGCAAAAAACGGAATTTTGCTTCCAAAGGAATAAGCAAATCCAGCAAACAATGCCCCTGCTATTCTTCCAGCTGAAGTTATTGAATTGAATACTCCAGATATAACTCCACTATCATTTTTGTTAACATTCATTGTAGCCAATGCCTGTTGAATAGGTATGTACATAGCGTTAAATGTAAAAAATACTATGTTTCCAAGTATAAAGTATAGTACACTTGGTATAAATGGAACTGCAAATGTAGAAATACCGCACAATAATAATATGAAAATTATTGATTTTCTAACATTTGTATTTTTTATTATATAAATATTTATTGTAAAATTAGCAGTAAGCCCAATTATTCCTATCACAGCTTTTATTATACCATTGTATGATGCAGGAAAATCAAGCTCTGCTTTTATATAATAATTAAAGGCATTATCATAAGCTGTAGTTGCAAAAGAACAAATAAACACACCAACTAAAAAGGTAACAAGTGCTGTAGTATAAATACCTTTCTTATTAACAGTTACAGATTTATTTATATCATAAACATATGTACTGGTATTACTACTCTCACCTAAAATTAATGCCGCTATAAGTGTAAGAACTAATGTACTAACCACCTGAACATAAAAAGTTAATTTAATTGAAATATCACCTAAAAGTCCTCCAACCAAATATCCCATTGCTCCAGCAAAGGAAGAAAATGCAGCATAATAGGACATATATTTTGAACGATTTTCATTAGTAGTAATATTTACAGTGTAAGCCATTATAGCAACAAACACTGCAGCACTAAACCAGCCAGCAACAAACCTTCCAACCAATGCAATAAATGGAGTTTTGGCTATTCCAAATATTAGCTGTCCAAGACCATAGCCAGGTATACCTAAAAGCATTATCTTAACATAGCCAATCTTACTCCCTAGTCGACCCCATAGAGGTGAAGATAAAGATACCGCTATAGACATAGTTGCAAATGCCACGCCAAACATATAATCAGGAAAATTCAAATTAACAAAAAGCGTAGGCGTTATTGGATGAACGCAGTTTGCCAATAAAGAAAAAGTAGAGCCTATTAATATTAATCTAAATATTGATACTTTTTTTAAATTTCTCAATTTATTTCCTACCTTCAATCTTAATTTGCATATTATTATCAAAAAGGTATAAGTAGCATTCCTTAACAACCTTATTTGTTAATTTTTCTAATGCTTCCTTATATGCAAGAATTTGTGTTTCATATTGTCCCTTTATAATGTCAATATTATTGTGGACTGCATCAGTTTTATAGTCGAGTACGACTATTTCATCACCCTCATAAAAATAGCAATCTATAATACCCTGAACAAGAATATTATCATCCTCATTTAAGTTTTTAATTATACCATTCGCTTGTTTTTTAATAATAAATGGTGTTTCTCTTTTGATTTTGCTAGAATTAATCATCCTTTTTCCTATGTCTGAATTAAAAAAGTTTAATATTTGGTTAACATTAACAACACTGGCTTCATCCACTGTCAGTATATTAGTATTAACCATGTTAGAAATTTGATTTTTTATATTATCCAACTCAAGTCTTTCTTTTATATTTAAATGTTGCATTACATAGTGAGTTATTGTGCCTATTTCAGCCTTTGTAAATTCAGCCTTTTTCTCTTTAAACATTGGTATATCAACGAGCTTTGGGATATTATACTTAATATTTTCTATATTTTTATCCTTATTATCTAAGTTTTTCATATCAGTTACTGATAATTTTGTTGGAACATTAATAGATTTTTTATACTTGTATTCAAAACTAAGACGCCTATCTATTTCATCTATATATTCACTATTTATTTGTTCTTTAAAGCTTCTTATTCCATTGATTTTATCGTCTTTACTTATATTTGCATCCTTAACATTATAATTTATATCTAATAATGATAAACAATTTATGTTCCAGCTTGATTCACAATCATCAACCTTTATGTTACAGTTATTATCGCCAACTGCTTCTCTTAGCACTGAAGCATCCTTGTGACTGTATAAAGAACTACAAATCCAATCTAAGTATGATAATGCACTGTATAAATTGTAATGACTTGTTCCTCTTTTCCATTTCTTTGCTCTTGAACCTATACTTTTTACAGTTCCACACATTATTAGTTTATCTACAGCCCTTGTAAGTGCAACATATAAAACCCTCATCTCCTCTGACAAGGTTTCTAGCTTTGTTACATTTTTAAGAGCAATTCGTGGTAAAGTCTCTTTGTATATTCTAAGCTGTGGGTTGATATATTTAGGCGCTATACCATATGTTTTATGCTTTAAAATATTTTTTGACACATCCATCATATTAAATTTTTTATTTAAACCGCATAGCAATACTACTTGAAATTCAAGTCCTTTACTTTTGTGTATTGTCATAAGCCTTACAACATTATCATTTTCACCAAGTATCTTTGCTGTTGCCTCATCGCTATTTGAAATCTTAAGCTTCTCAATATATTTTAAGAAGTTATATAATCCAGTCATTGAAGTCTTTTCATATTCATATGCTTTGTCAGTTAGAAGCCTTAAGTTAGCTTGTCTTATTTTACCATTTGGCAATGCACCTACAAAATAATAGTAATCTGTCTCCATTAATATTTGCCAAATTAAATCATTAAGTTTTGCGTACCTGCTATCTTTTTTATATTTTTCAATTAAATTTATAAAAGTATTTATTTTATCTGATAGTTCGTCACTTTCATTATTTTTATAAATATATATGGCATCTATAAATGAAATTTTAGGAGACTTAACCCTTATTTTAATTAATTCCTCTGTAGTAAATTTACCTATTGGTGAGCGCATAATACTAAGAAGTGGAATGTCCTGTCTTATATTATCTATAAGTCTTAATAAATTAATCATTATTTGAATTTCAATAGTTTCAAAATATCCGGTTCCTGTATCAGAATAAAAAGGTATACCTTCATTAAAAAATACTTCCTCAAATACACTTGACCAGTTAGATACAGACCTAAGGAGTATAACTATATCTTTAAATTCTATAGGCTTAAATTCGTTTGTTTTAGCGTGATACGTACTTTCTAACAACAATTTTTTTATCCTGCTTACAGCAAAATAAGCCTCTATTTCGGCAGTTTCCATACCTTGTATTTCTTCATCTATTTCATCTTCATCAACTATATCCGATTCAATGATATTTAATTCAACTACATCTTTGTCTGTAGATTCAAACTCCATTCCTACATTTAAGAATACAGAATTATCATAGTTTAGCTCGCCAAGACTTTTAGACATAATTTTTTCAAATATATAATTAGTAGCATTTAGTATTTCCTTTCTACTTCTAAAATTATGGTTTAAATCTATCCTTTGGTTTATATCATCGATTGATGTGCAATCAACTTTATAGGTTTCCATCTTAGAATTAAATAAGTCAACATCTGCTAGCCTAAATTTATATATACTTTGCTTTGAGTCACCAACCATAAACATATTACTATCTCTTTTTATTTTGCTAAGTAAAGTCTCCTGCAATTGGTTGCTATCCTGATACTCATCAACAAAAATAAATTTGAATCTGTTTTTATAAACCTCACTTATATCCTCATTTGAAAGTGCCTCTAGTGCATAATGCTCTACGTCGTTAAAATCAACTATAGCCTTATCTGATTTTTTGTCTTTAAATACTATCATTAAATCATATACTAAAGTATACAAAGCCTTCATAGCAGGATACATATAGTTTATTGCTTCAGTAAACTCATCCATAGTTTTATTTGGTATAAGTTTTCTAATACTGTCAATTATTTTTTTATATTCCTCACGTATCTGCTTTACATCATCTATTTTATGCTCATCAACCTCATCCTTTGCCTTGCCACGTATGGATGCAAGCCTTGGGTGAGACATTGAATACAATTTTTCTATAAAACATTCAAAACTATTATCAAGTGATGATTTTAAAGAACTTACATTATCTAAATCTGATAGTATCGTATCAATATATGCATTTGGACCTACAGTCTCTTTACATATATCCTTACAGTCCTCTAATGACTCTTTGGCACCATCTAAAAATGTATCTATATTTTCCTTAATAATGCATATCCACTCTGAATTTTCTAGCTTGTCCTTATTAATTTTAAGCATATTAATTGAGCCTTCCAGCCATTCTAAAGGATTTGGAAAGCTTAGTACAAAATAATACATATCTTTTATAATATCAACTAATTCATTGTCTGAACGATTACTTGTAAAGCATTCCACTAGCTGAATAAATTCACTAGTTTTTTCAGTGTAGGCTTTCTCAAGAACTTCATCTATAGCGTCATTTAAAAGTATTTGACATTCATTAGGGTCACCGATTCTAAAATTCGGATCAATTCCTAGTACATGAAAATTCTTTCTTAATACATCTATACAAAATGAGTGAATAGTCGAAATATTTGCTTTATTTAATAGATTAAGCTGATTTCTAAGGTGTTTTTTTATATTAGAATCTATTATAAATTCATCCTCTAAGGCTTTATATAATGCTTTTTGTATCTTTTGCTTCATTCCGGCTGCTGCAGCATTGGTAAAGGTAACAATTAAGAAAGAATCAATATTTTCATTATTATCTCTTACTAAGGTTATAATTCTTTCAACCAAAACAGCAGTTTTACCAGAGCCAGCTGCCGCCGAAACAAGTATATTTTTATCTCTTGTGTCAATAACCTTTTGTTGATTGCCAGTCCACTTCATCAGCTTCACCTCACATAATCTTTTCATAGAACATTATATAATGTAAACACATTTTTCTCAATAAAAATAAATAAGAACTTATCTTACCAAAACATATTAGGAATATAAATTCTTATTATATATGATTTTTTTTAAATTTATTTTATAAATATATTGAACAAAAAACATAATTATTCCATACCCTTAGGACATGTCTATTCAACTAACTTGAAAGTATGCAATATTACTTTATCCGAAATATGTACATTATTATATCTTGTTTATTTGCAGTATTATCTACATATGATGCTATCCATAATTCATTATCTAAAGAATATAAATAATATTTAGCTTTTTGCTTATTTTTAGAATAAATGGTATATCTGTGTTTTTCTTTATACTCATTAAATGAAATAGAATCTTTAAATACTGCATTATTAAAATCTTGAATAATATTATCATCTATCTTTTCCTTTATATAAGTGGGATTTAAAATCTCATATTGATTGTCTTTTGAAGATATACTAAAAATATCCTTTTGTATGGTGTATTTAGTTCCTTTCATTTTATCTTTCATATAATCGACAGTTGATGAGCTTAAGGGTGAAAGAAATATAACATCTTTAAATTCATAATTTCCAAAAATACTGTTTTCATTACTGCACCCGTAAAAAAAACTTAAAAGTATTATTAATATAAAAAATAAAACTTTCTGTTTCATTTAATTACCTCCATCTATATATTGGTAGTGTCAAGTAGACATTCTTATTTTTAAAATAATTTATTTATATATCAAGGGTTGTAAGGTATTTTGTAAATAAAAAAACAATGACCCCCATTTTCGTATATAATGTAGTTACCATAACAAACATCAACGAAAGAAAAATCACTGTTATGGCTAACATCTTTGATACTTACTTAAATGTCACCAACATCTTTCCCAGTTTATGGGTATCTTCCTAACATCTTGGAAGATACCCCGTAATTTTATAATATAGATCAATTAATTTAACATCTTTTTACTTTACATTACATTCTATGTTAGAAATATTCTTATTTCCAGTATGATACATCACTGGTACTGTAAGGGCAGTAACTTACATTATGTTGATATAGACCCATAGAACCCCATTTCGATTTGACAATACTAGAACCTGCGTAAATTGCAGAATGATCTGCTGAACCATACCAAACTTTATTGCCAGTAGATGGACTGTAAGTTCTACTATAACTACCGTCACTTATATACATATACGCGTAATTACCATTTAACCAATACAAATTACTTGAACTAGTAGAATACCATGCATATGAATGACAGTTATATGAAGGATTTTCTTCTCTTAATGGAGTCGCATTCGGGTATGCTTTTTTAAAGTTTTCATTAGCATTGTCAGCTTGTGTAGAGGTCAAGCCATGATCTGCCCAAGTTAAATTATAAATAAACTGCACTTTAGTTCCTTTCGGTGTATAATTATAGTGGGTTTCGCTCATTAATTCAATTTTCTCTATATTATTTTGAAATTTAAGATTTTCAAATATAACACTTGCTATGATACTATCCATTTGATCATAATTCTTCATATAGGATATGCTATTAGTGTATAGATTCATTTTCTGTATAGCATCTGGTCGATTGCTAAGCTCTTGAAACCCGTTAAAATAGCTATTTACCGAATCAAATCCTTTTTGAGGATTATCAAAAGCAAACATATTAATAGCCAATGGATAATTTATAACAGTTTCAATTAAGGCATCAGTAGACATATTGCTTAAAATGTCTTTTGGTATTTGACATGCTTCTATCATTTCATCTAGAGAATTAAATTTTGACCATTCTGGCATCCCAGGAACAACAGGATATTGATATGCTTCTGTGATTGTATAAATTTTTTCTTCTATTTTGTTATCATTCGCAAATGCAGTTAGTGAAAATATCATCATTAAGCTTAAAGTTAATATAAATAGACGTTTCAAGTTTTTCATATTGTAACTCCTCCTATTAAATTCATAAAATTTGTTTCTACTAAACCACTAATTATCAACCTAATTGTGCATTGGACTCACCCCTTAAATATCTAATCATTTTAATTTGTATTGTCATATAAAATGTTGCTTGTTATTTAAATAAATTTTTTGTTAAATATATCACATTAAACATTCGATATCAATATTTATTTCTTAAATTTACCAATTTATTAAAAGTTACATAAGAAAAAAATCGAAAAGTTTCTGGAAAGACACTATTTTTTGTCAAATTTTAAAAATATAAGTGCTTCGATATACTTTTATTGTGAATCTAAGTAAAGCAAAGCATGTAAAAAACGTTTCTGTTCCGTAATTCGGCTTCCCTTAGTTTTTATATAGGTAGGGAAAGCCTCGTTAAGTCACATAAACGTTTTTGTCAGGTTATACTAAAAAATATGCTATTGTTGATATAATCCATAGATGTGCTGGATAGAAAACATAAAAGAAATATTTATGAAAATTTTTAACTCAAATGCATTAAATTTCTTCATTAAAATCTCTCCTTCTATATAATTTACTTTGATATGTTATATTAAACTCTAATATGTTTCCATAGATTAGACTTACATTAGTATTACAATTTTGTAAGGCAGTTAATTTAAGACTGCACCCTTATCAGCACTTGATACAATTTTAGCGTATCTTCTAATGTATCCAGTTAGATTATCCTTAGTCTTTATCATCATATCTTTTTTTCTTAATTCTAGTTCATTTTCTGGCACTAAAAGCTCTAAGCTGTAGTTTGTGATATCTAAACTTATTTCATCCTCTTCTTTAACATAAGCTATTACTCCTCCACTTGCTGCCTCTGGTGAAATGTGCCCAATTGCTGCACCTCTTGTTGCACCTGAAAATCTTCCATCTGTAATTAGTGCTACATCCTTATCAAGTCCTATACCAGCTATCGCTGATGTTGGTGTTAGCATTTCTCTCATACCCGGCCCACCACTTGGTCCTTCATAACGAATTACTACTACATCACCCTTTGATATTTTACCACCATATATAGCCTCAACTGCATCCTCTTCACAATCAAATACTCTTGCAACGCCTCTATAGCTTAACATCTCAGCTGCTACAGCACTTCTTTTTACTATTGATCCATTAGGTGCTAAATTTCCAAACAAAACAGCTAAACCACCAGTTTTAGAATATGGGTTTTCAATTGGTCTTATGACCTTGGTGTCAGAATTCATTACACTTTTCAAATTTTCCTCAACATTCTTTGTAGTGACTGTTATTGCAGATTTTTCTATAAGACCTACCTTATCAAGTTCTTTCATTACCGCATACACACCACCTGCTTTATATAAATCCTCCATATGATGTTTTCCAGCTGGAGCTAATTTACAAAGATTAGGTGTAGCTTCACTTATTTCATTAACCATATGTAAGTTAAAATCTATATTAGCCTCGTTTGCTATGGCCAATAAATGTAATACAGAATTTGTAGAGCAACCTAGCGCCATATCTATTGCTAGTGCATTTTTAAAAGCATCCTTTGTTAATATATCTGATGGTCTAATATCTCTTTTTACAAGTCTCATAATTTGTTCACCAGCACATTTTGCAAGTCTTATCCTTTTAGAATAAACTGCTGGTATAGTTCCATTCCCATCAAGAGCAATTCCGAGAGCTTCACATAAACAGTTCATAGAATTTGCTGTAAACATCCCTGAACATGATCCACAGGTTGGGCAAGAACTAGCTTCGATATCCATAAATTCATCTTCTGAAATTGAACCTGACATGTGCGCACCAACAGCCTCAAATACAGTATTTAAATCTCTGTCACAAGTTGAAAGCATTGGTCCTCCCGAAATAAATATTGAAGGCAAGTTAAGTCTTGCACATGCCATCAGCATAGCTGGTACAACCTTGTCACAATTTGGTATAAATACGAGTCCATCTAGCTTATGGGCTCGCACCATACATTCTATGCTGTCGGCAATAACCTCTCTAGAAGATAATGAATATCTCATCCCATCATGTCCCATAGCAAGACCATCACATACTGCGATAGTATTGAATTCCATGGGTGTTCCTCCATTAGCTAAAACTCCATCCTTGACAGCTCTAGCAATTGTGTTTAAATGTATATGACCAGGTACTAGTTCATTAAAAGAATTCACTATACCTATAAAAGGTTTGTTTTGTTGAGCTGTGGTATATCCTAGAGCCTTTAGCAGAGCACGTTTAGGAGCATTTTGACATCCTATTTTTATGGCGTTACTATTCATTTTTTTCTTTATCTCCTTTATTCCATATCATCTGCTCTCTTAGACTGGCACCTACTTTCTCTACTAGATGTTCCTTTTCCATTCTTCTTCTAGCTAAAAAAGATGGACGGTTAGCTTGGTTTTCTAGTATCCATTCCCTTGCGAAAGTACCATTTTGTATTTCAGTTAATACTTTTTTCATCTCTTTCTTAGTTTCTTCAGTTATTATACGATTACCTACCATATAATCACCGTACTCGGCTGTATCACTTATAGAGTGTCTCATCATTGAAAATCCACCTGATACTACTAGGTCTATTATTAACTTCATCTCATGTACGCACTCAAAATATGCACTCTCTGGTTGATAACCTGCTTCAACTAAAGTTTCAAAGCCAGCTTTCATAAGTGCTACAACTCCACCGCACAAAACTGCTTGTTCACCAAATAAATCTGTTTCAGTTTCTTCCTTAAAGGTTGTTTCTAAAACTCCAGCTCTAGTCCCTCCTATACCCATAGCATAGGCAAGCGCAGTCTCTTTTGCTAGTCCACTAAAATCCTGATAAACTGCAACTAAGCAGGGTACCCCTTTTCCTTCTAAAAACTGACTTCTAACTGTATGTCCTGGCCCCTTTGGTGCTATCATTACAACATCAACATTTGATGGTGGTACTATTTGATTAAAGTGTATATTAAATCCATGGGCAAAGCATAAAGTCATTCCTTCTCTTAGATTTGGAGCTACACTTTCCTTGTAGATATTAGCCATTTTTTCATCATTTACTAGCAACATTACTAAGTCAGATTCTTTAACGGCTTCACCAGTATTCATTACGCTCAACCCTGCTTTTTTAGCCTCGAGCGCTGATTTTGAGCCCTCGTATAATCCTACAACTACATTTATTCCATTTTCTTTTAAATTAAGAGCATGTGCATGTCCTTGACTTCCATAACCTATTATTGCTACCTTTTTACCTTTTAATAATTCTAAGTTACAATCCTTTTCGTAAAACATTTCTTGTCTCCTTATATTTTTTATTTTAATAGCTGAAATTTATTAACTTAACATCGTTACTTCTTTAACATCAATTAATTTATATAATTGCTTAACAACTTGTTCCTTAACCTGCATGTCTCCAGAAGCTACTATTGTAATATTTGATAAATCAGAATTATCTATTACATTAGCTGCAATACTATGTATATTAAAACCTCTTTTAGAAAAAAGCCCTGTAACACGTGGTAATACATTAAAATTATTTGCTGCAAGTATTCCAACCGTAAACCTATCTTGCATTTTTTCGCCTCCTAACTTATTATTATTTCATTTATTGAACCACCTGGTGGTATCATTGGTAACACTTTGTTGTCCATATCTATATAGCAATCAATTAAAATTGGGTTACTATCGTTAAAATTATTATCTAATATATCTTTTAACTCATCTGTAGACGCAGCTCTAAACCCTTTCATACCAAAGGCTTCTGCAAGTTTCACAAAATCTGTTTGTCTATCAAGTGTGGTTTGTGAGTATCTTTCATCATAAAATACCTTTTGCCACTGTCTAACCATTCCTAGAACTCCATTATTTATAATAACTATAACTACAGGTAGTTTTTGTGATACAACCGTTGCTAGCTCATTTAAATTCATCCCAAAGCTTCCATCCCCTGTAAATAAAACAGCTTTCTTTCTACCCGAGCCTATACAACCACCAATTAGAGCGCCCATCCCATAACCCATTGTCCCCAGCCCACCTGAAGTCAATAATGTTCTTAGTTTTTCAAATTTATAGTACTGTACAACCCACATTTGGTGCTGACCTACATCTGTGGCTATCACTGTGTCCTCATTGCAATAGGAATTTACAAGCTCTATTGCTTTTTTAGCATTTAATTCTTCTGTGCAAAAGTCAAGTCTCTCCTGTTCATTTTTATAGTTTTCAATAATTTTAATCCAAGTATCATTCTTTCTTGTTTCAATTTTATCAACAAGCTTTGATAAAATATCTTTAATGTTTCCGCAAATTGATATATCAGCAGCTATGTTTTTGTTAATTTCTGCTGGATCTATATCTATGTGTATTATTTTTCTATCTTTGTGATATGCATTTTTATTGCCAGTTGCTCTGTCACTGAATCTAACTCCAATAGCAATTATTAAATCTGCTTCAGACTTAGTTTTAGAAGCTGCATACTTGCCATGCATACCAGTCATACCTAAATTTAACTCATATGAACTTGGTATAGCGGAAATGCCCATCATGCTTACTCCAATTGGTGCAGATATTTTTTTAGAAAGAGTTAAAACCTCATCACCCGCTTCACCTAATACAACTCCACCACCGCAATATATAAAAGGTTTAGCCGATTTGTTTATTTCTTTTATAGCTACATCTAAGTCAACTTTCTCTAGCCTTGCACTGTAATAATCAAAGGAAACTGGATTACCGCTATACTCATAATCAGATGCTTGTATGTCCTTAGGCAAATCAATAAGCACAGGCCCAGGTCTTCCTATTGATGCAATATAAAATGCTTCTCTTATGATATTTTCAAGCTTTGAAATATCTTTAACTATGTAGCTATGCTTTACTATTGGAAGTGTTACATCAACAATATCTACCTCCTGAAAGCTATCTTTTCCTAATAAACTTGTAGATACATTACCTGTTATAGCAACTAAGGGTACCGAATCCATATACGCATTTGCTATACCGGTTACTAGATTTGTAGCTCCTGGCCCTGAAGTTGCGATTACTACTCCAACCTTTCCAGTAGCTCTTGCGTAACCATCTGCTGCATGGGCAGCTCCTTGTTCATGTGCTGTAATAATATGCTCGATATGATTACTGTTTTTATATAACTCATCATAAATATCTAAAACTGCTCCTCCTGGATAACCAAAAACAGTTTTAACACTTAAATCTATAAGCGTTTTAATTAAAATCTGTGCTCCCTTCATTTTGCCCTTCCTCTCTACTCAATTCGTTAATAGTCTACTTTGCATGATGTTTTTTAGTACCGCTATATCAATATTGCCACCTGAAACTATGCAGGCTACTTTTTTATTTTCCAAAGGTATTTTGTTGAACATTGCGGCTGCAACACTAACTGCCCCTGCACCTTCAGAAATTAGCTTTTGACCCTCCAATAAGGTTAGTATAGAAGCCATTATCTCTTCCTCTGTAACTGTTACAATTTCATCTAGATAATTTTTGCAAAGCTTATAGGTTATATCTCCGGGACATTTAACCGCAATTCCATCTGCAATAGTAGCTGCGGTCTTTAAAGTTTCTATTTTTTTATGATTTAATGAATTATACATAGATGGCGCGCCACTAGCCTGCACTCCATAAACCTTGCATACAGGATTTATAGTTTTAATTGTATAGGCAACCCCTGCTGCTAATCCACCACCTCCAATAGGTACGACGACTGCATCTAATGTAGGTAGATTATCTAGTATCTCTAATGCTATAGTTCCTTGACCTGCTATCACGTCTTCGTCGTTAAAAGGATGAATGAATTTCATACCTGTTTTATCCGCATGTCTTTGTGCCTCTGAATATGCATCATCGTAAATACCATCAACTAAAACTACATTGGCGCCATATTTTTTCGTAGCTTCAACCTTAGATTTTGGAGCTGTACTTGGTATATAAATAGTGGAATTAACATTATTTTTCATAGAGGCTAAAGCAACACCTTGAGAATGGTTACCAGCCGAACAGGCTATAATACCTTGTCTTTTATCCTTTTCTGTTAGCTGTGAAATTTTATAATAAGAGCCTCTAACCTTAAATGAGCCAGTCACTTGAAGATTCTCAGGTTTGAGATAAATATCATTATCACATAATATTTTGTTTGCAAAAATTAAATCTGTATTTCTTATAACATTTTTTAAAACTTGTTTAGCTGAATAAACTTTGTCAATAGTTAACATTTAGTAGGCCTCTCTTTCTTGATAAAAAAATAAAGACCCCACAGCGTTATGCTGTGGGGTCTTTAAACATCGGGTTCGTTTATAAGAAAACTAACTAATGCTTACCTCATAATCAGCGCAACGCAAACTAACACTGTCAATAATAATGACAATGTTAATAATAATTATAATGCTGATTACAAAATTAAACATATAATTTCCTCCATGCAATAATTTGCACACAAGGTTAAAAGTCTTGTGCAAAATTTTTATTAGAATAGCACTACTTTTAAAATGTGTCAATACTTTTTTAAAAAATTTTACAAATTTATAATTTCTTCTGGTATTTTTTTATACCATGAAAACAGTTCGATATCTATTGCTCTGTTAAAATCCTTTTCGACAGGTTTTAGCATACATATACGATTTTTAAGTCCATGTGGTCCATTTTTATTGTCTGGAGAAAAAAATAAAATTCCACATTTTCCTTCTTTATATTCGACTTTAGCATCTAAAAATTCCTTTGTATAAAAATTCAACTGAACATCATCCTCAGTTTCATATTCTATCATTGCTAAGTACATACCTTTAGGACATGTTTGTTCTACAAATTCATAATAATCCTTTTTCATTTCTTGGAGCTGCTCATCACCGATATTTGCGTCTTTTATAGCTTTTTTCATATTTTCAGAATCAAAATGTTTATTCGCATCTTCCCATATATCATAATTCTCTACTTTATTTATGTAGAAATTATAAATTCTGTTAGTTTCTTCATCGTAAAACGAATGTTTTTCGTTGAGATTATCTCCGAAGTTTACAGTCATAGATTTATTGATTAAAATTTGATTATAATCTTCTGCTATCTTTATTTTTATATCCAAAGGTTTAGATAAATCTATTTTAGGAAACTCTTCTCCATCCTGTTGTTTGTAAGTATAAAGCATTAAATCATTAGTATCATATTCGTCAAATAAATCTACAGTCAAACCCTTCTCCACAAAATGCTGTAAAGCCATACATAAATCATAAGCATTATCACGTAGGGAAGTACCGCTTGATGAAGTAAAAGCCATACTCTTACCTTGAATCTCTATTTCATTTATACTAAAATTAGAGGTAGAATTCAATATATCTTCTTGCATTTCTTCTCTTTTAGTCACAGAGTGAAGACTTTTTTTCTTCACTCTTTCTCTTTCATACTCTAGCTCTTCATAATTATCACAATCATACTCAGGAAAGCTATCTCTATGTTCAAGGCTATCATCATGCATAATTATCCAAAGTTTGTTTTCTTCATTTTGAGATGTTATTCCAATAATTAAAAACTCTTTATCTCTGATTTTTATAGATTTATTGATAATAATTTCATCACTAGGTAAAAGCATTTGCTTCTTTAAATGTTTAAATAGCATAATATTTACTCCTTATTTTCCTTTTCCAATATCAGCTCACTTAATATTTCATCCTTACTTGTTTTTTTAATATTTCTATATTTATTTCCGTCTATTGAAGAATCAAATTGGCATACTGTTTTATAGTCACAATATGAACATGGTGTTTTATTCGAATCTTTTCTAAATGGATTTATATCTATTTTACCGTCCAAAATTTTATTTGATAGTTCACCTGCTATAGCATCAACTTTGTCTAAAACTAGCATATATTCATTGTCATTTAGTACCTTTGAAGCCTTTGTTAAGGTATTATCTGATTTAAAAGATACAGGAATCACATTTGATGATTTCGCATTTTCTATATCACTATCAATATTTTTTATTATATTCATATCCTCAAGCACATATCCCTTAAGAGAAAGCTCCTTAAATATTTCATCCTCATATAATTCATTAGAATTACTATCTCCATCTATAAACGGATCATCTATGTTAAAATAAAATACTCCGCTAATCTTAGGGATAAGTTCATTTATCTTTTCACCACTTTTAATTATTGAAGATAAATACACAAATAGCTGTAGCTGTAATCCATTCATTACATCACTCAAAACCATATCTTTTTTTGAGGATTTATAGTCAACTATGTTTATATATGCATTTTCTCCATCTTCTAGTACGTCAACTCTATCAACTCTACCCTCAAGAAGAATCTTTTTAGACATACCAAGTATCTCTTTTTTGATTTCAAACTCTGTGAATTTAGGTTCAAAATTCCCCTTTTTAAGCTGGCTAACCATAGTCCACGCTGCTCTATCTAATAGTCTTTTTATTTTCTCCTTGATATATTTGTTTCTCTCACTGTATTCAAGCGCATTGCTGTCTGATAGATTCTCACTTAGAACCTCATTAATGCACATTTCCATAGATTTAGTCACATTTTCTTTATCTACAACTTTTACATCAATAGACTTATTGATTATGATATTGGTGAACTTCTCTACACACTCGTGAAAAATGTTGCCAATATCATAATATTCAACCTTAAGTTCTTTACGAGGATAAGGCTTTATACCAAAATCCAAAAAGAATTTAAATGGACATGATGCAAAATTTTCAAGCTTTGAAACAGACATAGTCATATATTCACCGTATATCTTATCAATGTCAGTATTTTTGATATCATTAACTATATTTTTATAGTTAAACCCGCTGTCTATTATATATGCTAAATCCTCACAGTTTCTTTCATACCAGCTATATACGTCCTTCCAAACGTCGTTTAGAGGTTTTCCTTCAATAAATTCTCTTAGCCTTTCAATAAGTACCTCTAATGTTGCCTTTTTAGTCATGATAAAGTTTAGTTCGTCATTATTTGATAAGTCACTTTCTATTATTATATTAATAAATATTTGTTTTAACTTATCAATATACAAAGAAGGTTGTAATGCTTTTCCATCTACTGTACTTAAAGCATAACTTACAAATAAGTAATCTGTTGGTTTTGTTAAAACTTTATATAATATGTGTTTTTCCTTATAATTGTTATAAGTGCTTGTATTTAATAGCTGCAATCCAAGAGCCTTCAATGTATCCTTTTCTTCGTCTAATAAAAGTCCCTTATCTTCTCCATAGGATAATAAAACCCCTTCATTTGCACCTATTAAAAATATAGCCTTATAGTTATTTATGAACGCTCTATCTAAATCTCCAACAACAACCTTGTCAAGTGTAGGAGGTATAATTCCAAGCTCTATTTCAGATAGTCCTGCTTCTAATATTTTTCTATATTGAATAGGTGTTATCTCAACATCTTTAGATGTAAGTATGATTTGCTCAAAAATTTCTATTATAACATTCCAAACCTGTGTATTAATAAATGATAGCTCATATAAGCCTTTGTGCTTAAACTCATCTACCTTTTTTTCAATATTTTGCTGTATATTATGCATTTTAAAAATATTATACAAAAATATAGTTATATCTTCTGAAGTTTTTAATTTTGAAAATTCTTTTCTAAGATTTCCAAAATCATCAGCAAATTTCTTACGAAGTTCTTCATAAAATTCTACATTCTTGTCTTTAATTTTAAATGGTTTAAACCACTTATTGCCTTCTATACCAAACTCTAAAGCAAAATTCTCTAGCTTGTCAACCTCACCATAATCAAGTCCAGAAAATCCAGTTTTAAAATATTCAAACACACTTTGATGCTTGAAGTTAAAATTAAGCATGTCCAGTATCGATAAAATATATTTAACAAAAGGATTGTTCATTATATCCTTTTTTAAATCTATAAAAAATGGTATATCAAACTGTGTAAATACCTTCTTAATATTTATACTATACATGTCCATTGCTGAAGTAACAACAGCTATATCCTTGTATCTATAGCCTTTATCTCTAACTAGGTTAAGAATTTTTCTACAAACATTTTCTATTTCTGTATATGTGTTCATAGATGAAAATGCTATTACATTTTCCGGATTTTCTAAATATTTAGCTGTTGTTGAAACAGTAAACATATTTTCATCAATTGCTTTTATCTCCGTATTATTTATATAACTTTTGTTAAGTTTAATTATTTCAAGATCTATACTTAAATCCTCAGCAATTTTTTTGTATTGCATATAAGTATCGTAAGTCACCTTAAATATTTCATAATCATCTATAGTTTCAAGATTTTTAAGGCATCTATTGTCTATATTTAATGAGATAGTGACACCCTTTGAATTTTCTACTAATTTTTTTATAACCTCTAATCTTTGTCCAACTAAGCTTTCAAAATTATCTATGTAAATATATGAATTTTTTATAAGATTAGATTTTTCTATTAAATTTATAAAGTAATTAGTTTTATCCTGATCATCAAAGAAATTATTCTTTGTTATAGTTTCCATTTTTTTATAAATGTTAATTATGTCAGTTAGCTTTCTTTTTAACAGTTCATTTTTTAAGCCAGATGTATCAATATTTTCAAGGGTTGAAACATCTATTTTGTTTTTTTTAAGCTCCTTTACAAATGAGTTAAATTCTCTTAAAAATCCGTCCTTGTATAATGCTTTTTTATAAACAACTAGTTCATCTAAGCTTTTATCGCATATTTGCTTTAAAAGCATAATTTTCCCATAATCATTTATATCTTGTAGCTTTAAGCCACCGACCTCGTCAAAAACCATATATTCTAGCTTTTTAAAGCTAATTATTTGCATATCTAATAAACCATCTTCACTGATTTTGTTTATAATATCAAGCTCTGTAGAATAGGTCATTTGCTCTGGAACTATGTATAAAAAATTATCGCCATTATTTACTTTTAATTTATTTAATGCGTCATTGTATAAATAATTTGATTTACCAGACTTGGCTCTACCTGTTACAAGTTTTAGCTCCATAAACGACCTCCAAAATTTTAAGCGTTAACATCTACATACCTTTCAATTGCATTGTTAACTTTTTTATATTTAAATATAACTAAACTCATAGTAAATTTCATTGTTTGGTCTAATGCCATACATAGCCATATAAACACTATATCTAATTTAAATACATATGCTACTAAGAGAGATACTGGTACTCTAAACACCCAAATACCTACCCCTGATATTATCATAGGTATAACCTTATATCCCGCTGATCTCATTGTGCCATTTAGTACCTTAGATAAATTTTGTGGCAACTGAATAAATCCCATTGCTATTATATATTTAACTCCTATGGATTTTATTTGCGCATCATTTGTTAAGAAATTCATGAAAAAATTAGGCAATAAAATCAATATCAGCGATGTTACAATACTAATTATAATTGTTGTATGGATTAATTCCTTTGTATATGCTTTAAAAAGAGTATCATCTTTTTGCCCTATAGCTCTTGCAGTAAGAGCTGTTGCAGCTACTCCAAGTCCTATAGCTGGCATCTCAACTATAGATTCAGCATTTAATCCCAATTGATATGCTGCAAAACTAACCTCTCCATAGGTAAGAATTACCTTACTCATTACAACAGCTGACAGCTGCCAAAACATACTTTCAAAAGCTGCGGGAATTCCCAACGTGTATATTTCCTTTAACATAGAAGCATTTAATTTAAAGAAATCCTTAATGCTTTTATGAATGATAAAAATGCCGTTTTTCTTGTTGTATAATAAAATTAGACCTAATATAGCACCTGATGCTTGCGAAGTAACAAGGGCAATGCCAGCACCATTTAAACCTAAATTAGGAAATCCAAATTTACCATAAATTAAAACATATCCTAAACATATATTAATTAAATTTACAACAATAGCTATGTACATAGGTGTTTTAGTGTTTCCATGTCCCTGAAATGCACCAGTAACTACTGACATTATAACTAAAAAAGGAGCACCTAGTATTACAATTCTAATATATTCTTTTGCATAGGATAAAACATCAGAATTTTTTGTAAAAAAGGTTAATATGCTATTTGCATTAAAAATAATAAAGAGTATTACAAGCAATGATATCCCAGTAGCTGTTAATATAGTTTGTTCGAATGCACTTTGACACTTTGATTTATCACTACCTCCATGTAATTTTGCTATAACTACAGTTGCACCTATTCCGATACCTTTAAACAAGCACCATAACACTCCAGTAACTCTAGAACAGACACCTTGAGCTGAAATAATATTTGCTGTAAATCTACCTATCATCGCCGCTGAAACAACACCAGCAGAAATTTGAAAAATATTTTCTAATATTATTGGAATTACTAAAAAATATATTTCTTTTCTTATCTTTTTAGTATCACATAATTTTTCTGTCATTTTATAGTATCATTCAGATTCCTTTCTATATTTACTTTATAGTTATGAACTTATTTTATTTTTGTTTAATTTTCTTTGACTCTTCTTCCGATTTTAATTGCTCTTACTGGACACATTTCGTGACAACAAAAGCATTTAATACAATTTTTATAGTTAATTATAGCTTTTCTATCCTTTATATCAATAGTCTTATTAGGACAACTTTCCGCACATTTACCGCAGCCTATACATTTATCAAAATTAATTATTGGCTTTGAAATAAAGCATTTATTAATCAATAAGTTAACTGGTTTTTGTAGAATTTTTGGAACTCTAGCTATAAAGTCAACACTTGAACTTTTCGGCATCTTAAAATCATTAATAGATTTAAATGCCTCACTATCTCCAACTAGTTTTAAGTCATCAAAGTTCAAGCTACATAAGCCTCTTTTTGAGGATGCTAGAACTGTAGGAACATTTTCAGGATTTAATCCTATTTTTTTACTTAAAAACACATCTAAAGAAAATACGTCTTCGGAGCCAACAATAAAATTACACTCCTTTGGATTTCCACCAGAAGGTCCATCCCCTTCCATACAAACTATTCCATCCATAATTGTAAGATTTGGTTTAATACAAAGTGCTAAATCAACTAGCATCTCACAAAAATCCTCTGTTTTATTAAAACGACAATGAAGCTCTGGTTTTTGTAATCCTGGAACGCAGCCAAACAAATTTTTAACCCCACCAGACATTGTAGTCATTCCATGTGTTTTTACCTTTCCAACTGATATAATAAAATCAGCATCATGTACAGGCTTTATTATATTAAAGCTTTTACACTTAATTCCTTCTAAACAGCCTTTAGGCTCATATTCCACATTTATATTCAGCTCTGTACCAGTTTTTTCTGCTACAGCCTTCATACCTGAGGCATTATAAATGTCTAGTAAAAGTGTTTTATTATACAAGCCTCCAGGACTATCTGCTACAACTATATCCTTAACACCTAAGGATTTTAGTTTATTTATAACAGCAAGTATAACCTGTGGATGTGTTGTGGTAGCTTCCTCAGGTTTTCTTTTCATAAGCAAATTAGGTTTTATCAAAACCCTAAATTCTGGTTTTATTTTACTTTCTATTTCTAGTAATGCAAAAGTTCTATCAATTGCATTTTGAACATTTTCTAAATCATAGTTTTCAGCATTAACACAGCATACCTTACCCATAAAAATCACCCCATAAAATTCATCATTATATAAATTATATCAAAATCTATATACTTTGTAAAAGGATAAATATCAATAAAAGACCCTCCAATCACATAACTGCTATTGGAAGGCCCTTAGATTATATTTTATCATTGGATAGTCCATGTTATTCATTGTGTCTCTCTAGCTCTTGCATTATCAATGACGATGCTATATTAAACGCTTTAATCCTACGTATGAGCAACGTGTGTTGAGAAGTACCTTGCTTTAATTTGGGCTGTACTTTCTCACACTTGCTAATCGTTGAAGCTATAGCCCGAAGAGCTTCTTCTAATTCTTCTTTCGTGAAATTATCCATAAATATTACCTATCTTTTAATATTTCATATATTTTTTTCATATCAATTGTGTTTCTAACAGTTTGTGCTAATATATCATATTGGGTATTTTTAAATTCTTTTATATCAAAATTCTCTAAATCTTCAACTGTCAATCCTTTTTTATCATATAAAATTTTTACAATGGTGTTAACAACCTGACTATTATCAAATATTCCATGTATGTATGAACCAGCTATATTATCATTAACTGCTCCATTTTCACTTTCAGATGGTTTATTGCCCGCATTAGAAACAACATTAATTATACTTAATGAGTTTTCATCCTTAATATCAGTATCACCCATATGTATTTCATAACCTTCAAATTCAACCTTCGATAGTTCCTTATAAAAGCCTTCAATATTGTTAAATCTACCCTTAATTTGAGTTCTTATTTTTTCATTGTAGAAGGTTGTTTCAGCTTTTAGCAGTTCAAGACCTCTGATTTCTCCACCTGATTCAACATTGTCCGGATCGTATATTTTTTCACCAAGCATTTGATATCCACCACATATTCCGAATAACGCTTTGCCTTCATTTGCATGTCTTTTAATACGTGGCTCAAATCCTGTCTGTCTTAACCATTTTAAGTCTTCAATAGTATTTTTTGTACCAGGTATAATTATCATATCAGGTTCGCCCAACTCTTTTACACTAGAAACATATCTTAATCCTACATTATTACACATACCAAATACATTAAAATCTGTAAAATTAGACATTCTTGGCAGCTTAATAACAGCTATATCAATTAAATTACAGCTACTATTATTTTCAAGTCTTTCTGAAAGGCTATCCTCATCATCTATCTCCAATTTCATGTAAGGTATAACTCCGAGAACATCTACCTTAGTTATATCCTCTAGCATAACAAGACCTGGTTTTAAAAGCTCCACGTCACCTCTGAATTTATTGATAACTGTTCCCTTTACTCTTTTTTTCTCGTCATCGGTTAAAAGTAATAAGGTACCAGCTATTGAAGCAAAGACTCCTCCTCTGTCAATATCACCAACTAATATAACTGGAGCGTCTACAAGCTCAGCCATACCCATATTAACAATATCATTTTCTCTTAAATTAATTTCAGCGGGGCTTCCTGCTCCTTCAATAGCAATGATATCATAATCCTTTGCTAGTGAATTATAGGCATTTAAGATATGAGGTATAAGGACTGTTTTTTGTGTATAATATTCCTTTGCTGTCATATCCCTTAGAACTTCACCATTTAAAATAACTTGAGAGCCCTTATCTCCAGTAGGCTTTAATAAAATAGGATTCATCCTGACATCAGGCTCAATACAAGCAGCCTCTGCTTGCATAACTTGAGCCCTTCCCATCTCCAAACCTTCCTTTGTTATATATGAATTTAAAGCCATATTTTGTGATTTAAATGGGGCTACCTTATAGCCGTCTTGATGAAAAATTCTACAAAGTGCTGCAGTAACTAAACTTTTTCCGGCATTTGATGTTGTTCCTTGAACCATTATAACTTTTGCCATTACTTATTTTTCCTCTCTATTTGTTTAAAGAATATTCTTAAGTGCTCTAAATAACAATTTGTTATCCTCTTCCTTTTTAACAGCGATACGATAATAGCTATCATCAAGACCTTCAAAGTTAGCACAACTTCTAATCATAATTCCATATTGTAATAATTCATATTTTAAATCAATATCCTTAGTGCATTTAAATAATATATAATTAGCACTTGGGCTATATACCTTTAGGCCTAATATATCTAGCTTATCTAAAAGATATTTTCTTTGTTCATCAATATATTCTAATGATTCCTTTAAGTATTCTGTTTCCTTAACTGCTGCAACTCCAGCTGCTTGGGCGATGGTTGAAACATTCCAAACTGGTCCTGTTTCTTTTATTCCATCCATTATTCTTATATTGCTTGACATACAATATCCAAGCCTAATTCCAGCCATTGCAAATATTTTTGTAAATGCTTTTAATATAACCAAATTACTATAAATCCCCAGTAAATTTTTAACGCTATAATCTTCATTATCGCTTACAAAATCCATGAAACACTCATCAATAACAACAATTGTATCCATTTTCTCACAATGAGCTAGAATTTTTTCAATAATCTTCTTTTCTGTTAATTGACCGGTTGGATTATTAGGATTGCAAATAAATAAAATGTCTGTTTTTTGAGTAATATCATCAATAATATCCTCATCAAGTATAAAATCATTTTCTTCTTTGAGATAGTGATATTTTATTTTGCATCCCACAGTTTCTAAGGCATGCTCATATTCACTAAAGGTTGGTGCTATGACAACAGCATTTTTAGGTTTTAGGAAATTTACAATTCTGTAAATAGATTCTTCTGCACCATTTGAACAAAATATATAATCCTTTTGTACATTTTCATATTCTGATAATGCCTCTGACAAGGCTCTGCAATTAACGTCAGGGTATCTATCTGCATATTCTAGTGATTCAATAATAGCTGCTTTAACCCCCTCCGAAAGTCCATATGGATTAATATTAGATGAAAAATCAATTATAGAATTTTCACTAATATCAAGCTCTATGGCAGTAGTATAAATGTCTGCTCCATGTGTGTAATTTTTAATTTTAATCAACCCTTTCTAAATATAAAATTTCAATTTTATATTTTTAATATAATATTTATTAAATAATTTTTATTTTTAAAACTATGCCTATTAATAAGCAAAGTATTGATGTTGTATACATTAGCTTATTAGCCATTTTTATATCTTCTAGCTCTATGTTTCTTATAGTATCACCAATAGTAGGTTTTTCTATATATATTCCATTATAATAGCTTCCACCAGCAAGTTTAATGCCTAATGCTCCTGCACAAACCGATTCTGTATGCGCTGAATTAGGACTTAGATGATTGTATCTATCTCTTTTATATATTTTATATGCATTTTTATAATCTAATTTTAATATAATAGATGCTAATATCATTATGTATGCTGATATTCTGGCCGGTATATAATTTGCTACATCATCAGCCTTTGCAGCAAATTTTCCTAAGTTAATATATTTTTCGTTTTTATAACCAACCATAGAATCTAAAGTATTTATAGCCTTATACATAAAGCCAAGTGGTGCTCCTCCAATAAGAATAAATATTAGTGGTGCAATCACTCCATCAGATGTATTTTCGGCTACAGTTTCAATAGTCGCTTTAATTATCGATGTTTCATCTAAATTTTTTGTATCTCTACCAACTATATACGAAAGAAACTTTCTTGCTTCTATTACATTATTCTCTTTTAGCTTATAATATACCTTCATACTCTCATCTCTTAAACACTTTGTAGCAAGTATATAATAGCACATTATTGCTTCAAGTATAACTGCAAAAGCTACAGATATTTTAGCAGCTATAACTAACATAATATATGGTATCAGAAAGGAACTAAAAACTATTATAATCCATAAAACAATTCCAGCTAACCGCTCATTCTCTGGAGTTTTGCAACCTTTTCTAAGAATATTCTCTAATTTTTGAATAGAAGTGCCTATTAGTCTAATAGGATGTGGAAAACCATGAGGGTCCCCAAGAAATAAATCTAATGTATAGCCAATAATTAAAGAAAGCATATCTACCTCCATGCAAGCAAAATTTATTTAAGCCTAATCTTTATTATTATAATATTTTAATTAGTGATATTTTGTCGAAATATAATTATTTCCAAACAAATAAATCTCTCAATTTTTTGAGAGATTTTAGTCACATATACATTAAATTAATAATTGTGTTAATTCCCTCCCGAAAAAACCATAGAAAAAACATAGGCAGGTCTCCTGACTTTCGGATCAAATAAAATACGCCTTCCCATTTTATCAACAGTGGCACTGTATTCCATCACCTTTCACAGTAGCGGGGGCTGTAACAGAATTCACTGTTTTCCCTATTAATACAAAAAAGTAACCTATATTTATGTATTTATTTATACTAATTATAATATAAAAAAGTCTTAAAAGCAATATATATTAGGTATTAAAGGGAACTATTTAATATTTTTACCTATATACATGAAACCATTTGATTTATTTCCATTCATAGTAGTAAAGGTAAGTTCATCCAAAACAAGTTTTTCATAATTAGATGTTAGACCTTTTATATAATTTAATTCATGATGTCTTACCAATGCACCCTCAGGAAGTTCAAATACACCATATGTTCCATACTTTTCATTAAACTTTTCATATCTTTGTATGTTTCTTTCATCATGGTTAAGTAAAAAATCATTAATATACAAAACACCATCTGGTTTTAAAACTCTTCTTATTTCATTTATTAATGCTTCTTGTTCGCTATCATTTATAATACAAGTTAAAACAGCAAATAAAATTACTCCATCAAAGCTGTTATCCTCGAAATCTATAGATGCACTATTTTGAACACATAGATTTAAGTACGGAAATAAAATTTTACCTCTTTCTATCATTTTTTCTGAAAAATCTATACCATATAAATTATTATAAGAATTGTTATAAAGTTCATTCAATACTCTACCATATCCGCATCCCACATCAAGTATTTTTGAAGATTTACTAACATACTTTGAAAAAACATCTATATGAAATGGTGTGGTAAATTTTTTTTCATCTGCGACGCTATTCCAATATTCTTTTTGATTCTCTACTAAATTCATTCTTCCCTCCATAATAAGCAATTTTTATATTCCAATATAATGCAAATTAATGCACGTGTCAATATATTTATAGCTTTTTAAGATAAAAAATTTTATTTTGCTCTTAAATCGGTATAATATTCAGTAAGTTAAGTTCTTATTTAACAATTAGAGTTAATAATAGCGGTATTAGATATACTAAAGGTATCAGATAGTTTTCCTTTACTTTTTTATATAGTAAAATTTGATATAAAATCGAGCCAAATAATATAATGATTGAACTTGTTAAATTGTGTTCTATTAAATCACTATAGTTTACTTTTATCTTAACTATTATTACAACAAATAGTATTGAAAATATTATATTAAAATATTTTTTTACCTTACTATTTTTAACCTCATTAATTCTGTCAATTAATCCGCTCTTGCCATTGTAATAACCTTTTAAAAAGCCTGTATAAGAAATATAAATTATAATAAATGCCAATGTTAAGGCTAAAACTATTGCTGCAATGACGTTCTTTGACAAGGCGAAATATATACAAAATAAAATAAATATTGGTGTTAAAACTGTTTGGGTTAATGAATCTCCTAGTCCTGAAACAACGCCCATCATACTTCTTTTTAAATTATTTATTTCTATACTATCTTCATTATTTCCTCTTTTTTCTTCTAGCGATATAACATAACCGTGAATTGGTGTGCTTAAGTTTGGTTCAGCATTAAAAAAATCAGTATAGTATTTTATTCTCTCTATTCTTTCACTTTCACTGTCATATAGCTTGAAAATAATATTTCTCATAGTGTGAGCAAAGGCTAGACCCTGCATTCTTTCAAAGTTATAACATGAATGAGAAAAATTCATCCAAATCGACCACGATTTAAATAAACTTCCTTTTGATATACTTCCAGAATTATAATTAATCTTGGATAAATTTTTATAGTCAATAATTATACAGTATACTAAAAATGCTAGTAAGAAATATATAATTAAATCAGAATTTACAATAAACAAGGCAACCAAAGTCAACAAATAAGCCAAAACAAGTTTTTTATCTTTTACACTTAACATATTAGTAATAATAGAATTTAAAATTATAAATACTCCTGATAAAAGTAAAAAATTTCTTAAAAATTCATAATAGGCAATAAAATAGCTTTGTAATAAATACATTATTAAAAAGCATACAAACATTATTATTGTACTCATAACTAATAACAACAGCTGTGGAAGTAGTGCATTGTATATAAACATGCTACTTTTACTGTTTAAGCTTTTACTACCTTCTAATTTTTTGACAAAATATATATTGATATTTAATCGATATTTCCAAATTAATATACCTAAAAATCCGAAAGGAAATGCTATAGCTAATGCTTCTATTGCATTTATATTGAACAATATAGTACTCATTGCTGCTATTATACCAGTTAAGCAAGGATCACCCTTCAAGCTTCCACCAGTTGAAACAAAACCTAAATAGACAATGTTTACTATAGCACCAGCCACCATTCCAAGCATTATATCACCTAATATTAGTCCAGTTAGCATACCAGCAATAACAGGTCTATACAGGGTGTAGTAACCTACTCCAAATGACCAAGAAGTGCTACTACCAATAAAATATAAAAAATTAATTAAAAAATAGCTTAAAATATTCATACTCACTCTAATCCTTAAGTAGTTCCTTTAAACTGTATTTTTTATCGCTAGGTATCATTTGTATTTCTAAATAACAGCTATCCATTTCATTTAATTCTCGTAACATATTTACCTCTTTTTCACTTAAGTGTATGAAATTTAGATACCTTTTTCTATCGTTGCTATGTCCTAAATTCCCTAGATTAACCGTATTAATTTTTATTTCGCTATCTAAAAGTTCCTTAATATTATCTATTTTTTTAGTTAAAATTAAAATTCTTTCATTGTTTGATGACTCTCTTAAAAAATTTAAAGATTCTTCAATTGTCATAACATGAGTTATTATACCATTAGGTGACGATGATATAATTAATTCTTTCATAAAATCATCATTGGCATTTTCATCATCTATAACTATAATCTCATTAGCTTTTATAAATGGTAACCACGATACTACAACCTGTCCATGTAATAGTCTATCATCTATCCTTGCCATTACAATATTTTTCATTAATACTTCCTCCAGTTAGTCAAAAATAAACTTATCATTTACAAAAACTATGCTTTTTTTGCCGTTTTTAATTATTTTTTCAGCAATATCATCCATAGTATAGGTATTTTTATTTATAGCTATGTCTATGAATAATGGTAAATTAATACCAGTTATATGAAAGAAATTTTTGTTTTTCATGAGCTTTGTTACAGCATTAAATGGACTTCCACCATACATATCAGTAAATACAATTAAATCTTGCTCACCAACTCTTTCAATACTTTCTTCAACTTTTTTACATAAATCGGTATAATTATCTCCTAAATTAAATGGTATACATTCTACGTTATCAATTTTACCGATAATTATTTCTGAACTTTTTAAAAGCTCTTCTCCAAAATCACCATGAGTTACAATTAAAATATTTATCATAATACTTCCAATCCTCCCATTATAAAATTATTCCTCAATTATACAAAAATATTATCATAGTCTCAACTACTTTTAACAATAAAATATCTATCAATATTATAACATATAATTTGTTTTTTTTAAATTTAATGTTATAATTATTTTATATTTTATTATAAAAAAGTTTTATAGATTTATGAAAGTCTATAAGAGGAGGATAATATGTGTCAAGAACACTACAAATTTTTCCAAAACAAAGAATGTGAATACTTCCCATGTCATAAAACAAAGGATGTAGAGAACTTTAACTGTCTATTTTGTTATTGTCCACTTTATATGCTAAAGGATAAGTGCGGTGGTAACTTTGTAAAAAATCATGATGTAAAAGATTGTTCAAACTGCTTAGTTCCTCACGCAAAAGGATCTTATGAAAGAATAATGGATAAAATGGAACATGTTCTTAAAAACGGAAGTGATTTTTAAAGACCAATTTAGCCTTATTGTGCTAAATTGGTCTTTACTTTATCAAAATATTCAATTATCCCTGCATATATTGCCCATGCTACTTTTTCTTGATATTGTGGAGTTGATAATAATTTCCCCTCTTCTGCATTGGATACAAAGCCACATTCAACTAATACTATAGGTGTATTTGAACCATCTATAACCTTTACATCTTTCTTACTTTGGGGAACTCTATCATTATCTTTATCTAAAATTTTTCTAAGATTTTCTTGTAATACTTCCGCTGCTAATTTACTTTCTTCACATTTATTCTTATAGAAGGTTTGAGCTCCGTAATATTGACTTTGTGTAAATGCATTTAAATGAACTGATATTACTAAATTAGCCTTTGATTCATTGATTATTTTTATTCTATTATGTAGATCCTCATTTTTCTTTTCTCTAATCGTTGTATTCGAACTTTCATTATATAATCCTCTTGAATCATATCTTGTCATCTCAACTTTAAAACCTGTACTATCTAAAAAAGCCATCAGATATTTTGAAATTTCAAGATTTATTGGAGCCTCATTTTCACCATACTGATTTACAGCACCAGAATCCATACCCCCGTGTCCAGGATCAATAATAATAAAAATTTTATCATTAGCTTTATTTAAATCATCCTTATGAACTGCAACATCTCTATTTACAAGATATATGATAACATTAACAATTATAATAATAATCATAGCTATTAAAAATACTAGATTTACTTTTTCGAATTTCTTAAACATTGTACCTCCAAATGAACAAAAAGATTAATTATATAAAAATTANNTAATTTTTATATAATTAATCTTATGAAGAACTTGGCTATATAATGATTATATTATTTCTATTAAATCGCCTTTTTTTACTTTTCCACCTTTAATGACTATAGTAAAAATCCCCTCTGTAGGCATAACACATTTGCCAACCTGTTGTTTAATTGCACAACCAGTGTGACAATCCTTGCCTATTTGACTAACTTCTTGAATAGTTTCACCTATTTTTAACCTTGTACCAATAGGCAGTTCATATAAAACAAAACCCTCAACAGTTAGATTTTCTGCAAATTTTCCACTAGTTAAGCCATCTACACCCATAGCAGTCATTTTATCAATGCTGTCTTGTCCAAGCAGACTAACCTGTCTTTTTCCTTTAGCAGCATGGGCATCCCCTTCAATGCCAAAATCCTCTATAAAAACCGCCTCGTCAACCGGAGTTTTAATTATTCCTTTTTTATCACTTATATTTATAGACAATACTTTTCCTGTTTTATTCATATACAACATCTCCTGACTTTCCACCTGATTTTTTTACAAGCCTAATATCTGTTATTTTCATTTCTTTATCAACAGCCTTACACATATCATATATAGTCAATGCACATATTGATACTGCACTTAAAGCCTCCATCTCAACACCTGTTTTTCCATAGGTTTTGGATGTAGCTTCAATTATGATTTCATTTTCTTTAATTTCAAACTCTATATTACATCCTGTTAGAAAAATATTATGGCACATAGGTATTATGTCAGAAGTTTTTTTGGCACCCATAATACCTCCAACTTGTGCAACAGCTAAAACATCACCTTTTTTCATTTTACCTTCTTTAATTAACTGTACAGTTTCAGGCTTCATAATTATAGAGCCTTTTGCCACTGCCTCTCTTTCGGTATCTGCCTTTTCACTAACATCAACCATTCGGCTTCTTCCATTCTCATTAAAATGAGTTAATTTGTTTTCTTCCATTTAACCTCCTATATGCCACAAAGTGGCATAACAATTAATGATGAAAAATCGTTTTTTGATTTTTCCAAGCGTGAAGTGTTTTTTTCACGCTAACCTCCTATTTTAATCATATTTCTTTTTATATAATCTCCATTTTCCAAATTATGTTCTTTTGGCTTTGCCATAATAGATTGAACTATTTTTTCTTTTAATTTTATTTTATCATTAATATATAGCTTTAAATCAGTTTCATTGTCCGAATGAAGACAGTTTTTTAATTTACCATCAGCAGTAATTCTTATTCTGTTGCAATTTTGACAGAACTTACATGATATAGGATTTATTAAACCTACCTTGCCCTTTGCATTTGGAAACTTGTAGTATTTAGCTGGCGAGCTAATATCATCATATGCTATAGGCTCTAATTCATTGCATCTTTCGATAATCTTGGATGTTGATATAAAATTATCTAATGACCACTTAGAACATTCTCCTATTGGCATTAGCTCTATAAATCTAACATCTATATTCTCAGTCCTTGTTATATTAACAAAGCTATCAATTTCATCATCATTAAAGCCACCTATTAGAACAACATTTAGCTTAATTTTATCAAAACCAAGGTTCGCTTTTTCTATTCCTCTTAATGTATCTGACAGCTTACCGCCACGAGTTATTTCACTGTACTTTTTATCATCTAATGTATCTATACTTACATTTAATCTTTTAAGCCCCGCATTTTTCAAATCTTCTGCATACTTATATAGAAGTTGTCCATTAGTTGTCATTGCTAAATCTTCTATTGTCTTAATGCTGTTTATTCTATCAATAAAATTAACTATACCTTTTCTAACAAGAGGTTCTCCTCCGGTTAATCTAACTTTATTGATGCCTAATTCCGATAATAAATATATTATTTCATATAATTGTTCAAATGATAATATATCACTATGGTTTTTTTTATCAACACCATCTATAGGCATACAATATTTACATCTCATATTGCATCTGTCAGTAACTGAAACTCTAACATAATTAATTTTTCTGCCGTAACTATCCTTAATAACTTCTATAGTAATCACCTCCTGACAATTAAGAATTTATATAATAATTATTTCTCCAGTTTTTTCACAGGAGTAGCCACCCATGTTTTCAATTTGCTCTTTAAATTCATTAGAACATAATATTTCTAAAAATGCTTTAACTCTATCATCCTCTAAATACTCGTATGGAATTAAAAAGTCATATTCTTCATTTCCAACAGGTATAAAATCTAAATCCATAGCTTTTGCTGCTGAATATATTCCAAGTCCAGTATCAGCGTTATTTGATTTAACATTTATAACAACAGCCATATGAGTAGAAAAATCTTTTTCATATCCTATTATAGCTTCACTATTAATATTGTATTTATTTAAGTTATAGTCTAATAATATCCTTGTTCCAGCGCCTTTTTGTCTATTTGCATATACTATATCTTTTCTTTTTAAGTCCTCAAAACTTTTTATGTTTTTAGGATTTCCTTTTTGCACAATAAAACCTTGAACTCTATTAACACCTTTAATTAAAGCCATTTTTTGACCTTTAAAATATTTCTCCACATAGCTTATGTTGTATATACCGGTTTCCATATCCAACAAATGTATAGGAGCTAGATGACATTCTTTTCTTTTTAAAGCAGTAATTCCTCCCATACTTCCTACATGACCTGAAGACAAATTGATTTTATCAGCAAGTATATCCATAATCAAATCATGACTTCCTGTTGAAACAAGGGTTTCCTTAATTATGTCTAACGGCTTAATAAGTTTAACATTAACCTTTTCCCCAGCCTCTAAGCCTTCGACATTTCTAGGAATTTCAACTATTCCATCAGCTCTAACAAGGCTCATAACTGCCGCAGCACCTCTATCAAGTGGTGTTGCAATATATTTACTATTTACGTACCCTAATACAACTCTGAGAATTTCTTTATGCTTAAAGCTAGAAACAACTCTTTTTGATATGGTTGCTTCGATTACAGTATCCTGCTCCTCCGATAATCCAATATATTTATATACTAACGGCTTAACAAACATTTCATACATTAAATATGCAGATACAGGATAACCAGGTAATCCTATAATAGGTTTTTTGTCAATTTGAGCCAGAATTGTTGGTTTTCCCGGCTTCACAGCTACACCATGCGCAAAAACATTGCCAAGGTTATTAATAACCTTAGAGGTATAATCCTTGCTTCCTGCTGAAGAGCCTGCATTTATTATGATAATATCACATTTTTTAACTGCATCTTCTATGACCTCTTGAAGCTTTTCTAATCTATCCTCACAGGTTTTATATCTTATAGGTAAGGCGCCAATATCTGTAAGTAAGGCTGATAAAACCTTAGAATTAGACTCCATAAGTCTTCCTTCTTTTAAATCATTAGGGTCATCGATTAACTCACTTCCAGTTGGTATAATTCCTACTATTGGTTTTTTATAAACTTCTAGTGTTTGAATTCCTCCACCAATTAACGCACCTATGTCAAGAGGTCTTATTTTGTGTTTTGATGGAATTATCATTTCACCAGTAACTATGCTTTCTCCTACAGTTCTAACATACTGCCAAGGGTATGATGGTGAAGTTATTTTTATTTTATCATTGCCAGCATTTATTACATCTTCTATCATTATAACTGAATCATAATCCTTTGTAATTGCACCACCTGTATTTATATAATTAAAATCAATATTTTCAACAAGCTCGACAGCATTTAGCATAGAGGCACTATATGTTTTTTCCGCCTTGACTTGAATACCATCCATAGCTGCTGCATTGTACACTGGATCACAAACCAGAGCAAAAACCGGTTTTGCAGTAATTCTACCAACACTATCGATTACATTAACATTTTCAAACTTATTTTCATTTACTTCAAATAATGAAAAGTATTCTTTTTTTAATAACTCATCATCATTATTTTCTATATAAATATTCTGTTTAAAATCACCCATTAATAGCCTCCACTATATCGTATCACAAGATTTAAGAAGAATCGTTCTTTTGATTCTTCCATAGAGTGAAATACATTTCACTCTGTGAAGAGTGTTTTTTTTTTTTCACTCTTTTCTCTCTTTCAATTTAAATAAACTTTTACTTTGTCACCCTTATATATGCCTTCTGTATTTTCTGATATAACTATATACCCCTTAGCCTTTGCCAAGGTTGTAATAAGTCCTGAAGCACCATAGATTGGCACTGCAATTTTCTCGTTTTCTTTTTCAATTAAATCAACTAGCTGATATGTTTCTTTTCCAGGTGATGAATGTAAATTAGTTTCTAAAATTGCATCAACGCTTAGCTTGTCATCTTCAATAGATAGCATTTCACATATTAAATGCTCTATAAGTATTTTATAAACTGTTATAGCAGAAACAGGATGACCTGGCAATCCAAATATAGGTTTACCTTCGGCTTCTCCAACAATAGTAGGTTTTCCAGGTTTAATAGCAAGTCCATTTATAAAAACTCCCCTACCATTTAATGAATTAATTATATCATAGGTAAAATCCTTTGTACCTACTGAGCTACCGCCAGATAATAATACTAAATCACTTGTTTTTATAGCTTCTTCTATTGTAGTTTTTAGCTTATTAAAATCATCATTTATAATTAATTTATTTACAACTTCACAGCTAGATTTCTCTGTTAAAGCATATAGGACATAACCATTTATATCCTTAACCTTACAGCTTTCTTCTTTCTCTGTTATGTCTACAATTTCATCCCCTGTTGATATGATTGTAACACGAGGCTTTTTATAAACATTAACTGATGAAATTGATAGAGAAGCTATAACCCCTATATCTTGGGCTGTAATTTTTCTTCCTTTTTTTAAAACCACACTACCTTCTTTTATATCATCACCCTTATAGGTTACATTTTCTCCCGGTCTGACAGCCTTATTAATAGCTACAGTGCTTTCATCAAGCTTATCTGTATACTCTATCATAACTACTGAATCTGCACCATCAGGTATCATCCCGCCAGTAGGAACATATATAGTCTCTGATGTATTAACCACTCCAGATGCCGTTTCTCCCATTTGTACAGCACCCTTATATTCTAATAATGATGGCAAAGAATCACTGCATCCAAATGTTTCTTTGCTTTTAACGGCATAGCCATCTACAGTTGATCTATTAAAATTAGGAACATCATATATGGCATGTATATCCTCTGATAACACTCTTCCGACAGAAGATAATATATTAACGCTTACTGTGCCAATCTTATAATCCTTAAATACTTCTGAAATTAAATCTTTTGCTTTAGCAGTTGATATTACCTTTAAAAAATCCATTAACTAACCTCCTTTATATTACATCGTGGCTCACAAACCACATGAAGAAGCATTTTTTTGCTTCTTCCATAGTGTGTGAAGAGTGTTTTTTCTTCACACACTTTCTATCCTTCCTTTTTCAAGACATATTATTTCATCACTTAAATCCTTAGCTTGACCCATGCTATGGGTAATCATAATTACTGTGGAATTTGTATTCTTATTATATCTTTTTATTTTATCCTCTATTATCTTTGTATACTCCTTGTCCACACTAGCTGTAGGTTCATCAAGAAGTAAAAGCTTAGGTTTAAATACCATAGCTCTTGCAAGAGATACCTTTTGTCCTTCTCCGCCAGATAATTGATTGGCTTTTTTATATTTTAATTCAGATATACCGAAATCTTCAATTATATTTTCTATCATTTCATCTCTAGTAACCTTATCTATATTTCTTATTTTAAGCGGGTATTCAATATTCTCCCAAACACTTTGTCTCATTAGATAAGGATTTTGAAATGCCAATGTCATATTCATCATTATATTTTTATTTAACTTCTGTTTATCATAATAAACAGTCCCTTCATAATCTTCTATAAGTCCTGCAATTATATTTATAAGTGTTGATTTTCCAGAGCCATTTGAACCCATAATACAGGTTATTGCGCCACTTTTAATATCAAGCTCATCAATATCTAAAACTAATTGGTTTTTATAATATTTTTTCAAATTTTCTACTCTAATATTCATGATATTGCTTTAGCCTTCTTCCTTATATGTGTATATTATTGAATTTACAATAAGTGAAATAATTAAAAGTACTAATCCTAGTCCTATAGCCATTCCATAATCACCCATAGAATTAAACATTGAAATTGATGTGGTCATAACCCTAGTTTGACCCCTTATATTTCCTCCGACCATCATAACAGCTCCAACCTCTGAAATTGCTCTAGAAAATGCTGTTACAATATTAATAAATAGGCTGTACCTTAATTCCTTTATAACAAAAATAATTGTTTGAAGTTTATTAGACCCAAGGGTCTTTGCTAGTAATCTTATTCTTTGACCTTGAATTTTTACTATATCATAGGTTAGACCAATAATAAGTGGGATAACCAATATTGTTTGAGCTATAATTATTGCTGTAGGTGTATATAATAGCTTTAAGTGCCCCAAAGGACCCCTTCGTGATAATAAAATACATACTAATAAACCAATCAGAATTGTTGGAGTGCTCATAAGTGTATATATTAATCTTGCAAATATTCTTTCTCCTCTAAATTTATTTAATCCTAAGAATGTTCCAATTGGTATAGCAAATATCATTCCTATAATAACTGCACTTATTGAAACAAATAAAGATAATATTACTATTCCCCAAAACTCTACGTTTAAAGAAAATATTAGATTAAAAGCTTGTACAAATCCTTCTAAAATATAATCCATAAATACCTCCATGCAATTATTTACACAAAACGTTAACTATAATTGATATTATAACATAGGCAGACTAAATATTATAGTCTGCCTATTTTTTTATTATTTATTATTTTGCATTTGGTATGAATAATGATTGACCATATTCTTCTTTACCAAATTCAGCTATAAGCTTTTGAGTTGACTCTGATAATAACCACTCTTGGAATTTAAGAGCACCCTCACCGTTTATATTTTCATTTTTAGTAGGATCTACTACTATAACACCATATTGGTTATATAAGTTGGTATCATTTTCTGTAACTATTTCAAGTTCAAGAGTATCATTCACACTTAAGTATGTTGCTCTGTCAGAAATTGTATAACCTGCTTTTTCATCAGTCATCTTAAGTACATCTCCCATACCTTGTCCAGCCTCTATGTACCAATCTCCAGATGGCTCAATTGCAGCTGTTTTCCATAATTTTAACTCTTTTTTATGAGTTCCAGAATCATCTGCTCTTGATACAAATGTAGCTTGTTTATCAGCTATAAGCTTTAAGCTATCTACTATATTGCTAGAACTTGCTGCTTTTACTCCAGCTGGATCATCCTTTGGCCCTACTAGAATAAAATCATTGTACATAACGTCATACCTGGCTGGTCCATGACCTTCAGCTACAAAAGCCTCTTCATCAGCAGTTGAGTGAACTAATAATACATCTGCTTCACCATCTTTACCCATTTGAATTGCTTTACCTGTTCCTACTGAAATAACCTTTACTTCAATTCCTGTTTCTTCAGTAAACTTCGGCAATAAATAATCTAACAATCCACTATCTTGAGTACTTGTAGTAGTAGATAATATTATACTTTGTTTATCTGTTTTATCACTTGGTTTACTTTCATCATTTGTTGAGTTGTCTGTAACATTATCAGCATTTTCAGGTACATTACTTGAATCATTTGAATCATTTTTGCTACATCCAAATGCTAATAATGAAACCATCATAACTACTAATATAAGGGTTAATCTTTTCTTCATATTTGCTTTCAACCTTCCTCTAAAAATTATATTTTTGCAACTTCTTACTGCAAAAAAAATAAACAATCCAAAAGGATTGTTTAATTCAATTTCAATAGCAACACATATAAAGTTGCTGCTTAGTTCTAAATCCTTTCCAAATACGGGAGCCGCAAACATTTCTATTTACAGCTTTAGGTGTAATATATACAGCCATCGGTGCAGTAGCATATCAAAAGACTTAGCTTACATACACTCGGATTTTTATTTAATTATTTTCTTGCACATTCTTTAGATTTTTCTAATAGTATGTCTAAGCCATGCTCTAAAGATTCTATAACATATTCTAAGGACTCTCTCACAGCCTTAGGACTTCCTGGCATATTAAGTATTAAGGTTTTGTTTCTTATACCACAAGTGGCTCTTGATAACATAGCTCTAGGTGTAATTTGAAGACTATAATATCTAATAGCCTCAGGTATACCCGGAACTCGTCTTTCAATAACAGCTTCAGTCGCTTCTGGTGTAATATCCCTAGGAGAAAAGCCTGTCCCACCTGTAGTTAATATTAGGTTCAAACATAAATTATCTGACATGTTTATAAGTGTGCTCTTTATTTCTTCAAATTCATCTGGAACAATCAGATATTCTTTAATATCATATCCTTTTCTATTTTTAAGAATATCAATAATTACTTTTCCGCTTTCATCTACTCTTTCCCCTTTAGATGCCTTATCGCTAGCTGTTAAAATTCCAACTGTATACATATTTTTCTTTCACCCTCTTAAAACTCTATAACTATCAAATATTCTAGCATATAATTATCCATGTGTAAATGATTTTAGGATATTTTTTACTATTCGTAATTATTTATAATTTCTTTCTTCTTTATTTTATTTTGTAGCAGCATAAACATCGTTGGTATAAGAATTCCTCTTATAATAGATGTGATTGTTAATGCCCACCATATTCCATTCAATCCCATAACTTTAACCAAAAATAAGGCTATCGGTATTCTAAGTGCTGTAAAAATAATATTCACAGTTGATGGAAGTACTGTTTTACCAAAACCGGCAAATGCACCGCCAGTAACTATGTCCACACACATAAATAGCTGAGAATATCCTAGAATTATCAGATAATCTATACCTAAAGGTAATATATCCTTTTCAGGAATAAATAAATAGAATATTGGCCCTGGTAAAAATACAAGTATTGATGTAGTAATTATACCAAGCACTATGCTTATCTTAAGAGCTGTAGCATAGCCTTTTTCAGTTCTGTCAAGATTTTTCGCTCCGTAATTTTGTGCAATAAATGAATTAAGTGCTGCTGCAAATCCATCTGCAGTCATCCATGATATAGATTCTATTTGTGAGCCTACCTTTTGCACAGCGACAGCTGCTGCTCCAAAGCTAGCAACTACTCTTGATATGTACATGGCAATCAGTGTAAACATACAACTTTGTGCAGCTGGCGGAAAACCTATTTTGAAAATTTGCTTAATTCTATTAAATTCAGGTTTTGAAAATAGTTTCAAATCAATAAAGAGCTCATCATGCTTCATATATGAATAATATAATGCAAAAACTACAGCCTGTGCTATTACAGTGGCAATTGCAGCTCCCCTTACACCCATAGCTGGAATCGGTCCAAGTCCAAATATAAAAAGTGGGTCTAGAACAATATTAGCTATTAATCCTACGGAATTTGCTCTAAATGGTGTTTTACTATTGCCAGTGGCTGTAATTAAACCTGTGACAACCTGATTTAAGAAGCCAAAAATAAGCCCAAAACTTACATATATCAAATAATCTCTAGCATCCTGTACAACCTTAGCATTGTCAAACCTAAAAAAGTCTATAAATTGTTTTGAAAATGCTATCATAGTAATGCTATATAAAATTGCTAATACAATGCACATCTGAATTGCATTTCTCGCATAAGCTGTAGCTTCCTTAATATCCTTAGAACCTAGCGATTGACCTACCTTTACTTGTCCTCCGGCACGGCAAAGTGTTATAAAGCCTTGTGAAAGCCACATAAACATTCCTGCTGATCCCACTGCTGCTACAGCATCGCTACCTACTCTTCCAATCCAAATCATATCTGTCATATTATATGCCATTTGAATCAGTGAAGTCGCCATTATTGGTATTGCAAGCTTTGTAAGTGAGGTAAATATATTTCCCTCTAATAAATTTATTCTGTTTTTCATTTCTTATGTCCCTCTTGTTATAGGATAATTATTTTATCCCATATAAATTATTAAATTTCTTTTTTAAATAGTCTATATAATACTTAGACTTAAGCTCTTCTCCGGTTACTTTCTTTATTAATTCGCTTGGAGTATAAAGTGTTCCAAATTGATGTATATTATCGTGAAGCCAATTATTAACTAATGAAAAATTACCTTTTTCAATCTCATTGTATGTATTTGGATGCTCTTTTAACATACTATTTAAAAACTGTCCATCATATAAGTTACCAAGAGTATAGCTTTGGAAGTATCCAACGTATCCCATAGCCCAATGTACATCCTGTAATACACCCTCACCATCATTCTTAGGTATAATTCCTAAATATTCTTTATATTTTTCATTCCAAGCTTCTCTAATTTCTTCTATTTTAACCTTTCCATCATAATAATCCTTTTCTATTTCAAATCTAATTATTGGATGTAGGTTATATGTCAATTCGTCTGCATCAAGTCTTTTTATAGTAGGTTTAACGTTATTTATAGCCTTATAATATGTATCAAAATCTATGTTTCTAAATTCTTTTATATTCTCTTGTAGCAGTGGATAAAAATACTTCCAAAATTCCTCGCTTCTACCGACAATAATTTCATAAAACCTTGATTGTGATTCATGAACAGCACCACCAATGCCACCCCACATACTATATTCAATAGCTTTTTCATTGGCGCTATAATTGTAAATACCATGACCCATTTCATGTAAAAAGCTAAACATTGCACCTTCAAAGTTTCTAAAATTAGTTGTGATTCTCGCATCTCTAGGCCCTATTCCAGTAGTAACGGGATGCATTTTTTCTCCCCATATACTTCTGTTTGTATTATAACCAACCTTCTTAAGTATATCTAGCATTACCTTAGATGACAGATTCTTATCATAGCTTGCAGTCAGTTCGTTTATCTCATAATCAAGTTTAGTTTCGGCAATTTCTTTAATTAATGGTATTATGGCTGTTTTTAGCTCTGTAAAAAGCTTAGCTACATTTTCAACATCAATACTCTCATCAAAACTATCAGAGAGAACTTCAAAAGGATTTCTAGAGTTATCAATGTATTCAGCTTCTCTAGTTTTAAGTTCAAAGTTTTTAAACATGTAAGGTTTAAATAATTCATAATCAGAATTTTTATATGCTTCTTCCCAAACTAATTGAGCCTGTTGAGTTGCATTCCTAATTTCTACTTGTAAATCTACAGGTACCTTTGTAATTTTATCAAATTGTTTTATAAACTTCTTAATTGCTCTTTTCTGGTATATATCTTCAATGCTGTCTACATCATAATTTTTAAAATATTCAACCAAATATTTAGACTCATCACTTGTCAGCTTTGCTAAAGATTCTCTTACTAAAAAACCTGATATTTCTTGCATGTAGCTTCTAGCCTCTACAGGTTGTCCTTGCCACACATCCCAACCCATAAGAGCACCTATACTTCCGTAATATCTCTGAGTTTTTAAGATGTTTTTTAACTTTTCAACATTATCATTGTACATTACAAGACCTCCACAATTATATATTTTTATATTTATTGTACTATCTTTTAATTAATTCATCAACAAATGTTGATGGAATATATGGAGCAATCACATTTAAGCTTTCCTTTGCCCTTGTAAGTCCCACATAAAACACACGTCTTTCTTCCTCTAATATCTTTAAATAGTCTTCTACTGATTCATTCCTCCTTTCCATTGGAAATTCCTTATCTATATTATCTATCATATATACAACATCATACTCTAGACCTTTTGAGCTATGGATAGATGATAAGGTGATATTAGAAGATTTATTTTTAGATGCCTCATTTAAAACATCCTGTAGAGAATATATTTTATTTATAAATTCATCTATATTTTTGCAATATCTTGCAATTTCATCTAGTATTTCAAGAATTAAAAGTGTTGAAGGTAAGCTGTTTCTGCCATCATCATCAAGCTTTTCTAAATATGAAATATATTCTAAATCATTTTTTATGAACTTTATTATAGCATTAGGTTTTAATGCTGAAATACACGATATATCATGTTTAAAGTTCTCTATCCTCTCAATCATATAATATTCAAGGTTAGGAAATCTTTTAAGTATAGAAAATACTGATAAATTTTCGTCTTTATGCTTTAAAACAAAATTACACATTTCCTTATTAAAATATGTATAGCTTTTATAATAAATTTTTGAAAATGACTCTCTATCTTTATTATTAAGAGATAACTTTATAAAGGATAGTACATCATACAAAACAAAGCTTTTAAAAAATTTAGTTTTATCATCTTTTATATAGAAATCAATATTTTTTTCATTCAAAATATTAGCAACCATAAGCGATGAAATATTATTTCTATACAATATACCAATACTTTTATTTTCATAATTTTTAATATCTTCAACTATATATTTACACTGTATTGCTCGGTCCGGCACTTTAACAATCTTAACTTCATTTTTAAGTTCATTTTTAGCTTCTATAGGTTTATTAAATCTTGATTTGTTATTTTCAATGAATTTTTTTGCAGTTCTTACTATGTGCCCATCTGAGCGATAATTATTCCTTAAGTAAAATAGCTTGCCGTTATTGTAAATTTTATCGAAACTAAGCATATATTCTGGAAAGCTTCCTCTAAAAGAATAAATAGATTGGTCGTCATCGCCAACCATAAATAGATTATTGTTAGATATTGATTTAATAATTGCATGCTGAATCTTTGAAGTATCTTGCATTTCATCAATTTGAATAAAATCATATGTTCTTTTTATTAAATCATTATAATAAGTAACTTGAGATAATAACTTATAACCAAATTGAAGTATATCATCAAAATCCATCAAAGAATTTTTTCTTTTATACTCATCATACTTACAGATTATTTCTTTAAAATTTTTAATGTTAATATTATGCTTATCAGTTTCATCATAGCTAATCATCATATTTTTGACAAAACTAATTTTACTTACAATATTTTCAATTTCATCTTCATTCACAATATTAAAGTATTCTTTAGCATACTGCTCCTTTAATATTTGTTCTATTATTTTATAGTTGCTATCTATCAAAGTAATTTTTTTATTTTTTCTCTTTAAATAATCCAATACAATTTTATATAAAAAAGAATGAATAGTTGAAAAATCAGCTTTCAATCTATATTTTTCATCAAAAATAAGGCTGAATCTATTTTTCATATCTTCAGCCGCCATTTTAGAAAAAGTTATAGTCAAAATTTTCTTGCTACAAATTTTCTCATATATTAATCTACCTGCTCTTGAAACAATAACAGTAGTCTTTCCAGATCCCGCTGTTGAAAGTACAAGAGCATTTCCATAGTTAAAATTTACTGCATCCTTTTGTTCGGGATTAAGCAAAATATTTTTTTCTTTTTCTAAAAATTCAAAATAATTCATGTTAATCTTGTCCATAAACTTTTGCTTCTTTCGCCTCTTCTGGCAATTCAAAGCTTTCATTTTTGTCTACATTTGAAAATTTTATAGTGTTCTTAATTGATATTTTATCAGCACTTTCATTTAAATAAGCATACTTTTCTTCTGATAAATGCTCTTTATTATCCTCTATTACTATTTTGCGGAACGAATCCATCAAAGAAGTTAAATCTACTTCAACCTTTACCACTTCATCGTTTTTCTCATTAAACCATACAGTAAATTTAGCATTCTTCATCATATCTAATATTGCTTTATCTGTATTAGTCTTATCAATAAGTTTAGCAAATTCTTCAAATCCATATTTTTTATACATTATTTTAGCATAATCTTCATTCAATGTAAACTCTGCTTTTATAGTATCAAAATCATCAACTTTTTCTTTGCCAATTATTTTACCATCAGTAACAAATTTATCGTAGTTAGTGATATAATTTAAGCCAAGAGTATCGTTTAATACAAAATCTTCATTTGTTAAATCAACTCTTAACCACTCTTCCTTTAAAAATTGATATACAGATATTTTATCACCTTCACCTACACCATGTTGAGTGGATTTAGTATTATTTTGCATGATATAGCTAATACCTCCATCCTCGATGGTATCATCATAAGTAGATAAAACTTCACTTGTAAACCTAAATGGCTCATTATACATCACTGTAGTTACATCTAGTTTAGTCCCACATATTACTGGCTCACCAGTAAACATATCATTGTATATCATAACTGAATCTATTACGCTATCTATCTCTACATTTTTTACATTTTTATAATAATCGGAAGATTTTTTCAATAATCCCATAGCATCTTCAGCACTACTCTTATTAACATCGTTACAAGCTGTTAGCAAAAATAAGCTTGTACATAAACATAAAATTAATGATATTACTTTTTTCATTAGTAATTTACCTCGCTATAAGTTTTTGTTATTAAAGGAACATTAAAACACCTGATATGACAACTGATAAAACCATTAGCCCAACTACAGTTAAGCATATTACTCTTGTCATTTTCTGCATTTTGCCACCGTACATATAAACACCTCCAAAACAATAAATTTACAATTTACACTATTAACTTTGTTATTTCAAATAAATTATTGATAACATATTTAACATCATACTGTTTTTTTAATATATCTGAGCCTGCATGCCAACCTGCCAAAACAGATATGGCTCCTGCTCTATTAGCACACTCCATATCAAATTTCGAATCACCTACAAACAATGCTTTATCTGGTGTTGTATTTAATAAATTAATTGCTTTTAATAGAGGCTCTGGATGAGGCTTATGATTAACAGTATCATTTACAGCAATTATAACATCAAAGTATTTATCTAAATTAAAATCTTTTAATGCATTAACTACTGATTCTCTCATTCTTGATGTAACAACAGCAGTTTTTATATTTTTTGACTTTATATACTGTAATGTTTCTACAGCCTTGTCAAAAAGCTTTACATCAGTATTAAATCTTTCTACTTGATAATCTCTATATTCTTTAAAAACATCCTCAAATGGTTGTGGAAATTCTCTTTCAATAGTAATTTTTAACGGTTCTCCAAAGGATTCCATAATATATTCTACTGGTTTTTCCGCACCAAGAAATTTTTTATATACTGTTTGAAAAGAATTTATAATTAATTCTGATGTATCAGCTAGTGTTCCATCAAAATCAAATACTACTGTATCTATCATATTACCTCCAAGTTCACGTTGTCACAATAGCGTGAAACGTCTTTTTTTCACGCTGTTGTTCTTTTCATTGTTAGTCCTATTCTTTGTCTAGATATATCAATGCTTTTGATTTTCACTGTAACAGTGTCGCCAACTGCTACAAGCTCCATTGGATGCTTAATATATTTTTCTGACATTTCTGACAAGTGAACTAAGCCATCATTTTTAAGCCCAACATCAATAAAAGCTCCAAAATCAACTACATTTCTTACTGTACCTGTAAGTATCATACCTTCTTTTAAGTCATCAATCTTTAACACATCATTTCTAAATATAGGCTTTGGCATTTCATCTCTAACGTCTCGTCCAGGCTTTTTAAGTTCTTCAACTATATCAACTAAAGTAGGAATACCAACATTTAATTCCTCTGCTAGAACTTTTATTCTCTCATCAAAAAGCTCTTTTGCAGATTTTTTATCCTTATGAATTGTGTCACAATTCATTTTTACTTTAAGTTGAGCCAAAGCCTCAAAGCCTTTAAGTCTCTGACCATTACCTTCCAATTTTATACCCTTTGGGTCTTCTTTTATTTTCAAAGTTGTTATTCTTTGAGTTATATCAGATAACCTATCATTTCTTACATCATCTAACGAATAATTTAATCTATTTAATAAAGCTTGTGCAATCTCATATGATTCAGGATGGACAGCAGTTTTATCTAGTGGATTTTCACCATCAGTAATTCTCAAAAATCCTGCACATTGTTCAAAAGCTTTATCTCCAAGCTGCTTAACCTTCTTAATTTCTTTTCTATCAGTAAACTTGCCATTTTCTTCTCTGAATGTAACTATATTTTTAGCTATAGATTTCGATATACCTGAAACATATTGTAAAAGTGCAGTGGAAGCAGTGTTCAAATCTACACCTACGTTATTAACACAGTCCTCTACAACCCCGTCAAGGGCTTCGCCTAATTTAGCTTGATTAACATCATGCTGATACTGACCAACACCAATGCTTTTTGGATCTATTTTAACAAGCTCTGCAAGCGGATCTTGAAGTCTTCTTCCTATTGATATAGCACCTCTTATTGTAACGTCTAAATCAGGATATTCTTCCTGTGCTAATTTTGACGCTGAATAAACCGAAGCTCCTGCTTCGCTTACTATAGTATATGATACCTTTTTGTTAATCTTGCTTAACATATCTGCAACAACAGACTCAGTTTCTCTAGAGGCAGTACCGTTGCCTATAGGGATTATATCTATATCATATTTATTTATCCAATCAGTCATAAGCTTTTGTGATTTTTCTACTTCATTTTTAGGCTCATTTGGGTATACTGCACAGTAATCTAAAAGCTTTCCTGTTCCATCTAATGCAGCTAGCTTACAGCCTGTTCTAAAACTTGGGTCAATAGCTAGAACATTAACATCCTTAACAGGTGCAATCATAAGAAGATTTTTAGTGTTCTTGCCAAATACTTTTATAGCCTCTTCTTCAGCTTTTTCTGTAAGTAAATTTCTTACTTCTCTTTCAATTGACGGTGTTATAAGTCTTTTATATCCATCTTCTATAGCTGATTTATAAAATTTAGTAGTAGTTGCTTCTTCATTTTTAATTTCCATTGTAAATAAATAATCAACTATTCTATCATCAGGAGTATTTAACTTAACCTTTAATTTCTTCTCTTTTTCTCCTCTATTAATTGCCAAAACTCTATGGTTTGCAATTGTTTTTACAGCCTCTTCATATTTATAGTACATTTCATAAACTGTATTTTCTTCTTCATCAACTGCTTCAGTAGAAATAATTCCATCAGCAATATAGATTTCTCTAATTTTCTTCCTATATTCTGCATTATCTGAAACTGCTTCTGCTACTATGTCCATAGCACCAGCAAATGCATCCTTAGTATTTTTTACATCCTTTTCTTCACTTATAAAAGGAGCAGCTAAAGAGTCAAAATCTTCAGATGTTGAATTTTGAGCTAAAATAATATTAGCAAGTGGCTCTAGACCTTTTTCCTTAGCCTTAGAAGCACGAGTTGCTTTCTTTTGCTTAAATGGTCTGTACAAATCTTCTAGTCTTTGTAAAACTTCAGCTTTTAGGATTTCATCCTTTAGCTCTTCAGTTAATTTACCTTGCTCATCTATAAGTCGAATTATTTCTTCTTTTCTTTCTTCAAGATTTCTAAGGTATACTAATCTTTCATATAAATCTCTCAATACAACATCATCTAGTGAACCAGTTTGCTCTTTTCTATATCTAGCTATAAATGGTATTGTATTACCATCATCTATAAGTTTTACAGTATTCTCCACTTGATTTAGCTTCAAATTAAACTCTTTACACAATATATTAATAATATCTGACATTTTATTTCTCCCTTGTTAATTATTTAAAAGCATTAATGCTGATAATTTATACTTCATATACATTTTATAATGTTGACTTGTATTTTAATTATTCATAGATGAATATTTTAAGTATTCATTTATAAATACATCAATATTTCCATCCATAACAGATTGTATATTGCCTATCTCCGCATTTGTCCTATGATCCTTAACAAGACTATAGGGATGAAAAACATATGATCTTATTTGGCTACCCCAAGCTATTTGATTATATTTACCTTGTATATCCTCAATTTTTTCTTTATGTTCCATCTCTTTTACTTCAATTAGCTTTGCTTTTAACATTTTTAATGCTGTAGCTTTATTTTTATGCTGTGAGCGTTCATTTTGACAGGATACTACTATTCCAGTTGGAATATGAGTTATTCTAACAGCTGAATCTGTAGTATTAACATGCTGTCCACCAGCACCGCCTGAGCGATAGGTGTCAACCTTTATTTCAGATTCACTGATTTCAATATCATCTTCATCCGTTATTTCTGGCATAACATCTACAGAAGCAAAGGACGTATGGCGTCTGCTATTTGCATCAAAAGGTGAAATTCTTACTAGTCTATGAACTCCTTTTTCACTTTTCAAATAGCCATATACATTTTCACCACTGATAAGCAAATCAACACTTTTAATACCTGCTTCGGTATCTTTTAGAATATCTAGTATACTAACCTTGCAGCTGTGAGATTCTGCCCATCTTGTATACATCCTAAAGAGCATGTCAGCCCAATCCTGTGCTTCAGTTCCACCAGCTCCGGCATGTATGGATAAGATTGCATTATTTCTATCATATTCACCGCTTAAAAGTGTTTTTAGCTTAAGCTTTTCAAGAGCAATATCGATATTTTTCATTTCTTTATTTAGTTCCGATGTTTGATTTTCATCATTATCTTCCTTAATTAGCTCCATTAAAAGCTCAAAGTCGTCAACCTCACCTTGCATGTCTTCAAATTCTTTTATAGTATCGGTATTTGATTTTAATTTCTGTGAAATTTTTTGCGCTTCCTCAGTATTATTCCAGAAATCTGGGCTTTGCATAAACCTTTCAAAATCAATATTTTCCTCTTTCAACTTTGGTAAGTCAAAGAGAAACACCTACCTCATCTAAAATCACCTTGAATTTTTTCAATTTTTCTGTATATTCATACAAATCAACCATTATATCAGCTCCTCATGAATTATTCTTCGTTTATACCGCAACATTTTTTATATTTTTTACCACTACCGCAAGGGCATTCATCATTTCTACCAACTTTTTTCTCTTTTTTTATTGGTTTTTTCTTTACTTGGCTTTCTTCATCAGAATTTGTACCAGTTATTTTAGCAACCATTTGACGTTGCATCTTATGCTGTGGCATAACTCTAAATAGCATTTTCACTGTATCAGTCTTAATTGTTTCAATTAATTCTTCAAACATATCGAAGCCTTCTATTTGATAAGCACGGACAGGATCTTCATTACCCATAGCTCTAAGTCCTATTCCTTGACGCAATTGATCCATAGCATCTATATGATCCATCCATAACGTATCTACAGTTTTTAAAAGAACTATTCTTTCTACTTCTCTAAATGTGTCATAACCAAATTCTTCTTCTTTTTTTGCATATATACTTTCTGATACTTTTTTAATCATTTCAAAAAGTTTTTCTTTAGTTAAGTCTTCTACTTTATCAATATTAAGACTAAATTTAATAGAGAATAAATCACTAACATATTGTTTTAAGCCTTCTAAATCCCACTCTTCAGGGTATTTATCATCAGAGGTATGCATAGATATACCCTTTTGAATTAAGTCATCTATCATGCCTTTAATATTTTCTATTAAGCTTTCACCCAGTAAAACTTTTCTTCTTTCTGAGTATATAACCTCTCTTTGCTTATTCATTACATTATCGTATTGAAGAACATGTTTTCTTATGTTGAAGTTTCTTCCCTCAACTCTACCTTGAGCAGTTTCAATTGTTTTTGTAAGCATTCTATGCTCTAATGGCTCATCATCTGGTAACTTTAAAGTTTCAACTATAACCTTTATTTTATCACCAGCAAACAATCTCATTAAGTCATCTTCAAGAGATATATAAAATCTTGACGCACCAGCATCACCTTGTCTACCAGAACGACCTCTTAACTGATTATCTATACGTCTAGATTCATGTCTTTCTGTACCAATAATATATAAGCCACCTGCTGATTTTACTCTATCCTGCTCGTCCTTTAGTTCATCTTTTGCTTCCTGCAATAGCTTTTTGTAAGCTTCTCTTGCTGCCAATACCTCTTCATCATGAGTTTCATCAAAGCCATCACATACAGCTATAATTTCATCGCTATAATGCTTAGATTTCATTTTATGCTTAGCTAAGAATTCTGGGTTACCACCAAGAACTATATCAGTACCACGACCTGCCATATTCGTAGCAATAGTAACAGCACCAAATCTACCTGCCTGAGCAATAATATCTGCTTCCTTTTCATGCTGCTTAGCATTTAAAACTTCATGAGGTATACCTTGTTTTTTCAATAGTTTACTTAAAAGCTCTGATTTTTCTATAGAGATTGTACCTACTAGAATTGGTTGACCTGTTTGATGCTTTTCAATAATTTCTTTTATAATTGCATTAAACTTAGCTTCTTCGGATTTGTAAACAACATCAGATCTGTCTTCTCTTATAACTGGCTTATTAGTCGGAATTTCGACAACATCTACCCCATATATTTCTCTGAATTCTTCTTCCTCTGTTTTAGCAGTACCAGTCATACCAGATAGTTTACTATACATTCTAAAATAATTTTGGAATGTTATTGTGGCAAGAGTTTTAGATTCTTTTCTAACTTCTAGCCTTTCTTTAGCTTCTATAGCTTGATGTAGTCCATTTGAATATCTTCTTCCATACATCAATCTTCCTGTAAACTCATCAACTATAATAATTTCGCCATCATTTATAATATAATCTATATCTTTTCTCATAGTATTATGAGCCTTAAGAGCTTGATTGATGTGGTGAGTAATCTCCATATTTTCTGAATCTGCTAAATTTTCAACATTAAAAAATCTTTCCGCTTTATCAATACCTTTTGCTGTAAGAGTTACGTTTTTAGCTTTTTCATCTACTATAAAGTCAAAGTTATCATCTTCATCATCAACATTGCCCATTATAAAGTCAATCTTAGATTTTTTCTCATCAGGATTTTCTATCTTACCTTTTAATGGCTTAACAAAAGTATCAGCCAAAGTATATAATTGAGTTGATTTTTCACCTTCACCTGAAATGATAAGTGGAGTTCTGGCTTCATCAATTAAAATACTATCAACCTCGTCTATTATACAAAAATTTAATTCTCTTTGAACCATTTCTTCCTTTTGTATAACCATATTATCTCTTAGATAATCAAATCCAAATTCATTATTTGTTCCATAAGTTATATCTGAATTATATGCATTGCGTCTATCAACAGTAGATATACCATGTATGATACATCCTACTGAAAGACCTAAAAAGTTATAAATTTTACCCATTAGTTCTTTATGAGTTTTAGCTAAATAATCATTTACTGTTATTAAATGAACACCTTTACCATCTAGAGCATTAAGGTATAAAGGGAATGCAGAACAAAGTGTTTTACCTTCTCCAGTTTTCATTTCAGCTATTCTACCTTGATGTAGTGCTACACCACCTATAAGCTGAACTCGATGAGCTCTTTGACCATTAGTTCTAACTGCTGTTTCCCTTACAACTGCAAACGCTTCTGGTAAAATATCATCCTTAGTTTCGCCATTTTGTAATCTTTGTTTAAACTCATTAGTCTTATTTTTTAATTCCTCATCAGAAAGTTTTTGATATTCTTGTTCTAATGCCTCTATTTGATCTACTATAGGTTCTAATCTTTTAACTTCCTTTTCACTATATGAGCCAAAAATCTTTTCCAATAAATTTTTCATATGTTCCTCCATTTCAATAGTGTGAAACGCTTTTCTTCACACTTTATCTTTAAACTTTTTTTATTAACAATTAATCTTCTATATAACTGTTGATGCATTATAACCTGTAATATATCCTGAGCTCCACGCCCACTGCAAATTAAATCCTCCGCAGTCTCCGTCTACATCCAAAACCTCTCCAGCAAAATACAAGCCTGGTTCCTTTTTAGATTCTAATGTTTTAGCATCTATATCATCAACAGAAACTCCACCAGCAGTTGTTTGAGCCTGTTTCCAGTCATTATGTCCAATTACTTCTATTTTCCACTCCTTTAGAATGTTTACAATAGAATAAATGTCTTTTTTATTTAGTTTGGTACATTTTTCTTCCTTATATTCATTTAAAGCAAGACTTAGAATAACAGGAATTAGTTTTTTATTGATAAGACCGTTAAAACTTTCCTCAATAGTTTTATTTTTCAACTTTATAAACCGTTCTGACAATAAGTCATAAAGTATTTTCTTATCAAAATTCGGAAACATATCTATGCTAATATATACTTTTTGCTTATCATATAAATATTTAATTGTTTCTCTACTAATTTGTAGTATTGGAGGTCCAGATATGCCATAGTCAGTAAAAAGTATTTCTCCTTCTTCTTCTCTAATATTAACAATATCAGTAAAAGAAGATACTACACCATCAAATTTAACCCCTGATATTTTCTTTAAATAATTAGCATTTAGCTTAAGCTGAATTAAAGCAGGAAATTGATTTATTATTTTATGACCAAACATTTCAGCCAATTTATATCCATCACCAGTACAACCATACTGTGAACCCGCCCTACCTCCAGTGCAAATAATTACTTTATCTGCATTAAAAATTCCACCATCAGTTATTATATCAAACTGACCTTTGTTTTTTCTTAAGCTTTTAACGTTACATTCCACAATTTCCTTTATTTTGTATTTATTTACTTCATACCGTAAATTATCCAAAACACTTGAAGCCTGTAATGAATAAGGATATACTTTGCCATTTTCTTCTATGTGTGGATAAATTCCTATATCTTCAAAAAAATCAAGAGTTTTCTCAACATTAAATGAATTAATAGTATTTTCTATAAAGCTAAGATTCTTTCCATGATAATCTCTTATAGATGTATTTATATTTGTATAATTACATCTGCCATTACCTGTAGCTAAAATTTTCTTACCAACCCTATTTAACTTTTCATAAATACAAACGTCAGCGCCATTTCTTGCAGCCACTATTGCAGCCATCAATCCAGCAGCTCCTCCGCCTATTATTGCAACTCTTGTTTTCATTTTTATATCTCCAAAACTTATTAACTACATTTCTATGCTTTAGGTTTATATTTTTTAATGATAGCTTCTGCAACCTTTAACCCATCTATGGCTGCTGACATAATTCCTCCAGCATATCCTGCACCTTCTCCACAAGGATAAATACCTTTAACATTGCTTTCAAAATTATCATCTCTGACAATTCTAATAGGTGATGACGTTCTAGTTTCAACGCCTGTTAAAACAGCATCACTTCTGTTAAAGCCTTCTACTAAATTACCAAAAGCATTTATTCCTTCTACCAAACTATCACAAACATATTCTGGTAAACAATCTCTTAAATTTGCAAAAATAACGCCTGGTCTATATGTTGGGTATATTTCTCCAAAATTTTTAGATACAACATTTTTTTCAAAATCTCCAAATAGCTGTGCAGGAGCATTATAAGTCGAGCCACCAATCTCAAAAGCAAGTTTTTCGTACTTTCTTTGGAACTCAATACCTGCCAAAGGACTATCCGATTCAAAATCTTCAGGATTTATTGACACAATTACTGCGCTATTAGCATTTTCTAAATCTCTGTCATGATAGCTCATACCATTAGTTACTACACTATTAGCCTCTGAAGACGAACCTGTAACCATTCCACCCGGGCACATGCAAAATGTATATACACTTCTGCCGTTTTTACATTTATGGACAAATTTATAATCAGCAGCGCCAAGCTTTGGATTGTCAGCACATTCTCCATATTGAGCTTCATTTATCATGCTTTGATGGTGTTCAATTCTTACACCTATAGCAAAAGCTTTAGGCTCTAAGACAGCAACATTATTTAGCATTTCAAATGTATCCCTAGCGCTATGTCCTATAGCAAATACAGCTACATTTGTATCTAAAATATCATTTTCCGTTATAACTCTTAATAGCTTTCCATCCTTAATATTAACATCTAAGACTTTTTCCTCAAATCTAAATGTTCCGCCAAGACTCATAATTTTTTCTCTAATATTAACAATAACATTTCTTAAAACATCTGTACCGACATGTGGTTTATTTAAATAAAGTATTTCCTCGGAAGCTCCAGCCAAAATAAATTCTTCTAAAACTTTCTTGCCTCTTTTGGATCTATCTTTTATTAAAGTATTTAGCTTTCCATCTGAAAATGTTCCAGCTCCACCTTCACCAAATTGTATATTAGATCTTTCGTTTAAAACCTTATCACTCCAAAACTTTTCAATGTCTTTAACTCTGTCTTGTACTTTTTTTCCTCTTTCAATAATTATAGGCTTATATCCTTTTTCAGCTAAAAGTAGCCCACAAAATAGTCCTGCTGGACCAGTGCCTATTACTACTGGTCTGTTTTGCAATTCTTCTTCACCAGTAATTTCAACACTATATACAAAAGGTTCAATTTCAGAAATATTAGGATTTTTCTTTGATATTTTTATTTCTTCGCTTAATTCTATGTCAACTGTGTATATAAATAATATATTATCTTTTTTTCTCGCATCTATTGATTTTCTAAATATTTCAACACTTTTAATTTTATCTTCTGTTATTTTCAACGTAGAAGCTATCTTTGCCTTTAACTCACTATCTTCATGGTCAATAGGCAATTTAATTTGTTGAATTCTAAGCATTTTGCACCTCATTTACTTAATAAAATTGTTCCAATATTATTAATAATTATGTTTTATCAACTTTAGTATTATATCATATTAGTCTAAGTTTTACGAATAGTTTTTTTACTTAAAGTATTAAAAATAAAATTTCATAATTCGACAGTATTTCAATATTAATTTTTTTTGTTTTGAACATAATAAGTATATTGAAAATATCGACAAATTTAGATTGGAAAAAGAGTGAAATGAATTTCACTCTAAAATAATTATATTGCCGCTAAGCGGCATAATGGAGGTAAATATGAACTTAATAAAAAGCAAGTATGCAGCAATTATTTGCATGTTAGTATCAGCTCTATCATACTCTATTATGCAATTTTGTGTTAAATTAACTCCCAATATACCTATTATGGAAAAAATATTAATAAGAAATTTATTTAGTACAATAATAGCATTTATCGTAATAAAGAAAAAAAAACTATCACTGTTTGGTAATAAAAAAAATCAAAAGTTTTTATTTGGAAGAACACTTGGAGGATATCTTGGAATGAACCTATTTTTTATAGGAACAATGCAGGTTACGCTTTCATCAGCAGCAATAATAAACAAACTTTCCCCTTTTGTTGTCATGATTTTAGCTTACTTTTTTTTGAAAGAAAAAATAACTAAATATCATATAATCGCTTTAGCCTTAGCATTATTAGGCTCTTGGCTTGTTATAAAGCCTCAATTTAATTCTTCCATCACGCCAATAGTAATACTTTTAATTTCAGCGATTCTATCAGGTATTGCATTTACATCACTTAGAGCCTTGGGAGATAAGGAAAATGAATACACAATAATATTTCACTATTCCTTTATTTCTGTTGCTATAAGTATACCTTTTTTATTTTTTAATTTTGTACTTACTGATTTAAAAAGTACACTTATATTATTGTCTGTTGGAATTTTCGCAGCAGTAGGTCAAATAGCTTTAACCTATGCATATAAGCTGGCTCCTGCTTCGGAGGTCTCTATATACGACTATTCAAATATAATATTTTCAAGTCTTATAGGGTACTTTTTTTTACAGGAACAGCTTGATTGGATTGAAATTGTAGGAATAATAATTATAATATCTTCATCAATTATCGTATATAGAGCTAATAAAAAAATTGAGTAACCTTGCCTCCACTTACGAATAGAATATTAGGATGTAATAAGGAGGTATATTTTTATGCACAGTTTAATTTCTAATGTACAAACTATTTTTCTAGTCGTTGCATTGTCTATAGATGCATTTGTTGTTAGTGCATCATATGGAGCAAATAAAATTTCGATTCCAATTCTATCAGCATTATTAATGACACTAATATGCACTTCGTCTTTAGCAATTTCTTTATTTCTAGGCTCAGCTCTAAGTTCAATTATTTCACCCTCATTAACAAAAATAGTGGCATGCTCACTTTTAATATTTTTAGGTATAGAACAGCTTTTTGATAGTTACATAAAAAGCTTAATCAAAAAAAATAAAAATTTAGAAAAGAAAGTACAATTTAAAATAAGCGATTTAAAATTTGTTTTAAACATTTATGCTGATCCTCAAACAGCAGATATTGACAAATCAAAATCATTATCATTGTTTGAATCAATTTTTTTAGCTACAGCCTTGTCATTAGACGGATTAGTAGTTGGCTTTGGTGCAGGTTTAGTTCAAATTAGCATAATTAAAGTTTTAATATGTTCGTTAATAATAAATCTACTGGCGATAATGGGAGGCTTTTTTATTGGAAATTTAATAGGTGAGAAATGCAATCTTGACTTATCATTTTTAAGTGGAACTATATTAATTATATTAGCTGTAATGACAATAAAATAAGCATTTATTTAGTTAGAAAAAAAATGCTACGCATTTATACGATGCGCAGCATTATTTTATTAACATAAAATTTAAATTGGATAATTTTCTATTGGACTGGACATAATAATATATGTTTCAGTATTTCCATAGAATTGCACCTTGCCAACAAGTTCTTCCAGATGAGTCATTTCTCTTAGATATGCTTTCATAATCATGCTATAAGGACCTGTCACATGATGACATTCTACAATTTCCTGAGATTTTCTGGCAAAATCTAAGAATTTTTCTTGTTTTTCTGGTTTTATCGCTACGTTTATAAGTGCACATATAGGTTTTCCAACCTTGCTATTATTAACTATAGCCTTGTACTTTTCAATTATTCCTGCCTCTTCCAGTCTTTTAACTCTCTCAGCTACAGCAGGTGGACTAAGAGAAACCGTTTTGCCTAAATCTTTCATTGATATTCTTCCATCTTTTTGTAAGATATCAATTATCTTTATATCTGTAATATCCAAAAACATCACCGCCTTATCTAATTAATATATTTTACATTTTTAGCTATTTATGCACAGTATTTTCAAGAAACAGCTTATGTTTGTTATGTACATACTAAACATTTAATGGTAATATATTTACAAATCTATTATGTTTATTATAACATAATTATATTAGGTTAATCAAGTAATAACTTTATAAATTTAAGCAAATTATAAATTATTTATTTGAGATTATATGAAAAGTCAATAAAATTTAATTAAAATAGACAAACTAATATGAAAAATATTAGAAAGGAGAACATAAAAAATGGCAAAAGTAAAAATTACCGAAACTTCATTACGTGATGGTCATCAATCTTTAATAGCGACAAGATTGTCAAATAATGAAATTTTACCAATAGTTGAAGAAATGGATAAAGCAGGCTTTTATTCAATGGAGGTTTGGGGTGGAGCTACATTTGATGCATGCTTAAGATTTCTTAATGAAGATCCATGGGACAGATTAAGACAAATAAGAAAAAGAGCTAAGAATACAAAGCTTCAAATGTTATCAAGAGGTCAAAATATACTAGGCTACAAACACTATGCAGATGATATTGTTGAATTATTTTTAAAGAAAGCTATATCAGAGGGTATTGATATTGTAAGAGTATTTGACGCTTTAAATGATATCAGAAATCTTGAAAAATCAATTAATACAGTAAAAAAAGAAGGTGCTCATTGTCAATGTGCTATATCATACACAACAAGCCCTATTCATACTAAAGAATTTTATATAAATTTAATTAAACAATTCGAATCTGTTGGTGCAGACTCAATATGTATAAAAGATATGTCAGGAATTTTATTACCTTATGATGCATACGGCTTAATAAAAGACATTAAAAAGGTTACAAAACTTCCAATTGAGCTTCATAACCATTGTACAAGCGGTATAGCTCAAATGACTATGTTAAAAGCTATAGAAGCAGGTATTGACATAGTTGATACTGCTATATCTCCACTTTCATCAGGTACATCACAACCTGCTACAGAGTCACTAGTACATACGCTAAAAGGTACTGAATATGATACTGGAATAGATGTTGATTGTTTAGGAAAAGTAGCTGATTATTTTAAACCGATAATGAATAAATATATAGAAAATAAAACATTAAGTACAAAAGTACTTATGACAGAGCCTAAGACATTACAATTCCAAGTACCTGGTGGTATGATGTCTAATATGATATCACAAATGAAGGAATTAAATGCTTCTGACAAATATGAAGACGTGCTTGCTGAAATTCCAAAGGTTAGAGAAGATTTAGGATATCCACCACTTGTAACTCCTATGAGCCAAATGGTTGGTACTCAAGCAGTATTTAACATTATATCTGGCGGAAGATATAAAATTATTCCAACAGAAATTAAAAAATACGTTCAAGGACTATATGGTAAACCAGCAGTAAAGATTTCTGATGAAGTAACTAAAAAAATCATCGGAGACGAAAAAGTTATTACTATTAGACCAGCAGATTTGTTGGAAGATGAATTTGAAAAGAACAAAAAAGAAATAGGTGACTTAGCAGAATCTGTAGAAGATATATTATCATATACATTATTCCCACAGGTTACTAAGGAATTCTTAGAAAAAAGACGTTTTAAAGAGTATGAGAATTCTGAAAGAGGAACGATATAATATTTTTCAGAGCAAAATATTATAATTAGGAATTGAAAATAAATAAAAAAAATGCTACGCATATTATGAGTAGCATTTTTTTATTTATTTTCTATCTTCCTCTAAATTAAGCTTAGTTCTAATTTATTTATACTCTTTCATAAATCCAACAGCTTGATGTGCTTCGAGCAACTCGTCACACATTTTTACTATGTCATCTATTGAAAGTTCTGCAGCTGTGTGTGGCTCTAATAATGCCGCTTGATATACTGTTTCTCTTTTTTTAGATACAGCAGCTTCTATTGTTAATAGCTGTGTATTAATATTTGTCATATTCATTGCTGCAAGTTGCTGAGGTATATCACCAATAACTGTAGGGTTAATACCAGAACCATCAACCATACATGGTACCTCAACACAAGCATTAGAAGGTAAATTTGTTATCAATCCATTGTTCATAACATTTCCACCTATTTTGTAAGGCATGTTAGTTACCATAGCCTCCATTATGTATGAAGCATATTCTGTAGTTCTTTTATGAGTTACTTTGCCTCCAAGATATAAATCTTCTTTTTGTTTTTTCCAGCTAGCTATTTGATTTATGCATCTTCTTGGATACTCGTCAAGAGGTATATTAAATTTATCAATTAGCTCAGGATATTTAGACTTAATAAAAAATGGATTATACTCTGCATTATGTTCACTGCTTTCTGTACAGTAGTGTCCAAAGTATCTGATATACTCATATCTCACCATATCATTATGCTTTTCATTTTTATTCTTCTCTGAAGCCTTTTGTCTTATTAACGGATATAAGTCGTTACCTTTCATATCTGTAATTTCCAATAGCCAACCCATGTGGTTAATACCAGCTATTTTATCAATGAATCCATCAACCTCTATTCCCAATCCCTTTAATAATTCTCTAGAGCAGCCTTGTACGCTGTGACATAGTCCAACTGTTTTGATGTTAGTATGACGAAGCATGTATCCTGTAAGCATAGCCATTGGGTTTGTATAGTTTAAAAACCATGCATTTGGACACACCTCCTCCATATCATTAGCAAAGTCCTTAAGTATAGGAATTGTTCTTAAAGCTCTGAAAATTCCTCCTATACCAATTGTATCTGCAATTGTTTGACGAAGACCATATTTTTTTGGTATTTCAAAGTCTATAATTGTACATGGATCATAAAGACCTACTTGAATTGCATCAACAACAAAATTTGCACCTCTTAGAGCTTCTTTTCTGTTTTCTACACCCAAATATTTTTTCACTATGGCTTTTGATTCATTGCAATTTTTGTTTATTGCAACAATTAACTCATATGATTCGTTAAGTCTCTCCTCATTTATGTCATATAAAGCTATTTCAGCATCTCGAATAGATGGTGTAAGCATTATATCTCCTAAAACATTTTTAGCAAATATTGTACTGCCTGCACCCATAAAAGTTACTTTAATCATAATTTCACTCCTGTTTTTTATATTTGTAATAAAATTATATTATAAATTAATATAAAAAAACATTACAAAAAGTAAGTATTATATGTTAAAATGTAAGATATAGGAGGTTAAACATGTACGTAGATTTTGCTATTGAAAATAAAAATTTTTATGATTTGAATCCGTTGATATGTGGACATGAATATTGTAAAAGCTCTCATAGCTTTGGGCCTGCTAAACGTAGTCACTATTTGATACATTATGTTGTAAATGGAAAAGGAGTTTTTTACACAGCCAATGAAACCTATCATGTCAAAAAGGGTGAATGCTTTTTGATAAAACCCGATGAAATTACAACATATGTTGCAGACAAGTATGAACCTTGGTATTATATATGGATTGGATTTAACGGTAATTTGGCTAAAAAACTTGATAACATTGAAACTCCAGTTTTTAAAATGCCCTCTAATATTTTTCAGGAAATGCTCAATATAAATGAATATCCCGGAACTAGAGAAGAATTTCTTACTGGCAAGCTGTTTGCTGTTTTTTCATACATATTTATTAAGGAAAAAAGAGATAATCATATAGAAATAGTTAAAAATTACATCAGCAACAACTATATGAGAAAAATATATATCGAGGATATAGCTAAAATTGTAAATCTTGACAGGCACTATTTATCTAACATTTTCAAGGATAGTGTCGGTATAACGATGAAGGAATATTTAACTAAAAAAAGAATGCTTGAAGCGAAAAACCTATTGCAGACCAATCATAGTGTAACAGAAGTCTGCTTTATGGTTGGCTATGATGATATATTTGTTTTTTCTAAAGCTTTTAAAAACTATTACGGCGTATCACCAAAAAACTGGATAAAATCAAAATGATAATATCCAGTTTTTTAATGTCATTATATTTATTTTATTCTTTTTAATATCTCACACAAATAATTAAATGTACTTTCAACAGATTTAATGTCTAAATGCTCATTAGGTGAGTGTATGTCTGCCATGTTAGGTCCTATTGAAACTGCATCAACAAGAGACTTGCATTTCTCTAATAAGTATCCACATTCTAGCCCTGCATGGATTGCTTCTATATGAGACTCCTTACCTGAAATTTCCTTATATGTTTGTGCACAAATATCTCTTATTTTTGATTCTTTTGCATATTCCCAACCAGGATAAAATCCTCCAGCTGAATACTCAACATTAAGGTATTTTGCTAATTGTCTCATAGCAGGCTCAAAGCTCTCTGTTAACAATGACATAACTGAACTTCTTGGATGACAATCTATTGTTATATATTTTTCATCTGTAGTAACTATACCTAAGTTATTTGATGAAATAACTAAATCTATAGCTGTACTTCTTGATAATACTCCAACTGGAACTATGCTGATACATGCAATTACTTTTTCTGCAACCTCTTTATTTAATACTTCTGAAACATTTTCTGCATCTTCAATTGTTACTACTACATCAGGATCAGTAAAAGAATATTCATTTTTAAATGTCTTGTTCCATTTAGCAATTTTTTCTTTTACATTATCTAAATTATTGGTTTTGATAACTGCCTTTGCTTCCCTTGGAATTGCATTTGGTTTTGAACCACCATTAAAGCTCACAAGCTCAATTTCATCTAATAAATCATATAATAATCTTGCTAATAATTTAGTTGAATATCCCTTTTCCTTATGAACATCTGCACCTGAATGACCGCCAGTTAATCCGCTAACTTTTAATTTACAAGTAGTACTCATATTTGATTTTACTTTTTCAACAGGAACCTTAAAGAATATTTCTCCACCACCAGCGCAACCTGCTGTTAAAACACCTTCTGCCTCGCTATCAAGATTTATAAGATGTTTTGATTTAATCATGCTTCCATCAAGCTTTTGAACACCTGTCATCCCCATTTCTTCGTCTACAGTTATTAAAGCCTCAAGTGCAGGATGAGCAATGTCATTAGAATCAAATATAGCAAGAATCATTGCAACAGCTATTCCGTTATCAGCACCTAAAGTAGTTTCCGTAGCGTATAATTGACCATCTATTATTCTTAGCTTAAGAGGATCTTTTTCAAAGTCATGCTCAATACCCTCATTTTTCTCACAAACCATGTCCATATGACCTTGGAGTAATACCATAGGTGCATTCTCATAACCATTAGTAGCTGGTTTTCTTATAATTATATTTAAAGCTTCATCTTGTATAACTTCCCAACCTTTATTTTTTGATAAATTATATAAATAATCAGAAATTTGCTTTTCATTTTTTGAACCATGAGGTATTTTTGTAATTTCCTCAAAATAATAAAATACTTTTTCTGGCTTTAAGCCTTCTAATACTCTTGTCATAATTACCTCCATTACACCGTTTTACGGCACTATAATTTTTGATTCTTCCATAGTGTGAAATATTTTTTCACACTATCTACTTTATTAATATTATTCTAATTTACCTATTCTATTAAATGGGTAGACTGTAAAAACAGCTTCTCCCTTAATGTCTTTTTTATTTATATATGGATTAACCCAATATCTTGCATCCTTTGAAATTGGTCTATTATCTCCTAAAAAAAAGTAACTATCTTCTGGTATATTAAATGTTTGTTCTATACCAGTTGACTTAATTACATATGGCTCATCCAATTTAGCTCCATTTATGTAGACATCACCGTTAGATTTAATATCAACAGTTTCACCTGGTAATCCAATTAATCTTTTTACAAGGTTTATTTTTAATTCATGTGACTTAAATACTAAAATATCTCCTCGTTTTACATCTTCAATATTAAATATTTTGTTCACAAATAATCTGTCCCCTTCCATAATTGTATCAATCATTGAGCCAGTTGGGACAGTCATTATCTGAAACACAAAAATGTTTAATAATAAGACTATTACTAATGCAATTAAAAAGGGTATTACCCATTCTTTTATAAAATATTTCATATATCCCCTCAATTATAATTTATTATAATTTATTAACTATTCTATCTTGCCTATTCTACTGAAAGGGAAGAATCTAAAAACAGCTTCTCCTATTACATCTTTTTTGTTGATGTAAGGATTTTCCCACGCTCTTGCATCCTTTGAATATGGTCTATTATCTCCTAAAAAGAAATAGCTATCCTCTGGAATATTGAAGGTTTGTTCTTCACATGTTGACTGAACTGCATAAGGTTCATCAATTTTAGCTCCATCAATATATATATCCCCATTTGATTTAATTTCAACTGTTTCCCCAGGCAATCCAATTAGTCTTTTAACTAAGTGTTTATCTAATTCATGGGATTTAAATACTAAAATATCTCCACGTCTAACTTTTCCTATGTCAAAAATCTTATTTACATACAGCTTATCTCCTGGCATTATTGTGCTAATCATAGACCCAGTCGGAACTGTAACAAGTTGAAAAACAAATGTGTTTAATAATAAAACTATAACTAATGCTATTAATGCGGGTACAACCCATTCTTTTATGAAATACTTCATAATCCACCTCTAATTTACTTTATTGAAGTATTTCATTGAAATATCTAAATAAATTACTATTGATAATCAATTTTACTTCTACCTTTTTTTAATCTTTTTTGAATTCATTTTTATAAATTTGATAACTTATATTCTATAAATATATCCAAAAAAATGACTACTATTACTATTATAAATCATTTAAATCATTTTACAATGATTTTTTAAAAAATGTTCTTACTATAGCTTCTGACATTTGCTCAAGCTGCTTTGGAGTTGTTTTTTTATACTCTTCGATTGATGTCTGAATAGCTGTTGTAGCAAATATTGCATCAATTCCACAGTTATATAATTCTTCGTATTTTTTACCTATCGAGCCACATATAGCTATGACTGGTTTATTGTGTTTTTTAGCTATTTGTGCAACTCCATATGGTACTTTACCAAATTTAGTTTGGTAATCTATCCGTCCTTCTCCAGTTATAACTAAATCAGCATCTTTAATTTTCTCTTCTAAATTTACTATGTCTATAACAGCATCAATACCTCTTTGAATTGTTCCGTTTAAATATACTATTATTCCTGCTCCAAGTCCTCCGGCAGCTCCAGCACCTTTAATATTTGATACATCATAATTTAATGAATTTTTTATAACATTAGCATAATATATCAATCCATCATCAAGTGCATGTATCATACTTTCATTTGCACCTTTTTGCTTAGCGTATACATAGGCAGCTCCATATTGACCGTGCAAAACATTGTCAACATCGCACATTATTTTTATATTACAATCTTTTATTCTACTATCTAAATTATTGATATCTATACTTTTTAAATCTAATAAGCCCTTACCCGTTAACGATATCTCATTTTTGCTCTTATCATAAAATCTCACACCTAAAGCGTGTGCCATACCAATACCGCCATCATTTGTAGCACTACCGCCTATACCGATTAATAAGTTATTGCAGCCCTTATTAATTGCATCAAGTATAAGCTCACCAGTTCCATAAGTTGTAGTATTCATTGGGTTTCTATCACTTAACTCTAACAACTCCAGACCTGAAGCTCTAGCCATTTCAATTATAGCAGTTTTAGTTTTTTCAATATATACATAGCTTGACCTAATTTTTCTAAACAACGGATCATTAACTAATACCTCTACTGTTTCACCGCCTAAGATATTTTGTATTGCATTAGCAGTACCCTCTCCGCCATCAGCCATAGGAATTTTTATTACATTAATTTCTTTGTTTATTTTTTTAATTCCTTTTTCAATATTTTCACATACTTCAAATGCAGACAAAGTGTCCTTATACGAATCACAGGCAATTATTATTTTCATATATAGCTCCTTAAAAACTAATTAACTACAAATTTTAATTTAGGAATTATTCTATTGCAATCTATAAGTGATTTTATCTCTCCAATTTTAACTGCTCCTAAGTTAGCATAAAAATTCATTGACTCTGGGCTTGTAACTAAATTAAACTCCTTAATATTTAACGCTTTGCACTCCTCTATCAAGAGTTGAAACATTATTTTACCATATCCTTTACCTATATAGTCAGATTTAATATAAAAAAATTCTAACTCAAATGTGGCTTCATTTTCCTGCAAGCCTAAAAAACCTAATATTTCTTCATCTTGAACCATACAAAATGAGTAGCTATTTTCAATAAATTCTTTGTTAACATTATATTTATCTTCGAAAATACACATGTAATTTTCATCAAAATTTAGACTATTTTCAGAGTTATATACCAGTTCTGATAGATAGTCTACATCATTTATATCAGCTTTTCTCAAATACATTGCAAACGTCTCCTTTAGTAATATTATAATAATATTACTACATAATTTAATAAAATGTAATTAATTAAAAATTTAACAATATATAACATTTTATGTATATGACATATAATAAATAACAATTAATCGTTAGTATAAAAATATATATTCTTCAACAAAATATAATAATGGTGGTGATTTCATGA